>NZ_JARJBD010000008.1:0-195013 GCF_029269925.1 Rhodococcus sp. T2V
TCTCCACCAACGCACTACCCGAGGATTCGTGGCACATGTTCGAACAATCCGGCAGGTTGTTCGTCCCGAACGCCCGGATCATCAACTGATACAGGAACGCCGCCTCGTTACTGGTGCGCCCGGACGTGTAGAACACCGCCTCGTCCGGCGACGCCAGACCCCGCAGTTCCCCGGCGATCAGCGCGAACGCCGCGTCCCACCCGATCGGCTCGTAATGCGTGGCCCCGGGCAGCAGCACCATCGGATGCGTCAGGCGGCCCTGCTGCCCCAGCCAGAACTCGGTGCGACCCAGAAGGTCCGCCACCGAATGCTCGGCGAAGAACTCCGGGGTCACGGTGCGGGTGGTCGCCTCCTCGGCGACCGCCTTCGCCCCGTTCTCACAGAACTCCGCATGCTTACGGTGCCCCGGCGTCTCCGGCCACGCACAGCCCGGGCAGTCGAACCCGTGCCGCTGATTCAGCCGGAAGAAAGTCCGGGCCGTGCGCACCGGACCCATCTGCTCCACCCCACGCCTGAGCGAAACCAACACCGCAGGAACACCCGCCGCATACGATTTGATCTCGGACACGACGAGCAATGACTCGTCAAATTCGGGCACAGGTTTGGGCATCAGGAGTGCTTTCGTGGGTCGGAAAGAAGCGCAAGTGAACAAGGATGATCGGCTTACCTCGTCATAGCGGGTCGGGACAGCATCCTCCGTGGTAGACGTTTCTCGACCAGTTGTGCTCGCAAGGTGGCGCGGTCGTTGGGCGGAATGTTTCGCGACGCTACGGTATCGAGCATCGTCAGCAGGTGTTGTTCGTATCTGCGGGCGCTCATACCGAACTCGACCCAAATTTCGTCCGGTGGGGGACCGCCGTAGGGCAGCCATCTGCGCGCGAACTCGAGGATCGCCGCATCGAATTTACTCAATTTCTCGGCCTTTCTTTGTTATTCATCTACGGAAACCGCAGCATCTTGCCTTCGACACTGACGATGCTCGGCCTGAGTACGGTGCATCCTCCCGCTCAGTGATTAGAAGCTTCAGGGCGCCGTACCGACGCACGAACGGTGATCGTCTCGATCTCACTACTGTGCGTATTGTAAATAGTCGTTTACGACAAAGCTAGAGGTATGGAGGGTGGCAGGAACGGTGTTCATCCTATGTGGCGTGTGTCGCGGTCGCGCCTGGTATAGCTGTGAACTCCGTGTATGGCTCAGTTGGATGATCTTGCTCGCCGCCGAGCCGCTTGTATAGATTCGATCTGTCGATGAACGATCGTTTCCACGTGGTAGTGGGGTAATGTTACGTACATGGAACGGGATGAACGGATCCTCGAGGCGGCGGAGAAGTTGTTCTTCGAACGGGGATTCGACGGTGTGGGTGTCGATGAGATCGGTCAGGCTGCTGGCGTCAGTGGGTCAGCGATCTACCGGCACTTCCAAGGCAAGAATGAGATTCTGTCGACGCTGTTCGACCGTGCGATCGATGCCTTGCTGATGGGTATGCCCGAGTCGGGGGGTGATCATCGTGTTGAACTGGGCGAACTTGTGCGGGGCTTCATCAAGTTTGCGCAAACACACCGCATGCTGGCAGGAGTGTGGGAACGCGAACACAGATCCCTCGAGGGGGAGCACCGGAGGCGGTATCAACGCCGACAGCGACAGTATGTCGAGCGGTGGTCGAACTGCCTTGCGAAGTGCTACCCGGGGTGGACAGAAGATACGCTGAAGACAGCGACTCGTGCGACTCAGGCGCTGATGATGTCGAATGCGACTAGGTCCGGCGGGATAGCGTCCACGCCGGAAATCGGCTCGCTGCTTTGCGATATGGCCCTCGCGAGTCTGGAAGCGCTCGACACTTCCGCCAGGATGGAAGCACCCCCTGGCCAGGGCGGCTCACGACGGCGGGAGGGGAATACCTGAAGCCGTCACACGTTGCTGACGTGCACGACGCGACCGAGGCCATCCGCCCCAGGTTGTGAAGGGGTTGGATGGCCTCGGTCGTGTGATGTGGATCTGTCAGCGGTCAACCCAGGCGAAGGTGTCGCCGACCGCGGCACGGCGGGTGCGGAATCCGTTGGCCGCATGGTCACGGTCGGGATATCCGAAGGAAATCCCGCAGACGACAAGCCGATCTTCAGGCAGATCGAAGAAGTCACGGATGAACGGAGAGTGCGCGGCGAACGCGGCTTGGGGGATAGCGCCGAGGCCGAGGCTCTGCGCGGCGAGGAGGAATGTCTGGACGTACAGGCCGCAGTCGACGGCGCCGTACACTCCCAGATCAGCGCTGGTTGTCACAACCGCTGTGTGGGGTGCACCGAAAAACTCGAAATTTCGTGCCGCCTGCGTCGCCGATGCTGCTCTGTCGCCCTTCACGACTCCCACGCTTTCGTAGAGCTGCATGCCGCACTCTCGGCGCCGATCCTGATAGACGCCTGAGTAGCGATCAGGAAAAGGGAAGTCTGGTGTGAGGTCCGCACCGGACGCCTGCTCCGACAATGCCTTCCGGAATCGCTCGGTGCCTGCGCCGTCGGTTACGACGAGATGCCATGGCTGCGTGTTGCACCATGACGGCGACAGCCGCGCGAGATCCAGGACTTGTTCGATGACCGGCCGCGGGACGGGCTCCTCCGAGAATCCGCGGCAACTCCAGCGGTCCTCGAGCAGTCGGGCGAGCACGTTGGTGTCGGTCGTTTCAAGCGTCGTCATTGATCGGTCCTTCTGTGTCTCGGGCGATGTCATGGAGCTATCGGAAGTCGGCCCAGTGGCCGTGGGCAGTCCAGCCGAGTTTGAAAGGAAGTTCGATTCGGGTAACAGGGCCCTGCGTGATGTCATCGGTATCGAAGATCAGGTACTCGCCGCGGTTTTCGGCCCACCACGACACCGGTACGATAATGTATCCATCACCCTCCGGCGAATCCGGGCGCCGGGGCGCAAAGGTGGCCTCGAGAACTCCGGCCGGTTGATCTGTTCGAATTACATACTCCTGGTCGGACAGAGTATGCATGTCGGTGACGACCAGACTGTTCATGGACATACCGCTGCGTTTGTTGACGCCCCCGACTTGGAATCCGAACCGATAAGCCTTGCCGTAGAAGCGCTCGTCCACCTTGGGTAGTTCAGACGGGCGATCAGACAGGAATTCGGTCTTGCTCGCTCCTGAGTCGAGATCGATGGTCCACCGGCCGAGTGCGCTCTTGGCGATGCTGAAGAACAGTGCCACATCGTCGCCGGCAGCGAAGTCCTGCTCGAAGGGGAACGGAGGACGATTGAAGATCGGCGCGTCGAGAGTCAGAATGTTGCCCGTGGTGTTGGCGGACATGGTGTGCATGACGTATTGGGGCTCGAGGTCGGTCTTCACCCACCGGACAGTGCCGTGAATGTCGTTGCGGGGGATTACTGCCAGGACGATCGGGAGCTCCGGATCCCAGCCGAAGACGGAAAGCTCACGCTCGGTGATCCGCTTCTTGTCGATGAGCATCGGCTGGAAGGGCATGACGATGTAGTCCTCGGTGAGCCAGATGTCGTGGGCAACCGTGTTATAGGGAGCGTCCCAAAGCTCGCGGCTCTCGACGCCTCCATCGGGGCTCACACAGTGGAGCGTTACGTATGGTTTCGTATCCCGGTATGACCATCCGTACAGCAGTCCGGTGTCGTGGTCCCACTTCGGGTGCGCAGTAAAGGCCGCGTCGCCGTAGCTCGACTTTTCGTGAATTCCGGATCCCAACTTGTTGGACCAGTTCACGATTCCCTTGGTTTCCAACGTGATCGGATCCAACGCGATCGGCGGTCCGCCTTGCTCACCGGACGCGACGACCTCCCCGGCAAACGGGAAGATGTTGACGTTGTTCGTGCCCTGAGGCACGCCGGTGGTGTACTGATCGCGCTTGACGTCGCCGTACCCCCACACGCGCCAATCTTCGAACCCGCCGTCCGACCACTCGAACATTCCGCGGCCGTGCTGTTCTTCGAGCATGTATTTGGGAGTGCGAATCCACCGGTTCCTGAAGTCGGCCCGCCCGTTGTCGAGCACGAGAGCCTGAACCATTCCGTCCATGGAGAGGATGCCGTTCGTGCCCTGCTTCGTCGGCCGCCTCCAGGTCGGACCGGTGCGGTAGAAGCCTCCCGAGAGATCCTTCGGGATTTCGCCATGGGTGACGATGCACTCTTCGACGGTCGCTTCGAACCGCATTGGCTGGAACACACCCTTGAACCGCGGGTCGTTCGGGATGGGGTAACCCATGGGGTTTCTCCTTCAAGTAGATGACGCCTCGGGTGAGGTCTCGCGAGTGTTGATCTCGTGTCACGTGCTGTCCACGAAGCGTTGTATGCCTTGGTTGAACGATAGCACTTCGCTCGACCAGAAGTAAACGATCGTTTCCGTTTGATTTTTGACCGTGTTGCGATCGGCCTGGACCGCTTGCGTGCGTGATGCTCGAGGGGGTACGCCTGCGAGCGGCAACCGCCAGACGGCGAGCGACGCCGGGGTGGGGCTGTGGCTCGTCGCGCCGCGAAGGTTATGACCTACTACCTGGTAGAAGCGTGTTCCGAGTCTGGCGTGGCGTGGGTTGCCGGACTTCGTCTGCCGCCGGGGATTGAGGAATGGCGTCCAGCTCATCGGGGGTGACGTCGTGGTAGCCGCCAGCAGTGTCGACAAGGGGACGCGCCGTGAGCTCACTCGGGCCCGCCGTTAACGACCGCTAGCGCCGACGGCTCGCCGGTTGTGGAAGCTGCCGCTCACCGGGTGTGCTCGATCTGCCTGCGCGAAGACGGTTGACCCACGTCACCACCGTGGTTATATTGAGACGACTACATTCAAAAATGGTTGCGCCCGGGCCCTGCGCTCGGGGCGGACGACGAGAGGTGGGTTCGATGGCGAACCATCCGGAGACCGAAGAACTGGTCAAGGGCTACGTACGAGCGATCGGGTCTGGCGACTTCGAACGGGTGTGGGAGTACTACGCCGACAACATCGTGTACGAGGACACTGCGGTCAACCAGATCTACTACGGAATTGACCAGGTCAAGAAGTTCTACGTGAAGTCCATGACCGCTCTGGATGTCCGCTGGATCGTCGACACCTGCTACGCCACGGAGGAGGGATTCGGTATCTCCTGGCACATGGGAGGCATCCACGACGCGGATCTCCCGGGTATGCCCGCGACCGGCAAGTTCTTCACGGTTCCTGGCGCCTCGATCGCAAGGGTGAAGAACGGCAAGATCGTGCGAAACCGAGATTTCTGGAACAACCTCGACCTTCTCAAGCAACTCGGATTGAGCTAGCCGAACCGACCTGTTCGACACCCAGGAGAACTTTGTGACCCAGTACGACGCACTCACCGTCGAGTCGGACGGGGGTATCTGCGAGATCACCCTCAATCGACCCGACCTCCTCAACCGTTTCGACGCTTTGCTCGAGACGGAACTGACGCACGCTCTGCGATCGCTGTCCGGGGATCCCGACGTCCGCGTCGCTGTTCTCCTGGCGAGGGGCAAGGTGTTCTCGGCCGGCGGCGACTTCGAACTAATGCTCGAATGCAATGTCGATATCGAGGCCCGACTCGCGGCGCTACAGCGCGCACGGGAACTACTCGGGGCGATCAACAACCTGGTTGTGCCGTTGGTCGTCGGTGTGCAGGGCGCGGCGATCGGCCTGGGCGCGACCGTCGCCGTCGGAAGCGACGCCGTAGTGGCGTCGAAAAATGCGCGGATCGCCGACACGCACGTCGCCGTCGGGTTGACGGCCGGCGACGGTGGAGCGCTGTTCTGGCCGCAGTCCATCGGGACTCTCCGGGCGCGACGCTATCTCCTCACCGGAGATGCGTTGACCGCCGAGAAGGCCTACGAGTTCGGCCTCGTCACTGACCTGGTCGATGAACCGGCCGACGTCGCGCCGGCCGCGCGGGCGATCGCAGAGCGGATCGCCGCATTGCCGCCGCTCGGGGTCCGAGGTACGAAACACGCCCTCAACCAGCTCATCCGGCAGCGCGCCGGGGAAGTCGTCGAGACCGCGCTGATGTGGGAGGGCGCGACGCTGGGTTCAGCCGACCTGGTCGAAGCCCTCGCGGCGTTCAAGGAAAAGCGCGTCGGAAAGTATGAGGGACGTTGACATGTCACTGACGGTGGAGCAACAGGACCTGGTTGCGGCGTTGCGGGACTTCTGCCAGCGGGAATGCGGAACCAGGGAACAACGGGACGCGCTGACAAATGGTGGTGTGGAGGCGCACAGCGACGCGGTCTACGCCAAGCTCGCTGCGGCGGGCTACCTCGGCATCTCGATCCCCGAGGAATACGGGGGCAGCGGCGGCGGCCTGATGGACCAGTGCCTGCTGCACGAGGAGCTGTATCGCGGCCTCGCGCCGGTGCACGCAATCGGTTCGACACACACTGTCGCCGGCATCTACAAGCGATTCGCCAGCGAATCACAGAAGAAGGCCATGCTCTCCGCGATCACAGATGGTGCCCCGATGTCGATCAGTATCTCGGAGCCCGAGGCGGGGTCGGACGCTGCCAACATCGCTTGCAAGGCCGAACGTGTTGACGGCGGGTTCCGGATCAACGGTCAAAAGACCTGGTGCTCGGCTGCACAGCATGCGTCGTCGATCCTTCTGGTCGCCCGGACGTCACGTGGCGACAAGCGGCACGACGGTTTGACAATGTTCGAGGTTCCTGCCGATGCACCGGGCTTGACCATCGTAGGTATCGAGACCATGGGCGGCGCGCTCGTCAACGATCTGTATTTCGCAGACGTCTTCGTTCCGGAGTCCGACGTGGTCGGTGCCGAGGGCGAAGGGTGGCACCAGCTGATGGCCGGCCTGAACGGGGAGCGTCTGGTCGCCGGTGTGGAGGCGCTGGGCATGGCACAGCGGACGTTCGACGACCTGCTCGCCTACCTGCGCGAACGGAAACAATTCGGCAAGGCGATCGGATCATTCCAGGCCATTCGTCACCGCGTAGCAGACCTCGCTATCGAGATCGCGGCCTCGCGAGCACTGGCCTATTCGACCATTGCCGCCGTCGAGGAGGGCACAGCACCCGCCGACGAGTTGGTTCGCCTAACGTCGATGACAAAGGTCAAGCTCACCGAGACCGCGAAGGCGGTGGCGCTCGAGGGTGTGCAATTGATGGGCGGATACGGCTACGCCGTCGAATATGGCATGGAAAAGCACCTGCGCGATGCGATCGCCCCGACCATCTACGCCGGCACCAATGAAATTCAGCGCGAGGTCATTTCGTCGACCCTCGGGCTGCGATAACCGAGGCTAACCATCGGGCATCACCGCCCGGGGACACGGGAGAAAAGGATCTGATATGTCTTTGCTCGGACCGCTCGATGAGCAGCTCAATCATCAGACGTCACAACCGTTCCGAGTGCCGGGGACAACCGACCATCGGTTCTACGACCGGCACTGGTTCGAGGCGATCAGCACCGACGGCGAGGTGATGATGTTGGCCGGCATGGGCATCTACAAGAACATGGGTGTCGCCGACGGGTTCATGGTCGTCCAGCAGAACCGGCAACAGACCAACGTACGGGTCTCACGGCACCTCGAGAACGACCTCGAGTCTCGCGTCGGCCCTCTCGTCGTCGATGTGATCGAGCCCTACGAGCGGATCCGGGTATCCCTCGAGCGTGGCGACCATCCCATCGCGGCCGAACTCGAATGGCGCAGCGTCTATCCGGTCTACCTCGAAGCGCCCCACTACACGTTCAGTGACGGTCGAGTCATCCAGGACACGAATCGTTACGACCAGATCGGCAGATGGTCCGGCTGGCTCGAGGTGGCCGGGAAGCGTTTCGAGGCCACCGACTGGTGGGGGGTCCGCGACCACTCGTGGGGCGTCCGCCCCGACGTGGGAGGGTTCGAACCTTCTCACGGTCGCCGCAGGGAGCCGATGCTCTGGTTGTGGACATTCGCAACCACCGACGAGTTGTGCGTGCACTTCCAGCTCCGCGAGGACACGCTCGGCAACGTGCGCCACCTCGACGGAGAGGTGTCGTGGCCGGAGGCGGCCGGACGCGAACCGGTCAGGATCTCCCGCGTCGAACACGACATCGAATTCATCTCCGGGACGCGAGACTGGAGTCGGCTGCACTACACACTGCACCTCGAGGACGGCACGGTTTTCGAGATGGATGCCGAGGCTTTGCAGAGTGCATGGGCATACCGCGGCACCGGGTACGAAAACGGGTACGAGGACAGCAAGGGTGTCGGAGTCGTGCGCGGTGAGCTCATCGAGCACGACGTGGTCGACCTGACCGTGCCGGGCAAGGTGACACGCCTGGGGGAGCCGTACTTCCCAGGGCATCGTGAGCAACCGGCGCGAGTGACCATCAACGGCCGCGGCGGATACGGACACCTACCCGTCATGAGCTCGGGCCGTATCGAACGGTACGGCCTCGGCAAGAAGTAGATCCAGTCACCCGATCCCGAGCAGTCCCATCACACAAGGAGAGTTCTCATCATGGGTTATCCGATCCCTTCGGACACCCGGCTCAAGGGCCCCTTTCAGCCGATGCGTTTCGAAGCCACTGTCGAGGAGTGCATCGTGTCGCACGGCGAGATCCCCAAGGATCTCGCGGGAGGGTTTTACCGAACCGGCCCCACCTGGAAGCGGCCGACGAAGCAGGGAACAAATGGGCTGCTCGCAATCGACGGGATGGTGCAGGGCATCACGTTCGAGAACGGCCGAGCCGACTTCCGGAACCGCTGGATCCGAACACCGAAATATCTACTCGAGGAACAACACCGTCGCGGCATGTTCAGCTGGTCCGATGGATGCTGGGACGACTGGCGCACGTTCGGGCTGGGCACCGTCGAGCGCGATCGATACACGGCCGGCGTTCCGCAGGGCACGAACAACGTAAACATCTTTCCCTTCGCGGGCAAGATGATCGCTACCGCCGACTCGGTCGGCGCGCCGATCGCGATCGATCCGATGACGTTGGACACCGTGGGTATCGTGCCGTGGTCGACGAAGCTGTCAGCCGGGTTGCACGAGAAGGCCGCGTTCGGTGACGCAGGATTCACTGCGCATCCCAAGTGGGATCATGCGACTGGAACGCTGTACGGATTGACCTATCGTGACACGGCGCCGTACGTCACGATGCACTATGTGCATGTGGACGGTTCTGTCGAGTCTCGCGATATCTGGGATGCGCCCTACAATACCGTGGCTCACGATATCTGGCTGACCCCGGAACATGTCGTTCTTCCGTTTCAGCCCTTCCTGGTCGACAAGAGTCGAATCGACCGAGGTACTGGCGTCTACGCGTGGGAGCCGGACCTTCCCATCGTGCTCGGTCTGATCTCGCGTACCGACATCAACGCCGACATCCGTTGGGTCACGATGGATATCGACCCGCAGTATGTCATGCACACGATGTCGGCGAATATCGTCGGAAACCAGCTGACGCTGGATGCGCCGATCTTCAATCGACCGCCGTTCCCGTTTGAGCAGGATTTCGCCGACGGAGACGACGTCGCATTGTTCTTCAGTATCGCGAAGAGTCAGCTGGGGCGGTGGACTGTCGACCTCGGAACCGGGTCGACCAAGTCCGAGCCGTTGTCGGATCGACCGTCGGAACTCCCCAAGGTGGACGAGCGATTCTATGGGCGCGGCTACCGATGGGGGTACCAGGTCGGCGGTGTCAACAAGCGCAGCGGCATGTCGATGAACAGTCTCGTGGTTACGGACATGACGACGCTGTCCGATCAAGAGTACGTCATCCGAACCGACCAGCCGGCCGCCGTTTTGGAAGCAACTTTTGCTCCACGCCATAAGGATTCGGCGGAGGGTGACGGTTACATCATCGTTCCCGTCTCGTGGTGGGCTGAAAATCGGGGGGAGTATCTGATCTTCGACACCGACGACATCACGGTCGGGCCGATCGCGCGAATCGACCTGCCGTTCAGGTTGGGTTGGACGGCGCATGGCCACTGGATGGACTTCCGCTGAGTCGATTGCTCGAAGGGCAGGGCTTATCGGTGGCGTTGGAGAATCATGGACGTGACCTGACGGTGCAATGACGCCCATCCTCGGCGTGCGGGGTGTGGTTGATCTCTGCGAGACGCACGCATTCGGGTCGAACACTCGGACGGCTGTATCTATCGATGCAGTTGATCGGCCGCCGTGGAGAGGCTGAGCAAGCCTTGATTTCGGGACATTTTGTCTCTTATTGTAGGGGTGAGACGCGTCACAGTCCGCACGCCGTTCGGCGGGGTTGTAAATGGAGACCTCGCTTACCCGGATGGTGCCCGCCGCCCGATTGTCCAATCTGGAGGAACCTTGTTCAAGGTAATGATTCTACTCAAGCGTCGCCCAGGTCTCTCGATGGAGGAGTTCATCGACTACTACGAAACCCATCACGCCCCGCTAGGTGTTCGGTTCGCACCCAACATGATCCACTACAGCCGTCACTATCTGCGACCGGTCGCTGATGTACTCGAAGGCTCAGTGCGCGAGCCCGAGTACGACGTGATTACGGAGGTTCACTTCGCCAGCCGCGAAGCGTTCGAGGAAAATGGGGAACTCATGCAGAATCCCGCAGCCCTCGCCGCGCTGATTGCGGACGAGGAGAGGCTCTTCGATCGAGACAAGAAGAGTCGTGTCATCGTAGAAGATCACGAGTCCGACCTTGTTCGGGATCGTGCTGCCGGGTGGGCGCGATGACCGTCGGTCTTCTGTTCGCGCTCCAGGCGCCCGCTGATAGCGGCCTTCGTTCTTCGGAGATGTTCTCTGCTGTTCCGCGTCTGGCGGCTATGGCAGAAGAGCAGGGCTTCGGGTCTATGTTCTTTACCGAGCACCACGGTAGTGACCTGAATGAAGTCCCGTCGCCGCTGGTCGTGAGCGCGGCAGCGGCAGCGGTCACCAGCCGCATCCGGATCGGAAGCGCCGTGGCACTCCCGGCGTTCTACAACCCCGTCAAGTTTGCCGAGGACGTCACCACTCTCGACAACGTGTCCGACGGGCGTGTCACGGTTGGTGTGGGCATGGGATACCGCCAAGAGGAGTTCGAGCGATTCGGTGTGAACGCCAAGCTGAAGGTCTCCCACCTTGTGGAAACAGTCGAGATTCTGCGGCGCGCATCGACCGGTGAAGTGTTCGACTTTGCCGGCCGGGTGCACAAACTCCAGGGCATCAAGGTTCGTCCACCTGCCGTGCAGTCAGTTCTTCCCATCTGGATGGGTGCGCAAAAGAGGCCGGGCCTGACTCGTGCGGGTGAGATGGGCCTGGCACTGCCGCTGTCGGGTGCTCCGATTCCGATCGCCGCGCGGCAACGGGAGATTTACCTGGACGCGTTGCGTGGATCCGGAAGAAGCGAACAGGATGTAGAACTGCCGATCGTTCGCGAGTGCTTCTGCGCCCCGACCGACGACGAGGCGTGGGACTACGCCGCCCCGTATCTGTCGATGCTGTTCGCAGAATATCGACAGTTCATGAAGCTTCCGAGCGTCAACGCGGACGGCTCCTATCAGGCGGATTCCGATGCAAGCACCTCGGATTACGGATCGCTTCGCGAATTCGGGCGCGACCGCATGCTCATCGGCAGCCCGGACACGCTCGTGGCTGAGTTCGAACGGCACCAGCAACTACTTCCGTGCGACCACTGGGTGTTGCGTATGCACTTTCCCGGAATGCCGATCGACGTCCTCACCGACTCCATGAAGTTGTTCGCGTCGGAGGTTCTGCCGAGCATCGTTGTCCCGAACGTCAATTGAGAGTATCCGAGATAAGGGAGCATTAAGCATGTCAGGCTTGGATGAGAAGATTGCCATAGTCACCGGCGCGACCGACATTGTCGACGGTGGACTGAACATCGGCGGGGCGACCGCGACCGAGTTGGTAGCCCGCGGAGCGCGCGTGGTGGTTGCGGACATCAACGAGGACGGGGCGGCGAGACTTGCCGAGCGGCTGAACGCGGAAGCGGACGGGAAGGTGGCTCTTGCGGTGACCACCGACATTCGCAGGGAGGACGATATTCGGCGGCTCGTCGCCACCACGGTCGAGGCGTTCGGACGCATCGACATCGTCATCAACAATGCCGGTGTCTTCCCTGGTGGCGATGGTGAGATCGCTGATCTCGAGGTCGAGGTGTGGGACGACGTCATCGCGGTCAACGTCCGTGGTGCGATGCTTCTCACCAAGCACAGCCTTCCCGTGATGCTCGAGAATGGTGTCGGCGCGATCGTGAATACGGCGTCAACCCACTCCTTTGCCGGGGACTTGCGTTTGACGGGGTACGGCGCCTCGAAGGCTGCTCTGAACGCTTTGACAATGTATACCGCGACTCAATACGGCGGCAGGGGAATTCGGTGCAATGCAATCTGCCCGGGCACCACCCTGAGTCCGCCGGCAGCCAAGATGCCTGCGGAGGTTCAGGGCGCGTACAAGCGCCACACGCTCAACCCGCGGTTGAACACCCCCAAAGATCTTGCGCGTGCCTTCGCCTTCCTGGCGTCGGACGACGCGAGCGGGATCAACGGTGCGATCCTTCGGGTAGATGGTGGGCTGCTTGCGCATCAGCCATTTACTCCGGACTTCGTGGACATGTAGGGGTGCTTGCATTCGAGTGCAGGCCGAATTGATCGGCTGGTCAGCCGGCGATACGTGCTGAGACAGGAATATTCATAATCGCGTTGCGGCCCTGTCGCTCTGGGCTGCCTGGCGTGGAGAGGAAATGCTATGCCGAACAACCCCGATACCGAAGCCGTCGTGCGCGGCTACTTGGCAGCAGCCGCTGCCGGTGATCTGGAAGCGATCTGGTCGTTCTATTCCAAGAACATCATCTACGAGGATACGTCTGTGCACCAGGTCTATCACGGGCTGGAGGCCACCAAGGATTTCTACGTCAAGACCATGGGCGGGTTGGATGTCCATTGGGAGGTGGACGAGATCGTTGCCACGGATGAGGGTTTCGGCATTGGCGGGTTCATGGCAGGAAGGCATGTCAAGGATCTCCCCGGCATGCCGGCCACCAACAAGACCTTCAAGGTGGCGTGTGCCTCGATCGCGACGGTCAGGAATGGCAAGATTGTCCGTAATCGTGATTTTTGGAGCAATGCCGCCCTCCTCGATCAGCTGGGGTTCATCTCCTTGCGGTGAGTCCTGACGGCGCATTGACGATTTGTTGAGAGATCGGCGACAGCGGCCGGTGCGGGATGACCGTACCGGCCGCTGTCGTGTGCGTGGCTATGGCGCCCCTGGGGAAATTGAACACAGGGCTGGACACAGTGGCGTGGATCACTTAGTCTTTGTGAGACGACGAAGTCAAAAACCTCGTGCATGTTGAACTGCCATCACGTGGTGGTCTGTCGGTCTGGCCGGCGGCGTGGATGCTCCCGCGGACGGGATCCCTTCAGCCGCAGCCGAACACAACAATTCGTTCCACTCAGAGAGGACGCCGGTGAGCACCACTCATACCGTTGACGTTCAACGACTTATCGACGGCGCGCGCGTGTCCGTCATGCAGAAAAAGGCCCTTGCGCTGTGTCTCGCATTCGGCATAGTGGACGGATTCGACGCGCTGATCATCGGGTTCGTCGTACCGTCCATCGCGCGCGAGTGGGGGAGAAGCGTCGCGAGCCTCACACCAGTCACCCTGGCAGCGGTGATCGGCACCATCTTCGGGGCAATGCTCCTCGCGCCGCTTGCGGACAGGGTCGGACGTCGCCCCGTCATCCTCGCGGGTGCCGGAGTGTTCGGGGTCTTCACTCTGGCGGCGGCGGCCGCACCCAACGTCGAGCTACTGGTAATGCTGCGATTCATCGCCGGACTTGGTCTCGGCGCGGTGCCTGCCACTCTCATCGCCTATGGCACCGAGATGGCTCCCACCCGACTGCGCGGCACCTTGGTCACGGTGATCGGCGCAGGTCTCGCGGCCGGCGGATTCTTCGGCGGCTTCGCGGCAGGGTTCATGATTCCCGCGCTGGGGTGGCGGTCCGTCTTCGTGCTCGGCGGAGTCGCTCCGCTGGTGCTGCTGGTGCTCGCGCTGAAGATGCTTCCCGAGACAGTGCAGTTCCTGGCAGTCAAGGGCAAGCGGCAGCGGGTGCTCGACGGTATCGCTGCGATCGACTCCGCGGCCGTCGTGGGAAGTGAGGCGAGCTTCGTACTCCCCGAGAGAGTCGCGGAAAAGTCCCAGTTCAGGTCCCTGTTCGATCACGGACGTGGCCGGATGACGATCGTTCTCTGGGTGCTCTACCTGTGCCAGTTCATCGGCAGCTTCTTCATCTTCAGCTGGCTGCCGTCGGTTCTCACCAATGCGGGCGTCGACGAAACCGCGGCGCTTCTCGCCACGTCTGCTTGCACGCTCGGCGGAATGATCGGCGGTGTGATCCTGGGAATGACGGTCGATCGTGTGGCGACGAAGTTCCGTATTCTCGCGTCGAGCTATGTCGTCGGTGCCGTTGCCATCGTGGTCAGCGCGTATTCCACAAGTGTCGTGCCCGCTCTGTTCGTCGCTCTCTTCGTGACAGGATTCGGAGTGATCGGGACAGGGGTGTGCATGAACCCGGTGGCTGCCGGCCTCTACCCGGCCCGGATCCGTTCGACGGCAATCGGTTGGTTCAATGGTTTCGGCCGCGTCGGATCAGTGCTCGGCCCTGCGCTGGGAGGTATGTTCCTGGCGCTGAGCTTCTCGTCGAAATCCATCTTCCTGCTGTCGGTCGCACCGGCGGTCGTGTGTGCCGTCTGTGTCGTAGTCCTGAGTATTGTCTCTCGGACCGTTCGGCAAGAGCCGGAACCCCGTGGTGCCCTCGTCGAACCGCCCCCGCGCACGTCGCCCGTTACCAATTCGTGACACCTCTGTCCCTTATCATAGAACCGGAGAACAAAGATGACCCGTGAACTCACTGTCCTGGCCAAAGGCGGCGCGTACTTCGAGGCGCCGCGATGGCACAACGGCGTGTGGTGGACATCCGATCTGTATCGGAAGGGAATCTTCACCTACACCCCGGAGGGCAAAGAGGAGAAGATTCTCGAGCTCGAACACCAGCCGTCCGGGCTGGGCTGGCTCCCTGATGGTTCGCTCCTCTTTGTGTCGCAGGAGGACCACAAGGTCTACAAGCGGACCGAGGACGGCGTGGTTTCCCTCCACGCCGATGTGTCGGAGCACTGCACCGGCGATCTGAACGACATGGTGGTCGACGGGAAGGGCCGCGCGTTCGTCGGCCACTTCGGATTCGACCCCTTCGCGGGCGGCCCGCCGAAGGCGGCCTCGGTGATCCGGATCGATCCCGACGGTAGCCACGAGGTGGTCGCCGAGGATCTCATGTTCCCGAACGGATCGGTCATCACCGATGACGACCGGACCCTCATCGTCGGCGAGGGGATGGCTGGAAAATACACTGCGTTCACAATCAACGAGGACGGTTCGCTGTCCGACCGGCGGGACTGGGCAACGCTGTCGAGCCCTCCGAACATGAACTCGTTTGCCGAGCTCATGACTGAGATCGACGTGATCTTCGACGGATGCTGTATCGACGCCGAAGGTGCGATCTGGGCGGCCGACCCCAAGAATGCGAAGTGCCTGCGGATCCGCGAGGGTGGCGAAGTCGTCGAGGAGATCGTCGCCCCCGAAGGGCAGAACATCTTCGCCTGCATGCTCGGCGGCGAGGACGGGCGCACGCTTGTCCTGTGCGTGGCGCCGGGGCTTGTGGACAACGACCGGCTCGGAGACCTTGCAGGGACGTTGCAGACTGTGCGGGTCGAGGTGCCGGGTGCCGGCCGGCCGTAGGTCGGTTACCGCGTGACGAGAGGCGGAGCGCGTCACCGAATGAGGGCGGTGACGCGCTCCGCTGGTGCGTCGTCGATGGAGTGCACCTGCCCTGATCGACGCCCAATGCCGTCGCCGCGACGCCAGGTGGACTCTGTGCTCGGCGTCACCTACAATTATGAGACGACAAAGTCAGTAAATATGATTGCGCGACTGGCGGCCGCGTCACAATCATTCTTCAGAGGAGATCAACGTGCTCGAGCAAGAACTTGCGCCGTCCCGTACGGTCCACACGACAGATACCGTATTGGATGCGCTGGCACGTGCAGTGGCAGCAGCGCCGAATCAAGTGTTCTTGGACTTCGACGGCGACCTGTACAGCTACGGCGAGGTGGACCGTCTGACGAACGCCTTCGCGCACGAACTGTCCCGGCTCGGGATCACCGCTGGGCAAACGGTGGCGACAATTCTGGACAACAACATCGATCAAATCGTGAGTTGGTTGGCAGTCAACAAGATCGGCGGAATCTGGGTGCCGCTGAACACCGCGTATCGAGGGGAGTTCCTCAGTCATCAAATTCGGGACTCACTCGCAAAAATCGTCATCACAGAGGCGGACTACCTCGCGAATGTAGCTGCGGTCAGCAATGACCTCGAGAACGTGGAGCTGGTCCTGCAGCGGGGCAACTCCGGGACTGCACCTGATATGTCGGTGCCGCTGGCACTGCTCGACGAGCACCGCGGTCGCAACACCGAACCCGTTGCCTTCGAAGCGAAGCCGTCGGATCTGGCGTTTCTCATGTACACCTCGGGGACCACGGGACCGTCCAAAGGATGCATGGTCAGCCACAACTACATCTGCCATCAGGGATATCAGTCGAATGCGACGGTCCCCCCCCTACCCGGCGAGATCATGTACACCTGCCTGCCGCTGTTCCACATGGCCGCGGTCGACACCACCATGAGCGCGATTCTCTCCCACTCCCGCATCGCGATCGGCAAGCGATTCTCCGTTTCTTCCTTCTGGTCCGAGATCGAGCGTTCGGGCGCCGCAAACGTTCGATTGCTCTCGGCGATCTATCCCTTGATGGCCAAGGCGCCGGACAGTCCCGAGATGAAACGATGCATCGGGCAACTGCGTGCCGTCACCGGATACGCCGCACCCGAAATCGCCAACATCTGGAAGGAGCGATTCGGGGTCCACTACTTCAACTCGCACGCATACGGGCAGTCCGAGGGCGTGCGAATCAGCACCGGATATTACGGCGAGCCGACCCCTCCCGATGGATCCTGCGGCAGAATCGACAGCGACGCCTTCGAGGTGGTGATCCTCGACGACGACGACAATGTCCTTCCCGAAGGGTCGATTGGCGAGATCGCCTACCGCCCCCGGAAGCCGCACGTGATGTTCGAAGGATTCTGGCGCCGTCCCGAAGACACGATGAAAGCCTGGCGGAACCTGTGGATGCACACGGGCGACCTCGGTCGCATCGAGGGAAGCTACCTGTTCTTCGTCGATCGCAAGAAGGACTACCTTCGTAGCCGCGGCGAGAACATCTCGAGCTTCGAGATCGAGCGCGCATTCATGCGCCACGACGCCGTGAGCGAGGTTGCAGCACACGCGATCAGCGACGGGATCGCCGAAGACTGCCTGAAGCTGACGGTGGTGCTCCGGGAGAACGCCGTACTGACCGAGGAAGAGCTGTGCCTCTGGGCGATCGACCACGTGCCGTACTTCGCAGTGCCCCAGTTCATCGAGTTCAGAGATGAGCTTCCCAAGACCCCGACCGGCAAGATCACCAAACACTTGTTGCGTGCCGACGGCCGGACCGCATCGACGTGGGACCGGGACTCCGCCGGCATCATCGTCAGGAGACGCTGATGACATCACACGTCGAATCGCGACCGATCGGGGACGTGGACGAATCTCTGCTCGCAGCGTTGGCAGCGTCCATAGCGGACGAACTGGTCGAGGTCGGGCGACTCACGACGGATGCTGGGTTGTCCGCACGACTGAACAATTCTGGTCAGCTCCTGCGCTGGGTCCGGTCGCAGCTCACGATGGACAGAGCCGAAGTGGCCGACGCCGAGGCTCGGCTGCGAGATGCTCCATCGGTACGGAATGAGCCGGACCCGTCCCTGGGGGCTGCCGTCCGCCGCCTGCTGGACGCACGAAAAGGGCCGACCTTCGACGCCGGTGAATCCGCGGCCGCGATCCAGGCCGCAACGCCACCGAAGCCGCCGACAGTCGAAGAGGTGACGGCATATCTGCAGCGTCGGCGTCCCGGCTCGGAGGACCGCGCCCACGCGGTGCGGACACTCGTTGGCGGGTTCTCGAAGGTGACCCTGCTGGTGAACTGCACGCTGAACGGAATCGACCAAGAGATCGTGCTTCGGCAGATTCCGCGCGGACGAAAGGCCAGTTCGCTGAGCCCGGAGTTCGATGTATTGACGTTCGTACATGGCCATGGGTTGCCGGCACCCCGACCGTTGTGGATCGAGACAGCCGAGAACGAACTCGGTGGCGCGTTCTTCGCAACAGAGCGTGCACCCGGAGCCAACATCGGCGATGTATGGGGACAGGAGGGAGCATCTCGCGAGCTGTGTCTGGAGATGGCAGATCTGTACGCCTCACTGCACCAATTGCCGACGGCCGGTGTGAACGCACCGATCTCGCCGCGGAGCACTCCCGACGAACTCAACGCAATGATCACCTGGCAGAAGGACACACTCGACAAGCGGGGGATCGAGATCGAGCCGGTGCTGAAGGCGCTACTCCAATGGCTCGAATCACACATTCCGGCGGAGCCGCCGCGCAGAGCGCTTATTCATGGCGATGCCGCGTTCTCCAACTTGCTGGTGCGGGATTCGCACGTGTCGGCGGTGCTCGACTGGGAGGCTGCGCACGTCGGCGACCCGGCCGAGGAACTGGCGTATCTCAAGCCATCGGTGGAGCCTGTGATGCCCTGGAACGAGTTCGTGGAACGGTATGTCGCCGCCGGTGGCATCGCCCCGGCGCCTGACGCGATGAAGTTCTTCGAGGTCTGGTCGCACGTCTGGCGCCACATCGGATGTCTCTGGCTGGCGCAGAACTTCCAGCAAACCGGGCGTTATGCGTCTGCTGTCGCCGCATACGTCCATGGCCCCCGCTTCTTGGACGAGGGTGTGAAGGCGGCCTTCCTGTGAGCCAATATCGGCCAGGGTGAGGTAGCGGTGTGGTGCCTGAGAACGGCGTGATGGGGCCGTCCGGGCTCGTGACGGTGTCGCGGGCCAGTGACGCGCGTATCGCGGTGTTGACCTTGAATCGACCGCAATCGCTGAATGCGCTGAACACACCTCTGCTGGACGCGCTGGATTGCGCGCTCGACGTGGTTGCGGGATCCGACGCGTTCGCAGGGGCCATTCTGACCGGTGCTGGGCGTGCGTTCAGTGCTGGGGCCGACCTGCACGAACTCGGGGTCGAGCCGATGGCCAGGGTCCGACGCATGCACGCGCTCGCGCTCCGACTGCGGGACTTCCCGAAGATCATCGTCGCCTCGATCAACGGCCCGGCGTTGGGCGGCGGGCTCGAGGTGGCGATGGGGTGCACCTTCCGGATGGCGGCGGCGGACGCTTCGCTCGGTTTGCCCGAGATCAAGATGAATTTGATGCCGGGTTTTGGTGGAACGCAGCTGCTGCCGAGACTCGTCGGCGAGTCTCGGGCGTTACGCATCCTGTTGTCGGGAGATCCTGTCGATGCCCCCCACCGCGCTACGTATCGGTCTCGTCGACGCCGTATCGAATGGTGACCCCATCGGCCAGGCCGAGGTGTTCCTCGGGCAATTTCTTGCATCCGAGTCGGTGCCGCAGCAACTGATACGGGCCGCCGTGACGCGGGGTGCGGGATTGTCACTCGAAGACGCGCTCGAGGTCGAGCGCGGACTCGTCGAGCGTGTCAGCGCCAGCGCCGCCGGGCAGCGAGGCGTATCGGAGTTTCGTGGGGGCCGGCGCCACTAGTTTTGCCAGACCTGGGGCGTGGTGCTGTAGCTCCAGGTCTGGCTTTATTTGCGTAGATCCAACCCAGGTGAACGATCGTTCTGTTCGTCCTTGACACCCCCTCCCATAATTGTGAGAATGGTTGTCTCAAAGATCGCGGAGGGATCTCGGCCGCAGCAGGCGGGGACCGGGACGATCTTGGATGAATGGGAGCAGAACGTGAGTGATCTGCAGTACAGCGTGGACGGCGCCGTTGCGACGATCCTGCTGAACCGCCCGCACCGAAAGAATGCCTTCACCCTGGAGATGGTGGATGAGTGGGCCGCCGCGCTCAAGAGTGCGGCGGCTGACGATCGGGTGCGGGTGGTCGTGGTGACCGGAGCGGGGGATGCCTTCTGCTCTGGTGTCGACCTCGATGCCTTCAAGGGTGAGACGAGGGGTCCACTTCAGGAGAAGGAACTGCTGACGGACCGCGTCCATCAGGTGGCGCATGCCATGGCGGCCTTGCCCAAGCCGGTGATCGCGGTGGTGCGCGGCGTCGCAGTCGGAGCCGGCATGGACATGTCGCTCATGTGCGACATCCGGCTGGCAGGGCGCTCCGCGCGATTCTCCGAGGGCTACATCCGAGTCGGCTTGGTTCCCGGTGACGGCGGCTGCTACTACTTGCCGCGGATCATCGGTGTCGCCGACGCGTTGCGCTTGTTGTGGACGGGAGAGTTCGTCGACGCGGACCGCGCACTCGCGCTCGGCCTGGTGAGCGAGGTTCACGACGACGAGTCGGTTCTCGGTGAGGCCTACACGTTGGCCGAGACCATTGCCGCTCGCGCGCCCATAGCGGTAGAGATGATCAAGCGTTCCGTCTACCAGGGACTGGACCAGAGTTTGACCTCCGCCCTCGATTCCATCTCCTCGCACCAAGCCGTCGTGTTGTCGACGCAGGATTCCGCGGAGGCGTTCGCGGCATTCAAGGAACGCCGAGATCCCGTATTCCAGCGCCGATAGCTGGTCCGACCCTAGGAGTGTGTCGTCAATGGCGACTACCGACATCGTCTTCGCTGATCGTGAGCTGGACGAGATCCGTTCCACCGTTCGTGCACTGACCGAGGAGTGGCATCGACGTGGGCTGTTCGAGCCACGCAGCGACTCCTGGGTGCGCTCGTTCGACCTCGAGTTCAGCAAGGAACTCGCTGCGCGCGGGCTGATCGGCATGACATGGCCGGCCCGATACGGCGGCGGTGAACGTAGCAATGTCGCTCGTCTGGCGGCTACCGAGGAGCTTCTGCGGGCCGGCGCGCCGGTTGCGGCGCATTGGATCGCCGATCGGCAGATCGGGCCGTCGATTCTCAGGCATGGATCGGATCGCTTGAAGGACGAGATTCTGCCGGGCATCACCCGGGCGGAGAATCTGTTCTGCCTCGGGATGAGTGAGCCCGGTGCGGGCTCCGATCTGGCGGCCGTGAGGACCGTCGCCCACCGCACGGAGGGCGGGTGGCGGTTGACCGGGCGAAAGATCTGGACCAGTGGCGCCCACAAGGCCACACACGCGTACGTGTTGGCGAGGACCGAGAAGGCGGAGCGCAAACACGACGGGCTGAGCGAGTTCGTCGTGGACATGTCCGAGTCCGGTATCGAGGTGACACCGATCGTCGACATGGCCGGTGAACACCACTTCAACGAGGTCGCCTTCGATGACGTGTTCATTCCCGAACACCGCCTGATCGGTGTGGAAGGGCAAGGATGGCGCCAGGTCGTGGAACAGCTGTCGTTCGAGCGGGGCGGTGCCGAGCGTGTCCTGTCGACCTACCCTGTCCTCTCGGCGATGATCGATGCCTGCTCACACGCCGACGAGCCTGCTGCACTGACGCAGCTCGGCACGTTATTGGCGCGACTCGGCACACTGCGCCGGCTCTGCTGGAACGTGGCGCGAAGTCTCGACCAGGGAAAGGCGCCCGTCCAAGAGGCGGCAACTTTGAAGCTGCTGGGTAATGAGTTCGAGCGCGACGTCATTTCTGTTGCGCGTGAGTTGTTGAGCGGCAACGACTCACGTCCAGACAGTGTTTTCGGACAGGCGCTGCTGGCGTCGCCTGGATTCAGTATCAGGGGTGGGGCGGCGGACGTGTTGCTGTCCATCATTGCCAAGCAGGAGGCGCGAGCATGACCGAGCGTGAGTCACTTCAGGAGCTGATCGCGGATCTGGTGGCGGCAGCGCCGGCCGCCGAGTCCGGTCCATCACCGGACTTGTGGGCGAAAGTCGAGGAATTGGGGCTCGGGGCCGTCGCGGTCGACGAGAGCTGCGGCGGGTCCGGCGGATCCGTCGACGATCTCGTGGTGATCGTCGAGGCCTTGGCCCGGCACGGGCAAGGATTGCCGATCATCGAGATCAATACGGCTCGTTGGATACTCGGCGAATCCGGCACCGCTGTGGACGGGAGCGGAGTGCCGACTGCCGTCCTGACCGATCTCACCGAAGAGCAATTGCTGGCGGACGGGCTGAGCATTCGGTCGGTGGTCTGGGGTCGCCACGCCGGCGTCGTGGTCCTGTGTCCGCGAGCCGGACGTCCGGTGCTGGTCCGTACGGACGACTCCGCCGTCGGAATCGAGGAATGCGTCGACTTGTCGGGCACCCCCGACGACACCGTCACAGTCGGATCAAGCGGAAGCCGCGAGGTTCTCGACCACGCACCCTCCCCCGAGGCGATCAGGGCACGTTTCGCCCTTATGCAGTCGGCAGCCCTCGTCGGCGCGGTCCGGGGTGCGTACGAGCTGACGCGAGAATACGTGAAGACGCGCGAGCAATTCGGGGCACCGCTGATCAAGATTCCCGCAGTAGCAGGGAGTCTCGCGACGATTCGAACGAAGGTTCTCGAGGGCGAAGCTGCCCTCGAGTCGGCCTTGTCGGCGTGGCCGGGGGAGTTCTCGGGTTCGGCGACCCCGATATTCTCGGCCCGGGTGGTCGCCGCGCGGTGCGCCACCGAAACCGCCCGCCTCGCGCACCAACTTCACGGTGCGATGGGTGTGACGAGTGAGTATCCCCTGCACCGATTCACTGTGAAGCTGTGGGCGTGGCGAGACGCGGGGCTGCCCGAGACTGAATGGGCTCGCCTGGTCGCCCGCAGCGCCGTCGAGCGCGGCGAGGAGTGGGTCTGGACCGAACTTGCCGTGGTCTCGTCCAGCTAACCGTATCGCCATCAAGACTGGAAACGATCGGTCACATATTCCGATCGAGTATCGGCCTCGTCGCTGCTCGAGTCGCAGTAAAGCGCAAATGAGCTCGTATTTCGGAAGTTCTCCTTCCCTTCGGTGTGCGTGAACGATCGTTGACATTCGTCAGTGGGCACATTACATTCGAGGCATGCCGCGCTCGTGTCCCTCGGGTCGCTTCGTCGTCTCGGCCAGTGGCTCGTGGACGGCTGCGCAACGGATCGAACGCACACCCGAGAATCCTGGCGCAGGCAATGCGGCTCTAGACAATCGATAGAAGAGGTCTGAACA
The DNA here is from genome assembly GCF_029269925.1 of Rhodococcus sp. T2V. Taxonomy (NCBI): domain Bacteria; kingdom Bacillati; phylum Actinomycetota; class Actinomycetes; order Mycobacteriales; family Nocardiaceae; genus Rhodococcus; species Rhodococcus sp. T2V. The sequence goes on from NZ_JARJBD010000008.1 coordinate 23,165, forward strand.
TGACCAACGGACGAACGGCAGGTTCCGAGAGATGACCACAGCGGTGATCGTGGACGCGATTCGCTCGCCCATGGCGAAGGGCAAAGCGCCTAAGGACGGCAAGCCGGGAGGTGCACTCTCAGGACTGCATCCGGTGGAGCTTCTCAGTCAGGTCTTCGGACAGCTGATCGATCGCAACGGGCTCGACTCGTCGCTCGTAGACGACGTCATCGCGGGTTGCGTCAGCCAGGTCGGCGAGCAATCCGGCGGCGTCGGCCGTTTCGCATGGCTGGCGGCCGGGTTGGCAGAGAACGTTCCTGGAGTGACGATCAATCGTGCGTGCGGATCCAGTCAGCAGGCTGCTGACTTCGCCGCGCAGGGCATCATCGCGGGGGCGTACGACATCGTTGTCGCCGGCGGGGTCGAATCCATGAGTCGCATTCCCATGTTCACTTCCCGAATCGGCCAGGATCCGTACGGGCCTTCGGTCGCGAAACGCTACGCGCCGGGTCTGATTCCCCAGGGCGTGTCCGCCGAGTTGATCGCATCCCGGTGGAAGATCGATCGAGAGGCCCTGGACGAATTCTCGGCGCGCTCACACAGTCGGGCCGCCGCGTCCGACTTCCGTCGCGAAATCGTGCCGATCACGGTCGAAGAGCCGGATGGAAGCACGACAGTCGTCTACCAGGACGAGACGATTCGTCCGGGCACCACCGTGGACAAGCTCGGGACGCTGAAGCCCTCGTTCTACGACGAGGCCACCGCTACTCGATTCCCCGAGATCAACTGGTCGGTCACGCCGGGCAACTCATCGCAGCTCACAGACGGCGCCGCTGCCGTGCTCATCATGAGCGAGGAAAGGGCCACCGCATTGGGGTTGACCCCCCGTGCACGGTTCCACTCGTTCGCGGTCGCCGCCGATGACCCCATTTCGATGTTGACCGGGCCGATTCCGGCCACCGAGAAACTTCTGGCACGCGCCGGAATCGGGATCTCGGATATCGATCACTTCGAGGTGAATGAGGCTTTCGCTTCCGTGCCGCTCGCATGGGCGGATCATTTCGGGGTGGATCAGGCCAAGCTCAACCCGCGGGGCGGGGCCATCGCACTGGGCCATCCGCTCGGTGGTTCAGGGGCTCGTCTACTCACCACCATGCTGCACGCGCTCGAAGACACCGGCGGCCGATACGGGTTGCAGACGATGTGCGAAGCCGGCGGAATGGCGAACGCCACTCTCATCGAGCGCATTTGACGAATCGGCATCTCTGCCGATCCTCGCTCCGGCTACCGAAATCCGGAGCCGACACAGTCGAAAGGGTACAAGATTCATGCAGATCACTGACACAGTTGCGTTGGTGACGGGCGGTGCTTCCGGGCTCGGCTTGGCAACCACCGATCGTTTGATTGCGGGTGGCGCTCACGTCGTCATCGTCGACCTCCCATCCTCGAACGGTGCGCAGATCGCAGCCGAGCGGGGCGACGCCGCGCAGTTCATCGCGGCTGACGTCCGTGATCCCGAACAAGTCCAGGCAGCGATCGACGCCGCCGAGGCGCGGGGCCCGCTTCGGACCCTCGTGCACTGTGCGGGGCGGGGCGGGGCGCTTCGACTCGTCGACCGCGACGGAAATCCCGGCTCGTTGGAGTTGTACTCAGAAGTAATCTCCATCAATCTGATCGGAACGTTCAACGTCCTGAGACTGGCAGCGGCAAGCATGGCGCGAAACGAGCCCCTCGACGGAGACCGTGGCGTTGCAATCCTCACCGCATCCGTAGCCGCATTCGAGGGCCAGATCGGACAGGTTCCTTATGCCTCTGCGAAGGCAGGCGTGGTCGGACTTACCCTCGTTGCGGCACGTGACCTGGCGGGCAAGGGCATCCGGGTCTGCACGATCGCTCCGGGCACCTTCGATACGCCGTTGCTCAACAGGCTGTCCGACGAGGTCCGTGGATCACTCGCTTCCGCCGTTCCGCACCCCAGCAGGTTGGGTGAACCCGACGAGTACGCGAAGCTCGCGCTGCACATCATCGACAACAGTGTCTTGAATGGCGAGACCATCCGGCTCGACGGCGCGATCCGGATGCCTCCGCGATGAGCAGCGAGGCTATCCACCTGGCAGTGGCGAACCATATCGCGGTCGTCACGATCGACCGCCCGGACGTACGCAATGCGATAGATCGGCCAACTGCGCTTGCTCTGGAGAAGGCGATCGACGACGCCGAGTCCGATCCTGACGTGCGCGTGATAGTTCTTGCAGGGAGCGGGTCGGTGTTCTGCGCCGGCATGGATCTGAAGGCATTCAGCGCGACGGGTGAGCGCCCGATCACCGACCGGCGCGGTGCCTTCGGAATCGTCGAGGTGCCACCGTCCAAGCCTACTATCGCGGCGGTCGAGGGCAAGGCGCTCGGCGGCGGATTCGAGATCGCGCTGGCCGCCGATCTCATTGTCGCCGCAGACACCGCGATGTTCGGTCTTCCGGAGGTCAAGCGTGGCCTCGTTGCTGCGGCGGGAGGTCTCTTGCGTCTGCCGCGGCGGGTGCCCCGGAATGTCGCGCTGCACATGACGTTGACCGGGGAACCGATCACCGCGACGCAGGCGCAGGCACTGGGTCTGGTCACCGATGTCGTTGCCGAGGGCATGGCTACGAAGGCGGCGCTGGACTTGGCTTCCACGATTGCGGCCAACGCGCCGCTGGCCGTGCGCGCGTCCAAGCAGATCATCACGGAATCCGATGATTGGACGGTGAATGACATGTTTGAACGACAGGGCCGTATTACCAGCGTGGTCCGCAGCTCCAGCGATGCGGCCGAAGGTGCGCGAGCCTTCGTGGAGAAGCGATCTCCCGTGTGGTCTGGGAAGTGAGACATGGCGTCGATGAACGGTAGCGCAGACCCCGAACTGGTCTTCGAGGAGGACAGCGGCCCATTCTTGGAGGCCGCGGAGGAGTTCGTCCGTCGAGAGATCAGCGACAATCTCGAACGGTGGCGTGAGGAATCCTCGATTCCGGCCGAGTTCTTTCGGAAGGCTGGAGATACCGGTCTCCTCGGTGTGCGGACGCCCCGCGACTTCGGGGGCTTCGGCATTCTAGACCGCCGATTCGGTCAACTATCGAGTAGAGCGATCGTCGGTTCGGGTGCGTTCGGCCTTGCCTGGACGCTCGGTCTGCATTCAGATGTAGCCGCCCCCACGCTGGCCTCGTACTACCGCGGAGCCGATCGCGAGATCCTTTTGCGCGCCGCATCGATCGGCGAGAAGGTACTGACGGTGGCGGGCCTGTCGGGCGGTGTGTCGATCACGCAGCGTGCGGACCGATGGTGTCTGGGCGGTGTCGCAACCGCTGTACCCGGAGCAGCCGGCGCCGACATACTCGTCGTGTTGGCAACCGGTGACGACGGCTCCCTGCGGGTCGCGTCCGTCCCGTCCGACGCTGCTTCGATTCGCGAATCCACGACGCTGCTCGGCGCATCGGAATCCGCCACGAGAGATGTGACATTCGACGGCGTGGAGGTGGGAGACAGCGACATCCTAGATCCTGCCGCGGCCGAGTCGCTGGTCGCCGGCGCGTCGTTGCTGGTCGGCGGAATTGCCGTTGCTGCGGCACGGTTCTGTATCGACCGCACGGTCGAGTACGTAAACGAGAGGTCGGTCTTCGGCCGCCCGGTTGCTCTGTTCGACAACACCCGGGATGTCATCGCGGAGATTCAGTCGGAACTGCTCACCGTCACCGGGTACCACACGGCTCTCGCGTCGATTCCCGCCGATCTCCCTGCGAGATCGGCCGAGTCCTTTTCTGCTGCCCGCTCAGGTGCCGCGATCTTCGAGAAGTGCGCGGACGTCGGTCTACAGCTGCATGGCGGCTACGGCTACATGCTGGAATATCCCATCTCCCATGCCTATGCGGCCGCGCGCTACTTCCGGCTCGTTGTCGACGCACTGCCCGGTCTGACCGAGACGGTGGCACGTGATGCAGGTCTTCTCGAGATAGCCGGCGAGACACGCGTCAGCCGGTGAATGTGCCCTTCGCAACCGTGTTGCGGAGCAGACAGCAGCGGAGGACTCGTGGAGTCGTGCCGATCAGAACGAGCCAGCTGAGAAGGAAAACACTCCGATGACAAAGCATATCGACACCACCCCGAGCTTCGACTCGGCCTTTCTTGCTCCGTCGACCGACGACTGGAGCGCATGGCCGACGTGGGCAAGCAATCTACCGGCATCCCGATGCCTGGGCCTGAGAGTCACCTCTGTCGGCCCTGGAACCGCCACCGCGTTTCTCGACGAGTCACCGTGGCCTCTCAACCCCAACTCGGCTGTGCACGGCGGGCTGGTTGCAGCGGCCGCGGACCAGGCGGGCGGCATCGCGGCCGTCGCTGCGCTCGGCGAGCGGGCGCTGCCGGCCACGGCGACGCTTCATGCAGAGTATCTACGACCCGCGTTTCCAGGTCTCCAGCTGGACTGCCGCGTCGTCAGGGGCGGCAAGACGTTGCTCTTCGTCGAGATCGATGTCCTCGACCGAAAAGGGCAGCTTTGCACGAAGTTCAACGGGACGTGGAGCGTCTTCGGAGCGGTACCGTCGACCAGGACGGCAGAGTAATCGTGAGCCGCCTGCGCCAGTCGCCCCGCCCCGGTCGAAAGGAAAGCTGATGGACAGAGGTGTTTTCGGCGACGAACACGAGCAGTTCCGGATCATGATTCGGAAGTTCTTCACCGACGAGGTTCTGCCGGACTACCCGAACTGGCAAGAGCATGGAATGCCGCCGCGGTGGTTCTGGAAGCGCGCGGGTGAACTCGGCATCCTCGGAATCGGCGTGCCGACGGAGTACGGCGGACTGCCCGACTCGGATCTGAGGTACAGCGCGGTAGTGACCGAGGAGGCCCAGCGGCTCGGGTTCGCGCTGGGTGGCCTTCGAATTCATACCGACATCGCGATGCCTTATTTCCTCGAGTACGCGAACGCGGAGCAGCGCGCGCGATGGCTGCCGGGTCTTGTGTCCGGGGACTCTGTGGTCGCGCTCGGTATTTCAGAACCCGGCGCCGGGTCGGACCTCAAAGCGATGTCAACGCGCGCCAGCCGGGACGGCGACGCCTACGTGATCGACGGATCCAAGACCTTCATCTCGAACGGGGGTGGGGCAGACCTCATCGTGCTGGCCTGTAAGACGGACCCGAGCGCGGGACGAAACGGGATCAGCCTCATTGTGGTGGAAACAGACACGCCGGGATTCAAGCGAGGCAGGAGGCTGAACAAGCTCGGCCTGCACGCCCAGGACCTGGCAGAGTTGTCGTTCACCGACATGCGGGTCCCGATCGAGAATCTCCTCGGCAACGAGAACGACGGATTCTCCATGCTCACGTTCAACCTTGCGCAGGAGCGACTGTCCATCGCGCTGAACTCTCAGGCCTCGGCCCGGGCGACTATCGACGCCACCGTTGCAGCACTCGCTGGAACGTCACCCGATCAGCGCGCGAAGTTTGCACTCGCTGCATGCCGCGCAGAGACCGCGGCCGGCCAGGCGTTGATGGATAGCTCGCTCGAGGCCCTGATCGCAGGTCGCCTGGATCCGCTCGACGCGGCGATCGCGAAGCTATATGCGACCGAATTGCACGGACGCGTGGTCGATCGATGCACCAGAGTTCTCGGACTGTCACACTACAACGCGGACGACATCGTCGGGCAGTTCTACCTCGACGGTCGCGTCAGCCGAATCTACGGCGGATCGAGCGAAATCATGAAGGTCATCATCGCGCAGGGATTCGATTTCCGTAAGGCGGAATCGGCATGATTCAGGACGGCAACGCAACCGGTCAGCGACGGATCCGGTGACGGCCGTCGGCGTGGGCGACGGTCTCGCCCTGAACGTGCACGCCATCGGGAGCGGCCCGGCGGTGGTGTTCATTGCCGGGTTCGGCCTCGACCACCGCATCTGGGACGGCCAGGTCGAGCACCTGGTGGAGAGCCACAGAGTGATCTGCGTGGACCTTCTCGGAACCGGGCAGTCCAGCAAGCCGCTGGACGGCTACTCCACCGCGAACCAGGCCGAACTGGTCATCAAGGCGTTGGACGGGGTCGGCGTCGAACGGTTCTCACTCGTCGGACACTCGTTCGGTGGCATGGTCGCCTTCAACATTGCTGCCTGCAAGCCGGATCGAGTGGCGAAACTGATGTTGGTCGGTAGCAATGCAGTGCGGGCGGGCCGTAGCGACAGGTTCCCGTTCGGAGCGGACGGCGACAAGATGAGCGGTGCGCTGATCTCGGCCGAGCGTGCCAACCGTGTCGTCAGCCGACGTGCGACGCTCGCAGCTGGTTTCGCCGTCGAACCCGAGGACGCGGTGCTCGACTTCCTGACCGGAATATTTCTGGACATGCCGTCGTGGTCGGCAGTTGCATGCTTCCGAGCGATGTATGCAACAGACCAGATCGAGATGATCGACCGCACCACGATGCAAGTGGCGCAGATCGTCGGTGAGCGGGACCGGGTACATTCGCCTGCTGGAGCCGAGTGGTTGCAGGCGCGCCTGCACGCTTCCACACTCGACGTCCTGCCCTCTGTCGGTCACTACCCGATGTTCGAGAACCCTGCTGCACTGAACGATTTCCTCGTTCGCGTCCTCGCAGGGAGCGATGAGCACTGACTCGACCGATTGCGAGCAGTGCTCATCGCTGAGCGACATTCAGCTGAGCACCTGCACGGGGTGAGTCTCGACCGCAACGACGTACGGCCCGATCGTCTCGATCGGGCCGTACGTCGTCGTGTCAACGGGTCTCGATGTACTCGCTGGGCTGATACTCCAGCGACATGCGCCAGTAGTCGATGTACTTCCACGGGCTGTTGACAACCACACGCCCCGCGTCGTTCCTGAAGTACGACTTGGTACCTCGGTGTGACCAGATCATTCCGGTCATCGTCGTATCGACCTTCTCGTTGTACTCATCGCACACATCTTGGCGAACCTCGACGGACTTCGCCGCCCCCGAAGTGAGCCGCTCGATTCCTTGCAGCGCGTAACGCAGCTGGAACTCTGTTGCGAGGATTGCGCTACCTCCGTGGCCTGCAAAGGTGTTCGGGCCGTTCAAGATGAACAGGTTGGGGAAGTCAGGAACCGTCACACCAAGATAGGCCCGCCCATCGTCGGGTCCCCACACTTCCCGAAGGGTTCGACCCGACTTGCCGCGGACCTCCATCGGGTAGAGGAACTGCTGGATCTTGAATCCGGTCGCGTAGACGATGACGTCGGCATCGTGGACGGATCCGTCGCTCGCGACGACACCCGTCTCGGTGATCCGCACGACTCCGGACTCGACCAGGTGCACGTTGTCGCGGGTGAGAGTCCGGTACCAGCCGTTATCAATAAGCGGGCGCTTAGTGTAAGGGGGGTAGGTCGGCAGCGTGGCGTCGAGGAGATCGAGGCGATCACCGAGTTGCTTCTTGACGTATCCGGTCAAGAATTCCCGGTGGCTGTCATTGATTCGGTTGATCGAACGGTCGGGATGCGGCCATTCTGGATCGATCACCAGCGATTCGTGTAGACGGTCGCCGAAGTTCCAGAAAGCGCGAAGTCGATACCACCGGGTGTAGAAGGGCACCAAGTCGTTGGCGAGCTTGACTTCATCCGCAACGGATCGCTGGTAGTTGGGGTGGGGCAGAACCCAGTGCTTGGAGCGCTGGAAGATGGTGACGTCCTGCACCTGGTCCGCGATGGCCGGCACGAGCTGCATCGAGCTCGCGCCAGTTCCGATGACCACGACCCTCTTCCCGCTGAGATCGAGGTCTGCGTTCCACGTCGCGGTGTGCACCGTGTCGCCCCGGAACGTGTCGGCGCCCTCGATGTCGGGGATACTGGGACGGTTCACCTGACCGACAGCAGAGATGAGCGCGGTGTAGGTGCGCTCGATTGCTTCGCCGGCTCGATCACGAGCAATGACGGTCCAGTTGCTCAGGGCCGCGTCGTAGGTCGCGGACTGAACCTCCAGCCCGAACACAACATTGCCAAGGATTCCAGCGGCCTCGGCCGCATCCTCGAAATAGGCGCTGACCTCGCCGCGTTTGGCGAAGTAGCGCGACCAATCGCTCTTCGGGGCGAACGAGTAGGAGTACAGACTGCTCGGTGTATCGACACCGCAGCCCGGATAGAAATTCTCCAACCACGTTCCGCCGACACCGTCGTTCTTCTCGAGGATCTCGTACTCGATGCCGGAAGCCTCTAGTTCCCGTGCCGCTGCAATGCCCGACATTCCTGCGCCGATGATGCCGACCTTGAATCCGGTACCGGCCGCCGGTGTCGTGAGGGCGACCGACCGGCTGGTGATACCCAGCTCCTCGCTGAGAAGCGGGCCATACGCCGTCGGAACCGGCTCGTGCAGGACGGCGCTGAGAATTTCGGTGATGCGGTCCGGGCTGGGATCGGCTGGGATCAGAAGTCCCGCCTCGAAGTCCGCCACAGCCGCATGGACGGCCTGACGAATCTCGTCCTGAATCTCAGCCGGAAGGCCTCCGTCGTCGTTGTCGTCGAGGCCCCTGGCTCGTTCTGGGGCGTAGGGCTTGTGCAGCCACTTGTCGTCTTCGGTGAGATGAGCAAGTACTGCGACGAGAGTGGGGATGTTGGCATCGCGCAATGCATCCCCGAGCAGATCGCTGCTCGATTCGCTCTCGGCAATCAGCCCTCGAGAGGTGGTGGTCACTCTGTACTCCCTTCGTGCTGGATCATGAATGCTGACACGCATGACTCCTTCGTGGGCGCTGCGTGGTTCAGGCTGAGCGGAGTCGCAGCTCGCTAATTATTAGCTTGGTCGTCTCAAATATATGGCCGGTCGTGACTGTGTGTCAACCGTCCGTCGCATCCGTGGCAGGGGCGGGACTCGACGAGCCGCGATATCGACCGATGTCGCGCCAGGCATTGGATGCGTGTCGTCGCGGGGCCAGGTCCCCGCTGGAGTCGACCATCCTGTGGGCAGCTGCGCTCATCGCTTCGTGAAGGAATGAGAGCGGGGCCGGGGCTTGCGGCCTCGCAATGGGGAGCCCGAACCGAGTTGGGGCGGTCCGACAACCTTCCGACCGTATGACCTGCATGGCATCTGCGCCGCACACCGGCGGAACGATCATTCACATCAGAATCGCCTTCAAATATCGCGAGCCTGGAAGGTCGCGCCTCTGATCATCGCACCCCAGATAGCGTTCAGAGATGCGATGTCGAGGCCGAAAATCGGCAACTGCACTGCCTCGCAGCTGCGGGCCGATGTGCTCAGTACCGCATACCTGTGAATGATCGTTGACGTGATGAAGATTACTAGTTACGATCTTCATCACATGCAGCACGTTTCTTGGTGAGTGACGCAGGCCATGGCGGATGTCTGCGGTTTCCGCCGCCCGGTCCTATGGAGGACACGAGGCGCACCCCAAGTCGTCACGACCTACCGGAGGATCAATGAAGTACGTACTCAAACTTGATGAATGTGGCTCCGACTCGACGACCCTGACGGGCGGTAAAGCTGTCGGACTGGCGCAGTTGATGTCGCACGATCTGATGGTTCCCGAAGGATTCGTGGTCACCACGGAGGCATACCGCTCGAGCATCTCGGGCGATGTGAGGGCGCGCATCTCAGAACTGGCCGAGGGTGCTCGAACGCATGAACAGTTGACTACGGCGTCAGAGGGCATTCGCGCTCTGTTCACGCGGGACAAGATGCTCCCCGATGTGGTTGCGGAGATCGAATCTGCATATGCGAGCCTGGGTGCCCCGAGCACGCCCGTTGCCGTGCGATCGAGTGCCACCGCGGAGGATACTGCCGAAGCCTCGTTCGCAGGCCAGCAGGACACGTATCTGTGGATCCACGGCGCGAACTCGGTCGTCGACCATGTACTGCGTTGTTGGGGTAGCTTGTTCGCTGCGGCGGCGATCGGGTACCGCTCTCGATTCGCGGTCCCGGTGGACGATCTTGCGATGGCCGTGGTGGTTCAGCGGATGGTGCCCGCGGAGGCTGCCGGGGTAATGATGACGTTGGATCCCGCGACCGGAGATCGTTCGCAGATCTACGTCGAGTCGGCGTACGGACTGGGGGAGGGTGTCGTCAAGGGTGACACCGGTTCGGACAGTTTCTGGGTGGACCGTGACACGTTCACCACAGCACGTTCCGAGGTTCGGGAGAAGGCACACGCACATCGCTTCGTCGAATCGTCCGACACAGTAGAACTGGTCGACGTTCCCGACGACGAACGGAATCGCCCGTCGATCACAGACACCGAACTTCGTGAGATCGCCGAGCTGGGTGCGCATATCGAGAGCGTTCTGGGATCGCCTCAGGACATCGAGTGGGCCCTGGCGCCTGGAGCGGAGGGTAAGCGCGTTCTCGTCCTGCTGCAGACCCGGCCCGAGACGGTGTGGAGCCGTGAGGGCAAGCGGCGTGCACCAGACGCCGCAACCGGTTCTGTTCTCGTCGACCCCAACGAAGTAAACGTCCTGCACGGTATGGGCGACACTTCTGCCCTGTGGACGGTGACGAATATCCAGGAGTCGATCCCCGGGGTCGAAACGCCGATGACGTGGTCTTACTTCGGACCAGGGGGTGAGTACGCATTGCGCAATCACTTTCATCACATTGGTGCACTGTCCGCTTCCGAAGCGCGCACCCCGGCCGATCGGAAGGAATGGATCCTCGGCCTGTTCTACGGCCGCTGTGCGATGCGGGTCGATCTACTCGGAAAGTGGGCTGACCGAGTTCCCGGCATGAGCGGAGAAGCACTGGTGATGCAGTTCTTCTCCTCGCTCCCGGGAAGTATGACGAGCCAGCGCAACCGCACGTACTATCCGCGCGCTTTGGCCAAGATGCCGACACAGTTTCTCGCCGTGCCGCCGCTGATGCGAAAGAACCGCGCCCGAGTCGAGGAGTTCTGGCGATCGTCGCTGGCGGACCTCGAGCAGTCCTCGCGCTCCGAGGTAGAGGAACTGATCGAGGAGGCGTACAACCACTTCAGCTTGAGCCTCGGTCTACAGGTCCGGCTCACGATGGGCGCATTTGCGACCGTTAGTAAGCTACTTGGGGCGCTGGCGGCCGAGCAGTCGGAGGTATCGGCGCACGAGCTGGTCGCCGGCTACGGCGGTCACGAGGAATCCGAACTGGTCAAAGACATGTGGGACCTGTCGCGCGAGAAAATCACGCTGGATCATTTCCTTTCCAAGCACGGATACCACGGGTGGCAGGAAGGCGAGCTTTCCAATAGGACCTGGCGTGAAGATCCCTCGATGGTCCTCGCGCAAGCCGCCGCCTACAGGCTTCGGCCGGACAGCGAGAATCCCCACGATGCCGAAGATCGTCGTTTCGAGCGCCGAGTTGGGCTCGAAGATCGTTTCCTGCAAGCGCTCCCGGCGAGGCGACGATCGTGGGCACGTTTCGTTCTGAAGCTGGCGTCCACCTATTTGCCCATGCGAGGCATCTCCAAGGTCTCCTTCCTGCAGGCGCTGGATGTTGCGCGGTCCGTCGTTCGGCGTATGGGTGAATTCCTTGTGGCCGAGAACGTGATCGACGATGTCGAGGACGTCTTCTATCTCACTCGCGACGAAGTGATCGGTACTCCCCCGGGCAATGCGCGCATGCTTGTTCACGAGCGGAGGGAGATTCGAGCTCGCTATCAGACGTTCGAGGTGCCCGATGCCTGGCAGGGCATACCGGAGCAGATCGATCCCAGCGAACGCGCGGCGATCGAGCTCATCGAGGGAACGCCGGCGAGCCCCGGTGCCGTGGAAGGGCGCGCTCGCGTCGTTCTCCGCCCCACGGATGCACACCTCGAAGAAGGTGAGATCCTCGTTGCGCGAGACACTGATCCGGCGTGGGCTTCGCTCATGTTCCTCTCATCCGCGCTGATCGCCGATATCGGCGGAGTCATGAGTCACACCGCGGTCGTGGCTCGGGAGCTGGGAATTCCCTGCGTGGTCAACACGAAACTCGCCAGCCGCACCGTCTCCACAGGTGATCTCCTGAGGGTCGACGGCGCGAAGGGAACTGTCGAGATCCTTTCCCGCGCAGACAATCTCCTCTGAACAGAAGACCTCCACCAGAAGACGAAAGGTAACCACCAATGACAGTCACCGATGCGAAGAGTGCCCTCCAGTTCGAATACGATCGCGACCCTGTGTGGGGACCGCTCAGCCATCCGGCCCTCGAGACGATCGAGGAGGGTAGGCAGCCGTGGAAGGACCACATCTACATTGCATTCTGGGATCCGAAGTCTGCATCATACGGATTTCTTCACTGGAATGGTTCGCCCAACCATCCGACCACCAAGGTCCAGGCCAACATCGCACTCGGAGGCAAGGAGTTCGACCTCATCGAGGAACTTCCCCCGCAGGCGACTCACTTCTCCAGCGACTCGGCCGAGTTCGATCTCGAAGGCACCATCGAGTATAAGCACGAACGGCTGAAGGGCACGTTGACGATGGCCCCGCAGTTCGGTGCCATCAACTACGGTCCGGGCGGCTCCATTCCGGCCCTGGCGGATCAGGAACCGCTACAGCACTTCCAGAGCGGCTTGACTCTGAAGGGACGTCTGCAGTTGGACGGTGTCGACTACGACATCGACGCTCTCGGATTCCGGACGAGAACGTGGGGATATCGGGATGATTCCGAGCAGTTCCCGGAGTACTTCTACCTGTGGGCGACGTTCGACGACTACGCCGTTTCGGTGATCAAGCACGTGCACCCCGACGGTCGTCAGAAGACTGGAGGGGCCCTCGTCAACGAGACGGAGACCATCATGATCACGGATGTGCACCTGCCGAAGGATCGCGCCGGCTTCGCATACGAGGTGACCGTGGATCTCGAGGACGGAACCAGTCGGACACTCGCGCGCGATGAGCGTGTATGGGGTGGCTGGTGCCCGATCGGCTTGCCCAAGCGGAACGGTCCGACGTTCGCTGCGTTCGACGAGGTCGTCGGGTTCGTGGGGCCCGACAACGAATTCGGATACGGCCTGTCCGAATACGGATACATCCGGCGAGTGTACTGACGGTCGAATCGAGCATCGAAGGGCGACGCTATGAGCATGAATTCGGCAGTGGTCGAGCAGAGTAGGCGGGACTGGGGTGCCCCGGTAGAGGGCACGACCGTACCCGAGGCCTTTCAACGAGCCGTGGTGGCGTTTGCCGACAGGGTCGCGCTCCGTTCACTCGGCGGTGAAACGGAACTGACCTGGTCGGAGCTGGGAGTTCGTGTTCGTAGGGTCGCGTCGGGTTTGCGCGCGCTGGGTCTGCAACGCGGCGACACGCTGGCACTTCTGTTGCCCAATTCCATCGATGCACATGTCATCGACTACGCCGCGGCTCATATCGGTGCGGTGCCGTTCAACATCTTCAACAGTTCGTCGGCTTCTCAGATTGCCTTCCAGGTGAGTGACGCGGGGGCGCGTGTGATCGTGACGGAGCGCAAAGCCCTCGCCAAGACACGACGTGCAATAGACGAGGTCGGTTCCGGGGTTGCACATCTTGTTGTCGTGGACGGCAACGACACAATGGAGACCCTCGATTCTGTGGTTGCTGCCGGTGATCCCGACTTCGACTTCGACGCTGCTTGGCGCGAAGTGTTGCCGGGGGACCTGGCCACGATGATCTACACCTCCGGAACCACCGGGCCGCCAAAGGGGGTGGAGTGGTCGCACCACACGGTGATGTCACAGCAGCGTGCGCTGGCGGCCGCTCTGCCACTTCCGTCCGAGGCTATTGTGTCGTTCTTGCCGCTGGCGCATGCGGGTGGTCGCATCAACGCGCTTTATATGGCATTGATCCACGGCGCCTCTCTGACTGCGTGTCCGGACATCTGGGAGGTTCCCGCTTGCCTGGTCGATGCACGCCCCGACGCCTTCTTCGCCCCACCGCGCTTTTGGGAGAAGCTACAGGTAGCTGTGGAGGGATTGATCGAGGCAGTTCCCGACGAGGGAGTGCGTCGGGAAATGAAGAATGCCGTCGATCTCGGACTCAGATGGGTCCGATCTGTCGACGCTGGTAGCGACGTCAGCTCCGCGGTGGCTGATGAGCTGGAGTGGGAGCGCCCCGGCGTTGTGAAGCTGCTGCAGCCGATTGTGGCTCGACTCGGACTCGACCGGATCAAGGCTGCCTACATCGGTGGCGCGCCTTGCGCGCCTGAGGTGGTCCAGTTCTTCCGCGCAATCGGCGTGCCGCTGCTCGAAGCCTATGGAGCGACCGAGGTGTCGCTGAACATCTTCAATCGGGTCGACGACTTCAAAACAGGGACCGCTGGAAAACCGTTGCCCGGAGTGGAAGTGTCCCTTGCCGACGACGGAGAACTGCTGTGCCGTTTCGACGGCAATATGGTGGGTTACCGGAACGACCCTGAGAAGACCGCCGAGACGATGGACATCGAGGGCTGGCTCCACACGGGGGACATCGCGACCATCGACGCCGACGGGTACGTCGCGATCGTCGACCGCAAGAAGGAAATCATCATCAACTCGGCGGGAAAGAACATGTCGCCGGCCTTGATCGAATCCACAGTGCGTGGCGAGAGTTCGCTGATCGGCCAGGTGGTCGCTATCGGTGACGGCCGTCGCTACGTGACGGCTTTGATCACCTTGGACCCGGAGGCGGTGCCCGTGTACGCGGCTCGTCTCGGACTCGGCGATGCACCACTCGCACAGTTGGTTGAATCCGCAGAGATCCGCCAAGAGGTACAAGCTGCGGTCGATCGCGCCAACGATCGGTTGAACAGCAACGAGCAGGTCAAGCGGTTTGCGCTGCTCCCCACGGCATGGACTCCGGACAGCGACGAACTGACTCCGACAGCAAAGCTCAAACGCCGGGTGATCCACAGCAAATACGTCGATGCGATCGACGCGTTGTATGTGCCTTGACCAATCCATTCGATCCTGGTTGGCAACGCGACTCGAAGCCGGCTCTTACGCCGTCGGCAGTTTGTGAGGCGCACGCCCACCGTGCAACAAGATTCACGCGAACACAGGAGGAACGATAATGGCACAGCACGAACGCGTCGAAGGGAACGGGGCCGCGGCATGACGTACGCAATAGGTGTCGATATCGGCGGCACGTTCAGCGACTGTGTCGCGGTGAGTGAGGACGGGCGTGTCTTCCATGGCAAAGCGCTCTCGACACATTCGACCAGTCCTGTGGAAGGTGTACTGAACGGGCTCGGTCAACTGGCAGAAGCCACCGGTCAAACGGTGGAACAGTTGCTCGCGGCAACAGACCAGTTCAGTCATGGAACAACGATCGGGACAAACCTTGTCGTGGAACGGAAAGGCGCGCGGGTCGGCCTCGTCGCAACCAAAGGGCACAGCGACGCGCTGGTTATGATGCGCGGCCGCGGCCGGACGGCCGGCGCTCCGGCCGACCGGGTGTTGAACGTTCGTGACACCGACAAGCCCGCTCCGCTCGTCCCTCGCCGGAATGTGATCGAAGTGGCCGAGCGTGTGGCTCCGGACGGATCGATTCTCGCTCCCCTGGACGAGGAATCCGCGCGCGCGAGTCTGACCGAATTGCTGCGATCAGACGTCGAGGCAATCTCCATCGCTTTGCTGTGGTCGTTTCGCAATCCGGCGCACGAGCGCAGACTTCGCGACATGGTTCATGAGATCTGTCCGGAGATGTATGTCAGCATTTCTTCGGACATCGCACCTCGCCAGGGAGAGTTCGAGCGGACGGTGGCCTCGGTCATCAACTCCTACGTCGGGCCCGCATCGAGCCGGTACCTTGGTGAACTCGCGGACGCATTGAAAGGGCGGGGCCTGAACCGGCCTCCGTTCATCATGCAGTCCAATGGCGGCGTGCTCCCGGTCGATGTGGCGCGTCGACGCCCCGTGCAAACCATCGGTTCGGGCCCCGCGGGTGGTCTCGCGGGCACCGCAGCCATCGCGAAATCCAGTGGGCACCGAAACGTTATCGCCACAGACATGGGCGGAACCTCGTTCGAGGTGGGCCTACTCATCGACGGCAATCCTGTCCTGTCGAGCGAGAACGTCATCGAACAGTACACATTCAAGATTTCTCAGCTCGACGTGCGGTCCATCGCATGCGGGGGTGGGTCCATCGCGCGGGTCGACAGGCACAGTGGCGCACTCCAAGTGGGTCCGGAATCGGCCGGATCCGACCCCGGACCGGCGTGCTACGGAAGCGGCACCGCACCGACCGTGACCGATGCGGACGTGGTCCTCGGCCTGATCGACCCCGACAATTTTCTCGCCGGTCGAATGGAACTCGATCAGCAGGCGTCCATTGATGCGGTTCAGTTGCTGGCGAAGGAGTCCGGACTGTCGGTCGAGGAGGCCGCCTCCGGCATCCTGCGGGTGAACGGCACCAACGCTGCCACCCTGATTCGTCAACGCACGATTGAACAGGGGTTGGATCCCCGCGACTTCGTCGTGTACGCGTTCGGTGGTGCCGGACCGGTCCACGCGTTCTCGTTCGCGCGTGAGCTCGGCGTGCGCGAAGTCCTCATCCCGCTCGGTAACGGCGCGTCCACCCTCTCCGCGTACGGCATTGCGGTCAGCGACGCCACGCATGTACTCGAGCAGGAATGCACGATCCGGGTGCCGTTCGATGCTCCGGCTTTGGCCGTCGTCACTGAATCGGTCGAGGCGCGCGCGCTGGCGGAGATGGCAGAAGCTGGGTTCGAGGCCGGCCAGGTTCGGCTCGAACGTACCGCGCTCGCGCGGTATGCGGAGCAATTCATGCAGGAACTGCCATTGCCGATGGGCAGCGGCCCTGTCGACGAGGCTATGTGTGCGGAGCTGACGAGCGCCTTCACCTCCGAATATGCTCGGCTCTATGGGGAAGCCGCTCTGTCGCCGTTCCATGCACCCGAGATCTTCGCGGTTCGCGTGACGGCCACCGTAGGCCTCGGCGCCGCTCCGGGATGCGCGACGGGTACTGGTTCGCCCGACCCCGTCCGTACGCGCGAGGTCTTCTGGCCCGGCGCCGAACGTTGGATCACCACGGCTGTGTACGACGGTCAACCGCGGGGAGATGCGAAGATCGAGGGTCCGGCCGTCGTCCAGCTGGCGCACACCACCATCTCGGTGGCGCCAGATCAATTCCTGCACACCGACGCCTCAGGCAATTGTGTGCTGACAGTGAACAAGGATGCGTGCTGATGACCGACACCCTGCCCTCTCGCGAATCCAACGTCGTCTGGGACGGGGTTGCGCGCGGATACATCCCCGCCGATCCACCCCGTGTCGATCCGGCGGTGAAACTACACCGGTCCGTGGTCGATCAGATCGATCCAGTGACCTATGAAGTCATCAGGTATTCGCTGATGAACGCCAATCTCGAGCATGCAGATCTGATCCAGCGACTCTCACTGTCTCCGATCGTCATGACGGCTCGCGACTTTCAGACATCTGTGCTGACGGAAATCGGTGAAGTCGTCAATCTCGGTGCAGGCGTGCAGTACTTCTCGAATCAGAATTCGCTGACGGTCAAATTCATTCTCGAGCACCGCGCTGCCCATGGAATCCGAAAAGGGGACATCTTCCTGGCCAACGACCCCTACATTGGATCCTCTCATCAGTCGGATGTAACACTGGCCGCTCCGGTCATGGTCGGCGACGAAATCTTTTGCTGGCTGTCCAATTCCATGCACCATCAAGACGTCGGGGGACCGACGCCGGGTAGTCAGTGCGTCGAGGCAATCGACTCATGGCAGGAGCCGATGGTCTGGCCACCGGTCACTCTGGTGGAACATGGCCGACTGCGATCCGACATCGAAGAACTCTTCGTTCGGCAGAGCCGGTACCCCGGGCTGTCGCGCATGGACCTCCGGGCAGGCATGGGCGCGCTCGCGGCGACCCGCACGAAGCTCACGTCGTTGATCGACAAGTACGGAGCCGACGTGGTCAAGGGCGTGATGCACCGTGTCCTGGACGCCGGCGAGGCAGTGTTCGTCGAGCGGCTGGCCGACATCCCGGACGGTCGCTGGTCCCACCGCGGTGCGATAGAAGGGGCCGTCCCTGGTGACCGCAGCACGTACGTCTACCAGGTCAACATCACCAAGACAGGTGATCAGCTCATCGTCGACAACGAGGGCACCGACCCGCAAGCCGGTGGAATCAATTTGAGCTTCGCCGGGTTCAGCGGCTGTGTGCTGTCCTCACTGACACAGCAGATGCTCCCGGAAATGGCCGGCGCCTACGGCGGGGCATACCGTCGGGTGGAGTTCCGGCCGATCCCCGGCCTGCTGAACTGCGCGGATCATCCGGCCGCTGTGAGTTCATCCGGTGTGTTCACCTCCGAGGCCATGATGAACGTGGCCGCCAGCGCAGTCTGCAAGATGCTCGCCAGTGGAAGTGACGAGACCCGCAACCTCACGCTGGGAGCGCCGACCCCGAACCTGGCCTCACTCATCGGTGCCGGCCTCGACGAGAGCGGTAACCAGTTCATGCTGATCGATGCCAACGGCCTGATGGGCTCCCTTGCCGGACGCGCCTCCCGTGACGGCGTCGACTCGGGCGGGCACTGGTGGATCCCGGACGCGACGGCCGCAAACTCCGAAGATCTGGAGGCCCAGACACCCTTCCTGGTGCTGTCCCGCGAGCTGCTTCCCGTCGGGCTGGACGGCAGCGGGAAATACCGCGCGGGAGTGGGTTTCAAGGAGACCCTGATGGCACACCGCGTTCTCGGGGCCTCGCTGGTCGTCTACCAGAATGAATCCTTTCCGCGTGGACAGGGTCTGTTCGGTGGCAACCCCGGATCGTTGGCGACATGCCGCGTGAAACACGGCACCGACGTCCTGGAGAAGTTCAAGGGCAGTGAGGTGAACACATCGATCGACGACATCGCCGGCGAGGAAACCGTGTTGCCCTACAAGGGTGCGCCCCAGGCCATGGGGCCGGGAGACGTCGTCGAATGGGTCTCACCCGGAGCAGCGGGTTACGGTGACCCGTTACTCCGGGATCCTGCCCTCGTCCTGGCTGATGTTCGGGCGCAAATGCTCGACGAGGCGGTTGCGACTCGGGTGTACGGTGTGGTCATTTCGGACGAAGCGGTCGACACAGCAAGCACCAACGAATGCAGGCTCTCGGCCTGCCGTGAGCGCCTCGGTGGTCACGAACCGAAGGAACTCGTGACGCCGCCGCACGGTGCTCGCCGTGTCGGCGAGCTGGTCTACGTGGTGGACGGCCGCTGGTGGTGCAATGGGGCCGACCTCGGCCCGTTGACCGCCGGGTACAAAGCCCAGGCAATCGTTCGCGAGACCGCGGTCTGCGAAATAGGTCCCGAGTACGCCGCTGCAGACAGGGTAGTTGCGGATCGGTTCGTGTTGCGAGAGTTCATCTGCGGTGTCACAGGGTACCGAATCGACACCGAGCTCGCGCTCGCCGCCGAGGATCCGATACAAGACATCCAAATCGTGGAAAGGGCACTGTGATGACCGCTGCCACCGCTCAGCAACGAGACCCTTTGAAGCCGGTCAATCCCGATACTGTGCTGGGTGCCCTCGAACGCGCCGTCGCCCAGGGTCCGGACGACGTGTTCCTCGACTTCAGTGGTGAGTTACTCACATACCGTGACATCGACAGGATGTCGACGCGGCTGGCTCATTCGTTCGCCGAACTCGGAATAACCCAGGGCCAGACCGTTGTCAGCGTTCTCGACAACAACGCAGACCTGATAGTAATCTGGCTTGCGGTGAACAAGCTGGGTGCCATCTGGGTCCCGATCAACACCGCATACAAGGGCGAGTTTCTCCGACACCAGATCGCCGACGCCGGGGCAACGCTGGCGATCTGCGAGGTGCAGTATCTCCCAGCGCTCACCGATATCGCCGGTGGAGCACCAGAGTTGAAGCGGATCCTGGTTCGTGGTGGGGACGCCACATCCAACGCCGCGGAGGTCGCTGTGGACACGGTGGATGCCTTCCGTGGTACCGACGAGACCCCAATCCCGGCTGTGACCAGGCCCGGGGACATCTCGTGCCTGATCTACAGATCGGGCACGACGGGGCCCTCCAAAGGATGCATCTTCAGTCACAACTATCTGTGCAATCAGGGCAGACAATGGCAACAGTTCGTCCCCCAGCCTCGAGGGGAAGCGGTCTGGACATGCCTACCGCTGTTCCATCAGTCCGCGTTGGGGCTGGTCATGTCGGCCATGATCAACCGAGGTCGGGTCGCGATCGAAGCTCGATTCTCCGTGTCCACCTTCTGGGAGGAGATCGAACGATCTGGTGCAACTCGCGCACTGATCATGGCATCGATCTTTCCGTGGGTCGCGCACGCACCGGACGACGACGCCATGAAGCGCTGCATCGGACAACTGCACACAGTGACTGGGGTTCCCGTGACACCAGAAGTGCGGAAGATCTGGCAGGAGAGGTTCGGAGTCAAGTTCGTCAACAGCTTCGGATACGGTCAGTCCGAGGGCGTCTTCATCGCGTTCTCGCCGGAGTCCGATCCGGCACCGCTGAGCTCATGCGGGCACATCGCAGACGAGGACTTCGACGTGCGGATCTTCGATAACGAAGACGTCGAAGTTCCACCGGGCGAGGTCGGCGAGATCGTGTACAGACCGAAAGCCCCGAACACCATGTTCTCGGGGTTCTGGCACCGCCCGGACGCCACCGCTGAAGTGTGGCGAAACCTTTGGATGCATACCGGCGACCTCGGCCGGATCGAAGACGGATATCTGTACTTTGTCGATCGGAAGAAGGACTACCTGCGATCGCGCGGCGAGAACATCTCGAGCTTCGAGGTGGAGCGAACGCTAGTGAGCCACAGCGCTATCAGCGAAGCGGCGGTGCATTCGGTGGAGACCGGTCGCGGTGAGGACTGCGTGAAGGCCACAATCGTTCTCAAGGAAGGCGCGTCGCTCACCGAGGAAGAGTTGTGCCGCTGGTCGATCGATCACTTGCCGTACTTTGCCGTTCCCCGGTACGTGGAATTCAGGTCGACACTCACACGGACCCCGAACGGCAAGATTCAGAAGTATCATCTACGAGCCGAGGGTGTCACTACCACGACCTGGGACCGGGAAGCTGCGGGAATGGTGGTTCGTCGTCGGTGACGGCCAGATGCATCGCCCGGGTCAGGCGCCGTCGCCCGGGCGGTGCGAGCAGGACCTGATGGGACCGTCGGCAGAGCGCGGGATGCCGCATTTCGGATCCTCCGCGAACTCACTGGTCTCCCGCATTCCGGGAGGTTTCGCTCCTGTTTCACATCTGTTCACTCGCTGGCCTGCGTCCGTGCCCGAGCGGGGAAGATGCTGAGCTGGTGACCATTTATGATACAAAGAAGCGCATAATACGCCGTTGCATTCTGACGACCGCGGCCGCAGGCGCTCTCGTCGCCGGAGCCTGCAGTTCGCCGACCCTGGACACGACAGCGGCCTTGCCCGCCGAAGTAGACTCGGGGCAAACGTATTCGGCCCCCCGCTTGCGCTCGGTCGACAACTTTCGGGATCTTGCAGGTCCTGGTGGAGGCTATAGGACCGCAGACGGTAGGGCCGTGCAGACCGGAGTCGTGCTCAGATCCAATGCCCTGAACCCCGACGACTCCGATTTTGCTGTACTGAACGGTCAGGGAATTACCACCGTTTTCGACCTACGCAGAACCGCCGAGATCGACAGGGCACCCGACCGTGTGCCGCTCGGCGCCAATTACGTTCGGGTGAACATCATGGGAGATGCGGCGCCGAACTCCAACGCCGCCGTTGCGGAGAGTCTTTCCTCGCCAGAACAATCGCGTGCACTTCTCCTGGAGGCGAACCGCCAGTTCGTCGCGAATGCGAATCAGCGGGCACAGTTCGCCGCCTTGATATCCGACATCGGAAAGGCTGAAGGACGAGTGCTGGTTCACTGCACAGCGGGTAAGGATCGGACGGGGTGGGCCAGCGCGCTGTTGCTGACCATCGCGGGCGTCGATCGCGCAGACGTCATCGCGAACTACCTCCTGACCAATGAGTACTCGCGGGGCGCGATCGACGCCAAGGTTGCCTCGGTGTCGCAGGACAAAGGCGCTGACGCGGCGGAGGCGACCCGCGTCGCATACGGAGTGAACGCAGATTTCCTCGAGGCGGCATTCGACGAGGTCGATCGGCTCTATGGGACATTTGACAACTTCGTTGAAATGGGGCTGAAGCTCTCGCCGGAGACTGTCCAGGGGCTGCGGGCAAAGCTGGTTGTGTGAGGTCGCGATGCTGTTGAGCGCGGCGTTGCGTCGCCTCCGTAGGAGCCGGCGGTTCCGATCAGTCGGCGCTGCTGACCTTTGAAAGGTTCATCTGGGCGGCCGGAGTCCGGTCCGCACGAGTAGGGTGCGGTCGAGGTGGTGAACGATCGGTCCGACCGAACCCGGCGTCCTGTCCGCGTCCATGCCGGTTTGCCCGTACACTCGAACGGTGGGACGCGATCGCCTGATACTCGAAGCCGCCGAGGAGCAATTCTACGAGCGCAGCTTCGACGGCGTCGGCGTCGCAGCGATCGGAGCCCGCGCAGGTGTGTCACCGTCGGCAATCTACCGTCACTTCGAGAGCAAGGATGAGATCCTCGCTGTTCTGTTCGATGAGGCGATGGACGCGCTGCAGCGACATACTGCAGTCGTCCATCCTGATCCGAAAGAAGAATTGGCCTATCTCATCGCGGGGCACGCGGAGTTCGCCCTTACACACGTGCGGCTCGCGGCGATCTGGACCCGGGAACGACACGCGCTCGCTGAGCCTTACCGGCGTCGCGTGCAACGCAGACAAAAGCAGTACATCGACCGATGGATCGAGTGCCTCGATGCGTGTTACCCGGGTTGGCGCCGCTCCGACCTGGCAAGTATCACGAGGGCCGTTCTCGCTATGATGACCTCCGACGGAACCCGGCCGTCGGAGGTGCCGCGCTCGGCGCATCTGAAAGAATTGCTGGTGTCCGCCGCTACGAACGCTGTTCAGGCGCTGGAGCGTTAGCCCATTCCGATCTGGTCCGACGCTTGGATGGTTGATCGGTCAGCCGCCCGAGGATAGTATTGAGACCAATAGGTTCATAATGGACCGCGGTGGGTACGGGTGCTACGCGACCCGTGCGATGACACAGGAGCACGCGGATGGCGGAATACAAGTACATCTCCTACGAGACAATCGACGACGGCACGATTGCACGCATTGCCCTGGATCGACCGCGGTATCGAAATGCGCAGAATCGCGGCCTGCTCGTCGAACTCGACGACGCCTTCGGCCGTGCTGAACGCGACGATACCGTCCGTGTCGTGATCCTCAGTGGAAACGGCTCTTCGTTCTCGGCCGGACACGATCTGGGTACCGAGGACATGGTCGCCGAGCGCGGACCAGGTCCGCATCAGCACCCCACTTTCACCTGCAACGGAGCCACGGGCGGAAGGGTCGAGAGTCGGTACCGCCAGGAATACCACTACTTCTACGACAACACGCGCCGCTGGCGAAACCTCCGGAAGATCACGATCGCCCAAGTTCACGGGAAGGTTCTCTCCGCGGCGCTGATGCTGACATGGTGCTGCGATCTGATCGTGGCGGCCGAGAACACCGAATTCGCCGATGTGGTGGGTACCCGGCTGGGAATGTGCGGCGTCGAGTACTTCGGGCATCCGTGGGAGTTCGGGGCGCGGAAGGCGAAAGAACTTCTGTTGACTGGCGATTCGATCGGTGCCAACGAGGCGCATCGTCTCGGTATGGTCAGCAAGGTCTTCGCCGATGACCAGCTTGCCGACAAAACTCTGGAGTTCGCGCGAAGGATCGCGCAACTACCGACGATGACCGCCCTGACTATCAAGGATTCCGTGAATCAGAGCGTCGATGCCATGGGCTTCACCACGGCTTTGGATGCGAGCTTCTCGATCCACCAGCTCAACCACGCGCACTGGACGGTCGAGTCCGGCGGCACCTCCGTGGTTGGTACCCCGGCTCTCGGTCTCAGTGAGAAGCTGGTGACGGCGCCGATCCGGCCGTTGTCGCGGAACGAGGCATGACATGAGCGATGCGGTGGACGGTGCCCTCGCCGGAGTGCGCATACTTGATTTCAGCCGAGTGCTGGCCGGTCCTTACGCCACGATGCTGCTTGCCGACTTCGGAGCAGAAGTCATCAAGATCGAGCGCCCGGGAGATGGTGACGACACCCGATCGTGGGGCCCGCCGTGGTTCGAGGATCGGTCTACGTACTTCCTTTCGGTGAATCGCAACAAGTCCTCGTACACATTGGACCTCAAGGACGAGGCGGGTCGTGACCAGCTGCTCGAGCTGGCCGCGACCTGCGACGTGGTGGTGGAGAACTTCAGACCCGGCACGATGGGGAAACTGGGCCTCGGCTTCGAGCAGCTGCAGGAAGTCAACCCGGCAATCGTGTATTGCTCGATCACGGGATTCGGTTCGGCAGGTGGGGCCCACCTCGCCGGATACGACCTCATCGCGCAGGCCGCCGGTGGACTGATGAGCGTCACTGGACATCCTGAGTCGGGCCCCACAAAGGCCGGCGTCGCATTGGTCGACATCATTACGGGACTACATGCGACGATCGGAATCCAGGCGGCCTTGCACCATCGATTCCGGACCGGCGAGGGCCAGTGGGTCGAGGTCAACCTCTTGTCGTCGGTTCTGTCGGCTTTGAGCAACCAATCGTCGGCCCACATTCTCACGGGCGTTGTACCGACTCTTCTCGGAAACGCTCACCCCAGCGTCGCTCCGTACCAGCCGCTTCGAACATCGGACCGTCCGTTGGCGATCGCTGCGACCACAAATGGCCAGTTTCGGAAGCTTGTGTCCGCGATCCGACGAGACGACTTGGCAGAAGACGTGCGCTACAGCACGAACACCGGGAGGGTCGAGCATCGCGAGGACCTGGTCGCCGAACTCGAGAGCGAACTGACCAAGGCGCCGGCCGATCACTGGTTCGAGATACTCAGCCAGGTCGGTGTGCCCTGCGCCCCTATCAACGATATGAAGCAGGCGCTCGAACTGGCTGATCGACTGGGGTTGACTCCCGTCGTCCGTCCCGAGGACGAGCCTGACGGGGTGGCTCAGATCAACAATCCGATCACACTGTCGCGGACACCGGCCCGGTATCGCACCGGCCCGCCGCAGCTACGCGACGATACCGGGTTGTTCATCCGTAGCGACAACCGAACCTGAGCACGTTGTCTTCCCCGCGGGGTGAATGGAGAAACCGGAAATGCCGACCATCGGTGGGTGCGTCATCCAGAACGCTCGACGCGTGCCTGATCGTGATGCGCTGATCTCCGGACCACTCGTGTGGAGCTGGTTCGAGCTCGACCGCCACTGTGGGCAGGTCGCGGCCGCTCTCGCCGCTGCGGGGGTCTCACGAGGCCACCGTGTCGCGTTGCTCGCGGGCAACAGTCCAGGTTATGTGGTGTCAGCGCTTGCAACGCTACGTTTGGGCGCGATCGCCGTGCCCGTGAACACGCGGCTGGCGCCCCCCGAGATTGCCTACATCCTGCGGGACTGCGAACCGACGGTCCTTGCGTTCGGCTCGTCATCGAATGATGTCGTGCGTGCTGCCTGTGATGAGGTCGGCGGTTCCGGCCCGCGATTGTTCGGGTTGGATGACGAGGGCCCACATCCGAACCTGCTGACAGCGCGTTGCGATCGGGAGTCGGTGACCTCCGATCACGCTGCAGAGGACGACGATGCCTACATCGTCTACACCTCTGGAACGACGGGACAACCTAAAGGGGTTCTGCTGGACCACCATCGGGCAGTGTGGGCGGCGATGGCGCAGATCGTATCTCTCGGATTGCGCGACGGGGTCCGATACCTTCACCTGCCTCCGCTCTACCATTCCGGCGGTGTCGTATTCCTCAACGCGACCACGCTTCTCGGTGGAACGAACGTCCTGATCGACAAGTTCGAGCCTGGCGCCGTCCTGCAGGCGATCGAGCGCTTCCGAATTACCACTCTTCTCGGTGTGCCCACGATGTATCGATTCCTGCTGCGCCATGACGACGTTCACCGACGCGACTTGTCGTCCTGGCGGACCGGCATCTTCGGTGCTGCACCGATGCCGGCGAACACGGTCGAATCCTTGCTCGAGACCTTTCCTGACGTCGAGTTCTTCCAGCAGTGCGGCCAAACGGAAGCGGGACCGACCGGGATCTATTCGACGATGGCGCAGGTGCGAGATGAGCCGTACTCGTCCGGGCACCTAGCGCAGCCGTTTGTCGAGGCGCGCGTTGTCGACGGCGACGGCAATCATGTGGCACCCGGCGCGGTTGGTGAGCTCCTCCTGTCGGGTGAGCCGGTGATGAAGGGGTACTGGCGCAAGCCGGAGGAGACGGCGGAAGTGCTCACGTCCGGGTGGCTTCACACCGGCGACCTGATGGAGATCGCGCCCGGTGGCGCGATGCGACTCGTCGACAGGGCGAAGGGCGTGATCATCTCCGGCGGCCGGAACGTGTACTCCGCGGAGGTCGAGCATGCGTTAGTGAGTCACCCCGAGGTCGCCGACTGCGCCGTGGTGGGCCGTCCGAATTCGGATTGGGGTGAAACAGTGGTAGCCGTGGTGACGCCGGCTCCGGGTACACAGCCGTCGTTGGAGAAACTGCGCAAGCACTGCAGCGGGCTCATCGCGGACTACAAGCTGCCGCGTGAAGTCGTCATCGGGGATGTTCCCCGCAACCATGCAGGGAAGCTGCAGAAGCACGCAGTGCGTGCGCTTTTCGCCGCTTCGTGACGCAGTCTTCATCTCATCCCGCTCCCGGGCCGGGCGAATCTCTAGAGGATCGACGGCCGTCAATACGACTTGGGAAGTCCGAGAGTGTGTTCCGCGATGAAGTTCAGCACCATCTCCTTGGAGACAGGTCCGATCTTGAGCATCCGGAGCAGGAAATAGTAGTTGGACAGCTGGTATTCGAGCGCCACCCCGTTTCCGCCATGCGTTTGTATCGCGGCGTCCAAAGCGTGCAGACCGGCATCAACTCCGAGGACCTTGGCCATGTTGCTGGATTCGCCCGGGTTGATACCGGCGTCATACAGCGCACAGGCGCGCGCAGTCATCAGGCGCGCGGACTCGAGAGCGATCTTCGATTCGGCCAACGGGTGCGCGACACCCTGATGACTGCCGATCGGTACGCCCCATACGGAACGCTCGTTCGCGTACTTCACAGCTTTGTCGAGCGCATATCGTCCGACGCCGGTACAGATGGACGACACCAAGAGCCGTTCGGCATTGATGCCCGCGAACGCAGCCTTCATACCGTGATCTATCCGACCGACCACGCGATCGGCGCTCACCCGAACGTTCTCGAAGTACACCGTGGACTGCCGCTCCGGTACCTGCAGGGCTGTCGGAATCACCTGTCGCGTCAGGCCGTCGGCGTCTGCATCGACGATGAACAGCGAGAGCCGTCCGCGGCCCGTCCGTTCGTCCGTTCCCGTCCGTGCTACTACGAGTACGAACGACGCTTCCTCCATGCCCGAGATGTAGTACTTCATGCCGTTGATGACGAAGTCGTCGCCGTCCGGTTTGGCCCATGTGTTGATCGCGAACGAGTTGGTTCCTGCGTCGGGCTCTGTGATGGCGAACGAGCTCATGGCCGTTCCCTCTGCGAGTGGCCGCAGCCAGCGATCCTTCTGCTCAGCGGTGCCGTGCTGGGCCAGGATGGTTCCATTGACGCCGGCAGAGAAGATGGCGCTCAGAACAGGCACTCCAGCTGCGGCGGTCTCTTCGATCACAGCGCTCAATTCGGAGAGGCCCGCACCGCCACCGCCGTGTTCTTCCGGAAGGTGCACCCCGAGGAATCCCGATGCGCAGAGTTCCCGCCACAGCTCGGCTGGAGGCTCGCCCGCGGTGGACAGCTTCTGAAAGTAGTCCGGCCCGTACTTGCGTGAGATGGCGGCCACTGATTGGCGCAGAAGCAACTCGTCAGGTGTGGGTTCCAGCGGGAGACCCGGGTGCGCGGCGGTGCGAGAAGGGGACAGGGTGGTCATCTGCGGTCGCTCCTTGGTGAGTGCGCAACGCCCCGTCCGCCGAGGCGCCTCGAACTTTGTACGGTAGTTCGGTTCCCAGATTTATGTACAGAAAATCTCAAATTGTGTGAGGTGAATTTGGCGAGGTGTCGGCGGCCGGCAATGCGCCCCCACACGCCGAACAGCCCTGTGGCTCTGAATGGAACATCCAGAGCCACAGGGCTGAACCGACTGCACGGGATCAGGAGGCGTGCTTCTCCTTGTACCCGGACTGCCCGAGCGGGACAGCTGAGCCGAACTTGTAGGGCGCGGGGTCGTAGTACTCGGCCCACCTCTTGATCAAGCCGTCCTCGATGACGAACGTTGTCATCAACTTGCCGGTGTAGACGTCGCCGGTTTCACGATTCTCGTTGTGCTCGGTCCGCTCCGTGAGGACTGTGTTTCCGTTCGATGCGATGTTGTGCAGCTCCACCCGAGCAAAGGGGCGCTGAAACGTGTCCATGTAGATGTCGAGCATCTCGAGCACGAACTCACGTCCATGCCAGTCGGGGAACCCGGTGTTCTCGACGGTGACGTCGGGGTGGAGGTGCTTCTCGTAGGACTTGCGGAACCCGAGCGAGTCCCAGTCGTCGTAGAAGCTGCGGACAACGTCCTCGGGAGTGAGGTCGGACATGTGGATTCCCTCTCGGTTGGCCCAGCGATCTTGTCTGATTTGGAATGCTGGAAAGGTGCGGTCGAGTTGTCGGTCCCAGCAGTCGATGGTTGGGCGCCTTGCGTTGACTCCCAGTGGGGATGCGACACCAGTGAGCTTAGTGACGGGCGTCACGAAACGCAAGTCCGTGTGAACGATCGTTGATATCAAGACTGCGCCTGCGGGCCTCTTCGGAACTTGGCATGATTCTCTCGCGTTGCTAACGATTCCGTCGTCCCGTGTAGTCGGCTTCCGTAACCTGTAGTGCAGGATAGAGATTGGAAGACTTGGCTGCCTGGGTTGCGGGACAATGCGTGAATGGGATCCGAGGTTCGTGGGATGAGCACGACTTGTAGAGGTGAGCGGTCGTTTCTATAGGTCGTTTCTCTAGGTAATAGAGAGAGCTCGCCGCGTAGTCGGCGGCGAGCTCTCCGTGGCCCGTGTTCCCGGGATCAGTGAATGAACTGGGGTATGCGCTTCTCGGCAAACGCTCGCCGGGCTTCCTTGTAGTCGTCGCTATGCTGCGCGAGCCCCTGGGCAGTCGCCTCGGCGTCGAGTTGGTCGGAGAGATCCACCACGCTGGCACGGTGGAGTAGGCACCGGGTGGTTCCCACCGACGACGACAAGTGGGCGAGCTGCATCGCGATCTCGGTGGCGCGATCGACTGCGTTGCCGACTGGGACGACGTCATTGACGAGACCCCAGGCCAGCGCTTGCTGTGCCTCCACCGGACGTGCGAGGAGGGCCATTTCCGCGGCGCGGGCGGTCCCGATGGCGCGGGGCAGCATCCAGGTTGCGCCGGCATCGGGTACGAGTCCGACCTTCACGAAAGAGAGTTGAAAGGTCGCGTTGTCCGATGCGACGCGCAAATCGCACCCCAGCGCGAGAGAGACTGCGGCACCGGCCGCAACCCCGTTGATCGCTGCCACTAGTGGTGTTCTCATCGCCAGCATGTCGGAAATCAACGGGTTGTACAGGCTCCGCACCACGTCCTCGGCGTCGCTCGGAGCGCCACGCAGATCCGCGCCTGACGAGAAGGCCCGTCCGCGCCCGGTCAGCACTATCGCGCGGACCGTGTCGTCGGCGTCGAGTTCGGCAAACTGTCGGCGAAGGGTGACGAGCAGGTCATGGCTGAGCGCATTGAGCCGACTGGGTCTGTTCAGGTACACCGTCGCAACCGGGCCGCTGCGCAGTACCTGCAACTCGCTGTCCGCATGGTCGTCGGCGCTTGCGTGTTGGGCTTCTGCGCTCACGACTGCACCGCGATTCCCTGCTCCAGCAACGAATCCACGTCTCGCACACCCCAGCTCTCGAGAACCTCGCGAGTGTGTGAGCCCGGTGCGGACGGATTCGATTGGATTGTTGCGGGAGTCCGGCTGAAACGGGGCGCAGGCGCGGGCTGGGTGACGCCGCCGACTTCGACGAAGGTGTTTCGCGCGGCGAGATGGGGATGCGTCGGAGCTTCCGTGAGGCTCAGGACCGGGGAAACGCAAGCGTCCGTGCCCTCGAAGACCTTTGCCCAATCGTCGCGAGACTTGGTTCGGAAGATCGCGGCGATCCGTTCGCGGAGGACTGGCCAGGATTCGGGCGCTGTGCGGTCCCACTCGGCGGGATCGAGATCGAGCGTTGTCATGAACTCGGCGAAGAATTTGGGTTCGATCGGCCCGACCGCGACGTGCTTGTCGTCGGACGTCGAATACACGTCGTACCACGGGCGCCCCGTATCGAGTTCGTTGACGCCGCGCTCGTCGCGCCAGATCCCGGCGGACATCATTCCGTGTAGAACTGTCGTCAACGAGGCTGCACCGTCAACGATTGCCGCGTCGACGACCTGGCCTTTTCCTGAGCGCGCGGCCTCGTAGACTGCTGCAAGAACCCCGACGACGAGATAGAGCGAGCCGCCACCGAAGTCGCCGACGAGGTTGAGTGGGACGGCTGGATCCTCGCCCGCGCGGCCCATCGCGTGGAGGGCGCCGGTCAGGGCGAGGTAGGAAATGTCGTGACCGGCGGATGTGGCGAGCGGCCCATCCTGTCCCCATCCGGTCATCCGCCCGTACACGAGTTTCGGGTTGCGCTCCCAGCACTTGTCCGGGCCCAACCCGAGCCTCTCGGTGACACCCGGCCGGAAGCCTTCGATGAGTACATCGGCCTTCTCGACCAGATCGAGGACGGCACCGACACCTGCTTCGGAACGAAGATTCAGGACAATCGACTTCCGGCTCCGGCGCATGGCGTCGAGTTCGGGTGGAATGACGCTCGGCCCCTCTCCGGGCCGATCGACGCGTACGATCTCGGCGCCGAGATCGGCAAGCAGCATTGCCGCGAAAGGGCCGGGGCCGATGCCGGCGAGCTCCACAACTCGGAGCCCGGTGAGGGGACCTCCGGAAGGTGTCGATGTCATGTATTTTCTCCTAGGATCGGGCTGTGGGTTACTACTCGATTGGCCCGCTGGGCATTTCGATGCCAGCTTGCGGACAGGGGAGTCGCCGCGGGCGTCCGCATCGCCGCTCGTCGAACCGGGTGACAGAGTCATTGTAAACGATCGTTCCGCATTCGGGTTGTACAGGACGGGCGGTGAACAATCGTGCTCCTTCGATCGGCCGGTAGCGGGCGCGCTGGAGCACGCCCTGGGCGATCAGGGGCCGACTTCGGTCTTGACCGCCCCGCTGCGCCCACATATATTGAGACTAACGTAATCAAAATGAGTGTGGGGCGTCCTGAGACCGTCGGGAGCCGCTTCGAGAAGGACAGCGCCTATGCCGAACGACCCGGAGACCGAAGAGCTCGTCAAAGGCTACGTGCGCGCCATTGGCTCCGGTGACCTCGAACGGGTGTGGGCGTTCTATGCGGACAACATCGTCTACGAGGACACTGCGGTGAATCAGGTGTACTACGGCATCGACGCGGTCAAGGAGTTCTACACCAAGTCGATGAGCGCGCTCGGTGTCCGGTGGCTCGTGGACACCTGCTACGCCACGGACGAGGGGTTCGCTATCGCCTGGCACATGGGCGGCATACATGAACACGACCTTCCTGGCATGCCCGCAACGGGAAAATTCTTCACCGTTCCCGGCGCGTCTATTGCACGTGTAAAGAATGGCAAGATTGTGCGTAACCGAGATTTCTGGAACAACCTCGATCTCCTCAGGCAGCTCGGACTCGCCTGAAGGGGGTACGAATTCGATAAGCGGCTCCGGCACGAGGTGGCGCGGTTCGCATACACGAGGATCGTGTCGGTCCCACGCAGCTCCGGAATTCCGGACCGACGCGCGTATGCGCGGCCCACCGAGCCGAGTTGCCTCATTGTCAGTAAGAGCGGAGAGAGCGAATATGACTGCACAGGTGCTTGGCAACGGCGCGCGAGTAAGAACCGCCACCGCGTTGCGGAAGCTTGGGCACCGCCTCGTAGAACACGACATCGACGAGGCGTTGTTGGAGCGCATCGAGGCGTTGGCGGAGGAGCTGGCGGAGTCGGTGATCGCGTTCCCGACTGTGAGGCGTTCCGTCGACGACCTGGTGAAGGAACTCTCGTGCCCACCGCCTCGCGACGGGGAGTCGATGGACCATTACCCCTCCTGTCCGGTGTCCGGGCAGGAGAATCCATTGGGTTTGGCAGTGACAGTGCGACGCGATGGAGACGATGTTGTCGCCACAGCGTTATTCGACGCGGGGTGCGCCGGCATGCCTGGTGTCTCACACGGTGGTCCGGTCGCAGCAGTGTTCGACGACGTGATGGGTTTCGTGCTGTCGACGCTGAATGGCCTGTCCGGCTTCACAGCCAGTATGACGGTCTCCTATCGGGCGCCGGTTCGGATCGGTATCGAGGTCGAGTTTCGTGGGCGACTTGATCGCCGAGAGGGCCGCAAGCTTTTCATCGAGGCAACCGCACATGACAAGGCGAGCGGCCGGCTGTTGGCCGAGGCGCAGGGGCTGTTCATCGAAGTCCCCGTCGAAGCACTCGAGAATGTGGACCGGTAGTCCGGTATGCGTAACAGCGACCAGGCCACCCGCCGTCGTGGGTCCCACACCGCCACACTCCGCGGCGCGTGGAATTTCAGAGACGTGGGCGGGATGCACGTCTCAGGCGGTGGTGCCCTGCAGAACGGCATTCTGTTTCGATCCTCCGCTCTCAGTCTGTTGGACCCTGAAGGCGTCGACCGCCTCGTGACCCTGAATGTAAAAAACGTCTTCGACCTCCGCGGAGCTCGAGAAGTCGCGGAGTACGGCAGTGACCGGGTGCCGGCCGGCACGCTCGTGCACAGCCACCCGTTCGAGCGCGGTGTCGCCACCGTGGTGCCACACGTACTACCGATCATGACGTCCGATCGGGAGCGGATCGCCTACATGGAAGCGGCCTATCGCAAGTTCGCGACTCTCGACGGGGCAGGTCGAGCGATCCAGCGGGTGGTTTCCGCGGTAATCGATCGCTCACACGACGCGGTTCTCGTTCACTGCGCTGCCGGAAAGGATCGGACCGGGTGGGTTGTCGGGGCTGTCCTGCGCGCTGCCGGGGTTCCCGACCAGGCTGTTGTCGATGACTTCCTGGTCAGCAACGACGCGGTCGAATATCTGCGTGAGGTGCAACGACGTCACTCGCCGAACGCGGACCTGTCCGAACTCGTCCTCGGGGTCCGTGAAAGCTACTTCCTCGCGGCCGTGGACACAGTGACGAATCTCCATGGATCGTTCGACGCCTATCTCGACACGATCGGTGTGCACGCCGGCGTCCGGGTCGAGCTCCGGCGCGCGCTGGTCGGTGAAGGTTGATCGACCGCTTCGCTGGGACCCGGTCCGTCGGGCTCGATCCGGAGTTGGCCTGACGCGGCGCCGGTGCCGCGTCAGGGTCCGCGCTTCCCCGCCACGCCGTAGAACACCCGTGTCATCAACTGTCACCCGTCGGGTCCGGCGCCCCGCCGCCGTTGCGTCATCCTCAAGCAGATGCCCCTGCCGGCACGCGGAAGATCCGGAACCAGGATTTCCGAAACCCATTCATCATCCGGCAACGGTCGTTCACAGGATCCGATCGCGTACGATACCTCCGGTGGGACGGGACGAGAAGATTCTGGAAGTGGCCGAAGAGCTGTTCTTCGAGCGCAGCTTCGACGGAGTGGGAGTCGACGAGATCGGCAAGGCAGCCGGCGTCACCGGCTCGGCGATCTACCGGCACTTCGAGGGGAAGAACGAGATACTCGCGACGCTCTTCGATCGCGCCATCGATGCGTTGCTCGTCGGGCTGGAGGCACCCCGCGACGACCCGCGGGAGGAACTGCGACACCTAGTGGATACGTACGTCGAGTTCGCACTTGCACATCGTCGCTTGGCTGGGATCTGGGAACGCGAACATCGGGCCCTCGCCGAACCCTATAGGCGACGGTATCAACGGCGGCTCCGGAGCTACATCGGTCGCTGGACCGACTGCCTGGACAAGCTCTATCCCGGGTGGTCCGCTGATCGCCTACGCACCGCCACTCGAGCTGTGCAAGCTCTGTTGGTATCGGATGCCACTCGGTCTGGTTCTGCCGCCCGCTCGAGCGATGTCGGCCCCTTTCTCGCAGACATGGCGATGCGCAGCCTCGACGCCCTGAACAAGCTCGGCGACGACGAAAGCGGCAGCCCGAAACCTGTCTGACCAGGCTGGCGCCGGCAATCTCCCAGCCCCGCGCTCCGCAATCGACGGGCTGCCCCTGGGGTCGCCCAAGCCACTGCTGCGCTCCTCACCGGCCGCCACGATCGAAACAGTAGCGTCCAAATTGTCGGTGTCGCGTGCGAAGTCATTGCCGGACTGTTCCGATTGAAGACAGACTCTAGTGAACCTTGGCCGCTAGAAGTACGAGAGTTGTCTCGAGTTTCAGGCTGCTGTGGGCAGAAGCCTGGCGTTATCGATGCACTGTTGGGCGTGAATGTCTATGGTGCGCAGTGTTTTACGGATTGCTGATGGAGCCGGCGGTTGGTCGGCGGCGAGCAGGGGCGCAGAACCCGGTCGTACACCTTGGTGTAGAAGATCGCGAATCGGAGGCCGTCTGGGTCGAGGCGGTAGGTGTTTGGGCCCGGGATGCGGGTGGTGAGCCCGTTTGTCCGGAGCCGCGCCAGGTCGTAGCTGGCCTGGTTCATCGAGTAGTTCGCACCGCCGAGCAGTCCGGTCATCAAGGCTCGCAGGCGCTTGTTGGTGATGCCGGTGACGGCGAGGGTGGTTCACAGGGCGCCGGCCAGGGCCTGGACCCGAGGGGTGCCGAACCGCAGGGCCGGGGCCCTCCTGCCGTCCTCGGTGAGGGTGGGCGTACGATCCGCTCAAAGGCTGGACTCGCAAGGGCGCAACTCTGGCCGACACGTTCAGTATCGAGCAGGCGAAGGTTGACCGCACGGGCTCGGGTCTGCAGTTCGTCGAGGTTGGGTAGCCGTCGTAGGCAGCCCAGGTCGCCCGGGTCGTTGACGACGGTTTCGATTCGCAGCGCCCGCCCGCCTTGAGGTGCTGCTTGATCCGCGAGTGCCGGTAGAAGGCGTTGACGTTGACCTCGGTGCCGTACGTGACGATCTTGGTCTTGAACTGCCCGGCCGACCGGCCTTCGCCTGCCTGCTCAGGTACGGCCCCATCACGTCGATCTTGCGGTCGTGCTTGCCGAACCGCACCACCGGGATGTGGTTGTCGTCCGCGAAACGACGCACCGCCCGGCGGAATGCCGTGCCGATCCTCTCCAGGATCGCCGGCGACGGGATCGGGTAACCCAGGTGCGCGGTCATGAACGACACCACCTGCCCACCGACCTGCGGGTTCGGCGCATAGGCGTTCAGGTAGATCCGGTCCAGACGCTCAACGTCGAGCATCACATGCCCGTCGAGCAGATCGTTCTCCGCCGTGAGTGTAGCCATGACCACCAGCGTGACCGCAGCTCACTGCCTCGACAAGACCCCCACCTCGGCGGTCCGAGGCGAAGCCCACTCCTGCGTTCGGAGACCATTCTTGCTCTCAGGGTGTCGTCGGCGTTGAGCCGATCCAGAGCCTGCCGGCCTCGGCGTGACCGGGTCATGGCAAGCGATCCGTCGGCACCGGTCGTCGGTGTTGTCACGACGTGGCCTGCTCCGGCGTTCTGCTTATTCACGGCGAGGGTGAACGCCCGACGGCATCGGACTCAGGCCGACTCCTCGCGAAGTCCGTATTGGTATTCGATGCTGAGGTGGTCGCGGAGTGTGTCGCCTTCGTAGTCGCAGTGGAAGAGGCCGCGCTGCTGTAGGAGGGGAACGACTTCGTCGACGAAGGTGTCGATGCCGTCTTCGTAGACGTCTGGGGTGAACCAGAATCCGTCGCAGGCTCCGGCTTCGAACCATTCCTGCATGTGATCGGCTGTGAGGTGGGCGGGCCCGATGGGTGAGGGGTGGTAGTCGATGACGGCGTGATAGAGGATGTCGCGGACGCTCCAGCCTTCGCGGGCGATCTCGAGTGCCTTCTCCGAGCGTGGGTCTTCGTAGTTCGCGTGCGTGGATGCGAGCTGCTGTGCGGTGAGGGGGTGGTCGAGGTCGGCCGGGGTGAGCGAGAGGCCGAGCATCATTCCGAGGTAGCCGACGC
Organism: Rhodococcus sp. T2V; assembly: GCF_029269925.1. Lineage (NCBI taxonomy): Bacteria > Bacillati > Actinomycetota > Actinomycetes > Mycobacteriales > Nocardiaceae > Rhodococcus > Rhodococcus sp. T2V. The sequence goes on from NZ_JARJBD010000008.1 coordinate 59,273, forward strand.
GTTGGCGGATGCTGGGCTCGACGAACTGGCCACGACGATCGAGCCCTTCCCGGACGGTCGGGGCGATGGTGGGCATGATGCCGGCGAAGAATTTGATGTCGTCCGGGTTGCGTCCGAATTGCTCGGCGGCGTGGCGGATGGCGTTGCGTTGGCGGATGGAGTCTTCGATGGTGAACGTGGCGCCGATGACGGCGCTCGCGAATCGGCCGCTCAGGGCCAGGCTGTGTGGGCTGCCGCCTGCCTGGAAGATGACGGGCTGGCCCTGCTTGGACTGGGGGATCTCCAGTGGTCCCCGCGAGGCGACGTATTGTCCTTGGAGGTTGATGGGCTGGATCTTCGACAGGTCGGCGAAGATCCCTGTCTCCTTGTCTGCGATCCAGGCGTCCTTCTGCCAGCTGCCCCATAGCGCCTGGACGATCTGGATGACCTCGTGAGCGCGGGCGTAGCGCGTTTCGCGGTCGGCGATCTGCGCGCCGTAGTTGGCGGCGGATGCCTGATCGGAGGTGGTGATGGCGTTCCACCCGATCCGGCCTCCACTGACAACGTCGAGTGTCTTGAGGATCCGGGCCAGATTGTAGGGCTCGTAGAAGGTCGTCGACGCGGTCGCGGCGAACCCGATCTTCTTCGTTTCGCGGGCCATCGCCGTCATCGTCACGAACGGGTCCATGGTCAGGCTGGGTGCATCTCCATCGGACTTCTGGCTCTGCGCCAGGAAGTCCGGAAGGAACAGGAACTGGAACTTCCCCCGTTCCGCGGCCTGGGCGTAGCGGACATGCGCGTCGAGGTCCGTGTAGTTGTGCGGGTCGACGTTGGGCGCCATCCAGGCAGTCGCCTGGCCGCCGTACCCGTTTCCGATCTGCATGCCGATCAGCATCTTTTTGTCGTTCGTCATCTGTGAGCCTTTCTGTGAAGTGTGTCGGCTGGGGTCAGCGGGCCAGCTCGTGGAGGCGCCCGCTGTGGAACACCAGCGGATCGGCATCCGCATCTCGGCAGTGATCCAGGACGCGGAACAGCATCACGACATGGTCGCCCGCTTGGATCTCGGAGTGGCGCTCGACCATCAGGGTCGCGGCAGCATCGGGGAGCAGCAGGGCATCGTCGCCCGCTTTGCGCGTCGCGATCCCCTCGAGGCGTTCCGCACTCGGCCGGCGTAGCAGGTCGGCGCGTTCTCGATCGCCGGCACCGAGGACCGAGATGCCGAAGTTTCGGGCGTGGGACAAGGCGGGCCAGGTCGTCGAGGTGTGGGCGAAGCTCATCGACACCAGAGGCGGGTTCAGCGACACCGAGGTGAACGAGTTCGCCAGCATGCCGAGCCGGCGACCGTCAATGTCAGCGGCAATCAGGGCGACCCCGGTCGCGTAGGCACCGAAGGTGCGTCGAAGTGCGAGAGTCGAGAGATCTGGCATGTTGCTTCCTTCTGGCCGATGGTGGGAGTCCGCTACCCTCATACGGAGAGCCCCTCCGTATCGGAGCATACGGAGAGGCTCTCCGATTAGCAAGAGTGGAGGGCATCATGGCGGGTGGACGCGGCATCAGTACGAGATCCGATGCGGCGAAGAACCGTGCCCGCATCGTCGCGATCGCGGAGAAGTTCTTCACCGAGAACGGACTCGATGTCCCGATGGACACGATCGCCAAGCAGGCCGGAGTGGGGCCCGGGACCCTGTACCGCCACTTCCCCAACCGGGGAGCGCTGATCGCCGCTCTCGTCGAGGATCGCGTGGGTGATCTGCAGAAGACGCATCGCGGCCTCGTCGAATCCCCGCAGGGCCCGGCCGCGAGGCTGGACCAGTGGCTCACTGCAATGCGCGCGTGGATGACCAGCTACGACGGCCTGCCCGGACCGCTTCGTCAAGCGTGGGAAGAGGAATCCACGCCGCTGGGCGCCAACTGTGTGAACGTCATCGAGATGACCGACGAACTCCTCCGCAACGCGCAGGCCCACGGGTTGGCCCGGCCCGAACTCACCGGACGGGACCTGTACCTCGCGAACCTCGGTGCCGCCTGGGCCGCATCAGCCCCCTCGGCGACCAAGACGACTGGCGAGGTCGTCGCGAACCTCCTCACGCGCGGCTGGCAGACCGAGCCCAGTGCAGGCGTGGCGGGCGGCGATTGACAGCGACGGCGCGGCCCGCGACGGCGCCCGGGTTGCCGAGTTGACCGTGTGGATGCCCCAACCCGCCCAAGTCGCCCGCCCAGCATTGCGTTATGGCGGCGGGAATGGGTGCTGGTGTGGGAACGACGGGCCCCGTGAGGATGTGCCCGCACGGTGCTTGGGAGTCTTCACCTCGCCCTCTGGCTGTTACGCCCATGCTTGACATAGCGGAGAGTATCTCCGTATTGTGACCTGCTGTAAACGGATGAATTCTCCGTTTGGGCTCTTGCCTATTGGTGACGGAGCGATGGGGATGGATCGCGGGAGATTTCACAGGTCTCGGCTGAGTCAGGAGCGGACTGCGCTGGCCAGCCCTGCAATCCCTGACGCAGAGTGGAAGATTCAGGATGAAGAACCGGAAAATGCTCCTGTGCGTGCAGCTCGTCAGTGGATACGGGAGCGAACCCGGGGCGTGGCGCCTGCCGGGAGCCAATCCTTCCGCCTACACCGACATGGATGAGTTCGTGCGGCTTGCCCGCGCCGCCGAACGGGGCAAGGTCCAACTCCTTTTCTTGGCGGACACTCCGACGATGTCGGCGGATCTGGCCAAGCACAATCCTCAATTTCCGATCGATCCGCTTCTGGTGCTGACGGCGATCGCTCGCGGAACCGAGCGGATCGGGTTGGTTTCCACGGCGTCCACTACCTTCAACGAGCCGTACAACCTTGCCCGGCAGTTCAAAGCACTGGATGTGATCAGTCATGGGCGGGCTGGATGGAATGCGGTGACCACCTCCGACCCGGGCGCCGCGGCGAACTTCGGCCGGACGATTCCATCGCGTCCGGAGCGGTACGGGCGTGCGCATGAAGTTGTCCAGATCGTGCATGGCCTCTGGGGAAGTTGGCAACGGGATGCCTGGGTTCGTGATGCGCCGCGAGGTCGATTCGCGGACATGTCGAAGATCCGGCCGGTCGACTTGCAGGGGCGTTACGCCGCAGCACGTGGCCCTTTGCCGATCCCGCCGTCGGAGCAGGGCCAGCCGGTCGTCTTTCAGGCGGGCGGTGGAACCGAGGGTCTCGAACTGGCGGGAATGTACGCGGATGGTGTGTACGCCAATCCATTCGATATCGCCAGTGCTCGTGCGCAGCGCAACGCCATCCGAAATGCGGCAAAGAAAGCGGGCCGCAAACCGGACAACGTAAAGGTGTTCGTCGGATTCATGCCCACCATCGCCGAATCCCGCCGTGCCGCGCTCGATCGTCGACGCTTGATGGATGAATCGCTCGACCTGCGTCAACGAGTGAGGTATCTCGGCAGCATGATCGGTGTGCCGCTCAGCTTCAAGCAGATCGACAAACCCGTGCCGCGGCATCTGCGGGAACGCGCGGTGGCGAACCCTCACGATCCCCGCTCGTCGCGAGCCTTGGAGGTGATCCGGGAAGGATGGACCGTCCGCGACGTCCTCGCCCACGGCGTGATCGACTACCATCCTGTTGTTGCGGGCACAGCGACCGACGTCGCTGATCACATGCAGTCGTGGTTCGACGCTGGTGCCTGTGACGGGTTCTCGCTCGCCGTCGATGCATTCCATGACGGAATTGACGCCTTTGTCGACCAGGTTGTACCGATCTTGCAAGCGCGTGGCCTCTTTCATGTCGACTACGAGGGCAATACTCTCCGTGGCCACCTCGGGGTCCCTGATCGCTACGGGCTCGACCCGCGGATCTCACGCCGAGTTGGAGGGTCACGCCCACCCGCGGGTTCACGCCGCAGTGGTCGCAGCCGCTCTCGGAGGACGCGGTGATCTCCCGTGCCAAGACCCTCATCCGAATCCGGTTTGTACCCATCGCGATAGACACACCGGCGAGGAACGGGTCGTCGACTGCGGGTTGGAGCTGCGGGTTGTCGGATCTTGCCGCCGCGAGGTGCCGGGAGCGCCGTTCGGATACCCTTGGATGCGGCACACACGGCGACCTGGCTGGCCGATAGTATTCCGGGACTTGCCAACTGGCTCGCCTGAGAGTTGATCGACCCGCACGAGATCAGACTCGGCACGCCCATCGGGCGGGCGCGGATCAAGCGCCTGCACCGACCGAGAGGTTCGACGTGGCTCGGTCCAACTGAGGTATCGCCGACAAGGCCCGGCCGGACGAGACGGTGCACCCAGCCGTCGGCTAGCGCCCGAGGCGGTCGAATCGAATCTGGTGAAATCGGCCACGAGATCGAGATCGTCACTGCGTAGACCGCAATGTCGCTCTGGTACCCGGTGTACCCGAATTCCTGCGAGTTCTCGCGGGCCGCGGGGTTGGGTTCGGCAACGACTACGTCGGCGCCCGGCCTGTTTGCCTATTCCGCGATCCGGGACTTCGAAGTGGAGGTTGAGGCGCCCTTGGTCTGTTCGGGACTTGCGGCAGGATGGTGAGCCGAGGTGTAACCGTGCTCGAGTAAGTCGCGCACGGCGGCGGCTCTAGCGGAGTCGCCGGGCTGGGTGCCTGCGACCCAGGCGGTCGCGAGGACGGCGAGGAGCAGATCCCGGGAGCAGACGTTGGGCCGGGTGTGTCCGGCGCGGCGGGCGGGAATCAGGAACTCCTCGATCATGTCGGTGAGCTCGTGGCATGTCAGCGCGAGTGGTGATCCTTCATCGTCCAGTGCGTATCGCAGCGGCTCGGCGACTCCCGTGAAGGCTGCGAAGTGCTCGTCCAGTGCGCGCAGCCAGCCGCGCAGCGCCGTGCCAGAGTCCTTCACCTGGCGAAGTTCCTCGCGCACGGCGAGCAGTGAGTCGTCGTGTGAGCGCAGGACCGCGGCAAGGAGCGCCTCCCTCGACGGGAAGTGACGGTAGAGGGTGGCTGGGCCCACGCCGGCCTCCTTAGCGATCGCGTCGAGCGAGGCGTCGACACCGTTTGCGGCGATGTGCCGCGCTGCGGTGGCGACGATCGTGGCTCGGTTGCGTTGTGCGTCTTGGCGGGGCTTGCGCTCGGAGGAGGCGGTCATGGTCCTCACGGTATAGGGCCGATCGGCAAAACGGAGACTCTATCCGCTATGCCTAAGCGTGGATGACCTCATTCGGCTCGATCTGCCACAGGGAGGACTCCTGCGACAGCCCCGCAGAGGCTCGTTCGCATGCACCTCATCAACGGGTACCGACGGCACCTCGGTGCATCACGCATGACGGGCGCGAATCAGCCAGCCTTCACCGATGTGGACGCCAAGCTCTATGGCTGTGACGACCGGCTGACACGGCCGCCCCAGTAGAGAGTCGGGCCAGGTCGGAGGTTCCACAGTCGCAGCAGCGCGGCCCGAAGTCCGAGGAAGAGCATTCGGTGGCCGATTCGATTTGCAACGACCACTCATGCGAGTTCAGGTTGGTCGGGTGTCGCGGGTCCGTTCCACTACCCACGCGGCGATCTGCGCTCGTGAGGTGAACCCGAGTTTCGTGAGAATGTGTTCGACGTGGCCTTGCGCGGTGCGTTGTGAAATCACCAGACGGGTGGCGATCGCCCTGTTGGTCAGACCCTCGGCGACGAGGTCTGCGACCTGTTGCTCACGTTTGGTGAGCGCCGGTGTCGAATCAGTTTCCTGCACAGAGACGTTGGGTTGCTCGCCGAGGGCGTAGGCGGCGGCAGCGTCGAAACTCAGGAGACCACCGCCTCGGTGGGCCGTGTCGAATGTACGCTGTCCGAGTGTGCGGCGAGTGTGCCGCTCGCATTCCTCGTGGTAGAGGACGAGGGCGGGGAATATGGCCGTGGAGCTGCCTACTGATTGACCTAGCGCCTCGGCGGCTCCCAGCAGTGTTGCGGCGCGTTGCGCGTTGTCCTCGCCGCAGGTCCACGCCAGCGCTTCGAGGCACGTTGCCGCCAGGATCGGGTCGTCGACTTTTCGGCTCAACGTCAGGCCCTGTTTCAGGAGTGTGGCCGCGCGGTCGCTGTGGCCCTGCCGCCACGCGGCAACTCCCATGGCCCACAACGCAAACGATTGGTACACAGATTCGCCGTGCGTTTGTGTGAGGGCGAGCGCTTGTTCATTGCAGGCAATCGCTCGTGGCGTGTTCCCTTGCAGCTGGTAGGCCCACGCGAGCGATAGCAGCGCTGCGATCCTGACCTCCAGAGCGGCGTCGTCGGGCGCGTCGAACGGTGCTAGGGCCTCCTCCAGGTATCTGCACGCACGGGCAGGGTCACCGCTGAAGAGCGCCAAGGTTCCGGAGACGTGGGCGGCGAGTGCGTGCACGACCGGATCTGCCGTCTGCTCGGCCAACGCCTGTCCCTCCTCGGCGAGGGCGGTTTCCGCCGGGAGGTCGCCCTGCATCCCGGCGAGAGTGCCGTTGGCATACAGGGCCCTGACTCTCTCCATGGTTGGCCGCGCAGGCTGGCGGGCCAGGGCGCGATCGAGCCAACGTCGTCCCTCCCTGAACAGCGAGCGGGCGAGCCAGAAAGGGAACAGGGCGGTGGCGATCCTGACTCCGGCATCGATCTCTGCATCGACCGTGTGCGACAAGGCGAAGTCCATCGCTTCCCGCAGGTTCGGCTGTTCGCGTTCGAGGCGGCCGATCCAGTCGAGCTGCCGGGGACTGATCCACCCGGTTTCGGCATCGAGCGCCAACTGCTGGTACCAGTCGAGGTGCCGTCGGCGAAGGTTGTCGTACTCGCCGTCCTGCTCCAGCTTCTCGCGGCCGTAGTCACGCAAGGTCTCGAGCATTCGAAATCGGACGACGCCGTCCTGCTCGTCGCGGATCAGGATCGACTTGTCGATCAACGAGGTCACCACATCGAGTAGCTCGCCCGGAGGCAGGTCGCCGTCGCACACCTGCTCCGCCGCGTCCAGTTCGAAACTACCGGCGAACACCGACAGGCGCGCCCGCACTCGCTGTTCTTTGGTAGTGCACAGCTCGTAACTCCAGTCCATCGACAACCGAAGCGTCTGTTGTCGTGTCGGCGCCCCGCGACTACCCCGGGTCAGCAAAGCATACCGATCGGTCAGCCGGTCCAGGATCTGATCGGCGGACATGGCGCGCAGCCGTGCGGCCGCCAATTCGATCGGCAGCGGGAGGCCGTCGAGCTTGTGGCAGATCCGAGCGACCGTGAGCCGGTTGTCTTCGGTGAGTTCGAATCCCGGCACGGCGGTGGCGGCTCGTTCGGCGAACAACGTCACGGCGTCGTACCGCGGCAGGCCCCGAAGGCTGGGCTGGCGTTCGGGGGAGGGGATGGTGAGCGGGGGAACCCGCAGGACGGCTTCCCCGCCGATGCCGAGCGGTTCGCGGCTCGTCGCCAGGACGTGGAGTTCCGGGCACGCGCGCAGCAGCCTCTCCACCAGTCCGGCGGCCGCTCCGACCAGATGTTCGCAGTTGTCCAGCACGAGCAGCAGGTGGCGTGAGGTGAGAAAGTCTGCCACCGCGTGTTCGACCGGACGCGACGACCGGTCCCGCACGCCCAGAGATGCCGCCACCACATCGACCAGCAACGATTCGTCGCGCAACTCATCCAGTTCGACGAGACACACACCGTCACCGAAACTTCGCCGGACATCCGCAGCCACCCGTAGTGCCAGACGCGTTTTCCCGACACCCCCGATTCCTGTGAGTGTCACCAGCCGCGAGGACGACAGCATCTCCTTCGTGTCGGCTATTTCGCGGCGGCGCCCGACAAAGCTGGTCAGTTCGAGGGGCAGGTCTCCCGCGCCTCTCGTGGCCGGCGGCGTCGGAGGTGTGCGCTGACCCGTAGCGCTCGAGCGTGCCGCAAGCGTATCCGGATCCAGTCGGGGCTCGCCCGCTCCGGTGAGCAGGGCCATCTCGTCGACGGGGAAGCCATGATCGAACTGGACCTGGCGGAGTTCGTCACCGAACTCCGCGGCGCTGCATGGACGGTCGCGCGGTTCGGGAGACATTGACCGTGCAATCACGGCGCTCACGTCGTCAGGGATGCCTTGTTCGCGTAGATCCGGAACAGGTTGGGTGGTGATGCGGAGAAACTGTGCGACCACTTGTTCACCACTGTGGCGTTCGAAGGCTGCGTGGCCGGTGACCGCGCAGAACATGGTGGCTCCGAGACCGTAGACATCGGACGCCACGCTGGGGGCCTCACCGCTGAGAACCTCGGGGGCAGTGAACGCCGGTGATCCGGTGACAACCCCGGTGGCGGTCTTGAATCCACCGGCGATGTGAGCGATCCCGAAGTCGGTCAGCGCCGGCTCCCCGTAGTCGGTGAACAAGATGTTCCCCGGCTTCACGTCACGATGAAGGATGCCGAGCCGGTGAGCGGTCTCCAACGCGCCTGCCATCTTTACTCCGAGACGCAACGCTTCAGTCAACCCGAGCGGCCCTTGGCGGCGAATCTGGCTTTCCAGCGAGTCCCGCGGGTGGTACTGCATCACGATGAAGGGTCGCCCGCTGTCGGTGGTGCCGGCATGGAGGACGCCGACGATGTTCGGGTGGCCGGTGAGGCGTCCCATGGCCTGTTGCTCGCGGAAGAAGCGCGCCCGGTTGTCGTCGTCGAGGTCGGCGGTGAGAACCTTCACCGCTACGGTGCGGTCCAGCAGGGTCTCGACACCGCGGTACACGATGCCGAATCCACCGCGCCCGACTTCACACACATCTTCGAATCCGGCAGCACGCAACTCCGCCACCACCGCGGGAGCCGGGGCGCGCTGAGTCTCGAGCGGATCGTCTTCGACCATCGGTTGCTTACGCTCGACCTGGCGGCAACTTTGTACGATGCAACATCTGCTTCCTCTCGATGATGCGCCTCCAGGATATCCCCGCCCGTCCTCACCCGGACCCGATTGTTAGCACTATCCGACCGTCCTGAGCTGGCAGTCCGACAAGACATCAATGGTTCGATGGGCCCGGGCCGCACGACCGCGGCGCGGGATGCCGTGTCGAAGATGCTTACGCCGTCACGGAGGGGTGGTGCCGATTCGTGCGCGCTTCGTGTGCTTCTCGTCGGACGGCGCCTTACCGATCTCGAGGAGCATGTCCTGCATCGATACTTTCCAGCACCGCACTGCCCAGGAGGTTCGAGGAGCAGCCGCGATCTCGGGCTCCGTCGTGGTTTCGGTCCTCAGCGCGTGCCTTCGGCATGCTCGAGCGGGAAGCCCCGATTCGGCGCAATGGAGGCGGCGTGTCGAACGCTCACCACGCCCGTCCGATACTCGCCCACTGCCAACCGAGCCGGACGCTCCACTGCCACAGATCCAGCACACGGCAACCCGCCGGCTTGCCTGATCCGTATGCGGCGACCAGTCGCTTGCCCAATTGTTAGGGGGACCGCCGAAGCAATGCGGCGGTTCCACCCCCCCCGGGAGATAAATCCTTCGGGGCACCTGACTCTGTGCCCAGCGATATCCTTGAGAGCACAGTGAAGAGGTGAACGTGAGGTTGAATTTCTTCTGGTTGTGCCGTCGGGGCGTGCGCATAGGAACCACTAGCTGACGGAGAGAGAAGACCATTGGGATGGGTGAAGGTGATCGGCGCGCCCCACCGCGGTATCAGCCTCTCTCGGTCGCTGCCGAGCTGCGAAGAACCGGGTTCGACAACGCCGAGGAGATTGGCCACGGCGGCTTCGGTGTCGTCTTTCGCTGCACCCAGTCCGCGCTGGATCGCCTGGTGGCGGTGAAGGTAGTCACCGTTGAACTCGACGAGGAGAACCGGGCGCGATTCTTTCGGGAACAGCGCGCGATGGGCCGACTGACCGGGCACCCGAACATCGTCAACGTCCTGCAGGTCGGTGCCACCGACGGCGGACTTCCCTACATCGTGATGCCGTACCACCCCCAGGATTCCCTCGGGATGCGGATCCGTCGCCACGGGCCGCTGCCTTTAGGCGAGGCCCTGCGGATCGGGGTTAAGATGGCGGGGGCGGTGGAGACGGCGCACCGGCTCGGAATCCTTCATCGCGACGTCAAACCCGGAAACATCCTACTCACGGATTACGGCGAGCCGGAATTGGCCGACTTCGGCATCGCACATATCGCAGGTGCCTTCGAGACCGCCACTGGCGCCGTCACTGGTTCTACTGCCTACACTGCGCCGGAGGTGCTGGGCGGTGATCCACCGAGCCCGGCGGCGGATGTCTACGGCCTCGGCGCCACCCTGTTCAGCGCCCTCACCGGCCATGCCGCGTTCGAACGCCGCAGCGGTGAGCAGGTCGTCGCTCAGTTCCTGCGGATCACCACGGAGGAGGTGCCCGATCTTCGCGAATGCGGCATCCCCGACGACGTGTCCTCGGTGATCGCACAAGCAATGTCCCGTTCCCCCGACCAGCGTCCAACCACCGCCGCCGACTTCGGCGAGGGCCTGCGACGACTCCAGCGGCACCACAACTTCCCTGTTGACGAAATGGCCCTACACGCGGAAGTAAATGTGCAGGTGCATGATCGACTACCGGCGTGCGGCGGCCCACAGCGGCACCCACATGCCTCTGCCTCGGGGAACTTCCCCCTGGAACTGACCAGTTTCATCGGTCGCCGACATGAGCTGAGTGAGGCAAAGAACTTGCTGGCCGTGTCCCGGCTGGTGACATTGACGGGGATCGGGGGTGCCGGTAAGACGCGTCTGGCAATGCGGGTCGCATCGGCCGTCCGCCGCGACTACGACGACGGCGTGTGGCTGGTCGAGCTGAGCGAGCTGCGCGACGGGGCGCTGCTGGTAGACGCGGTGGCCAGCGCTCTGGGGGTTCAGCACCACTCGGCGAGGCCGTTGCGTGAGGCCCTGATCGACTATCTGGCTGCTCAGGAACTACTGCTTGTGCTCGACAACTGTGAGCACCTGGTAGACGCGGTCGCGGAGTTGACCCAGATATTGCTGCGGGCCTGCCGCCGTCTGCGAGTTCTTGCCACCAGCCGCGAACCCCTCGGTGTCGGCGGAGAAGCGGTGCTACGGGTCCCTCCGCTGGCCATCCCAGACCCTCAGCGGCAGCCCTCACTGCGGGGATTGCCCAAATACGATGCGGTGACGTTGTTCGCCGAACGCGCCGCTGCCGCTGTGCCCGGATTCGAGCTCACCGAGGAGAATGCGGTTCCGGTGGCTCGGATCTGTTCTCGGCTCGACGGTTTGCCACTGCCGATCGAGTTGGCTGCCGCTCGGCTGCGGGCGATGTCGCCCGAGCAGATCCTCCAACGCCTGACCGACCGCTTCACCCTGCTGACTCGCGGCAGCCGGGACGCTTCGACACGGCAACAGACGCTGCGACTGTGTATCGACTGGAGTTTCGAGCTTTGTACACCTCGCGAACAGATGGTGTGGTCACGACTGGCGGTGTTCGCGGGAAGTTTTGAACTAGATGCGGCCGAGCAGGTGTGCGGAACTGATCTGGCACCGGGCGATCTGCTCGACACGGTGACCTCCCTGGTGGATAAGTCAATCCTGATCCGGGAGGAATATGGGCCGGCGGTGCGCTTCCGGCTGCTCGATACGCTCCGCGAGTACGCCCGCGAGAAGCTCGCACAGACAGGCGAGAAAGTGCAACTTCGTCGTCGACACCGCGATTGGTACGAGGCGTTGGCACTCGACGCTGAAGCCGAATGGATCAGCGCACAACAGCTCGACTGGATCACACGGCTGAAGCGGGAACAACCGAACTTTCGAGAGGCACTTGAGTTCTGCGTGGACGATGATCCTGCCGCCGGCCTGCGCACTGCCGCCGCACTCTACGTGTTTTGGGCATCTCAGGGCCTCTTTAACGAGGGACGTCACTGGTACGCCCAACTGCTCGCTTGTCAGAGCGGCCCGCCCACCCTCGAATGGGTCAAGGCGCTCTACTGTGCCAGCGTGATGGCGAATGTGCAGGGTGACCTCCACGCCGGAGCCGCACTCGTGGAGGCGGGACGCACCCTTACGGCGCAGACCAATGATCCGATGATGCGTGCTCTCGTCACCGACGCCGACGGCATGCTGGCCCTCTATAGCGGCGATCTCAGGCACGCCTGCTTGCGTCTCGAAGCCGCCGTCGAGGAGTTCATCGAGCGCCGGAATCAACCACTCGAGATAGGTGCTTTGTACCCATTGGGTTTGGCGTATGGGATGTCCGGCAAGACGGAGCAGGCGATCAGGTGTCATGAGCGTGTTCTCGCGATCACCGAGGTGCAGGGCGAGAAGATGTATCGGTCGCTCTCGCTGTGGGCCTTCGGCATTGCCGTGTGGCGACAGGGCGATGCCGATCGCGCTGTGCGGCTCCTCCAAGAATCGCTGGAGCTGACCCGGCAAGTGCATAGCCCGCGCGTCGCCACAGCCTGCCTCGAGGCGCTGGCCTGGATCGCCTGCGAACAGCGCGACGCACCGCGGTCGGCGGTGCTGATGGGGGCCGCCGAGGACCTGGCGCGGTCGGTGGGCAGCCCCGCGGTGGCATTCTCGGGTCTTGTTGTCTACCACCAGGAATGCGATCAAAGTACCCGTCTGCAGATCGGAGACAGAGCGTTCGACGCGGCCAACCGTAAGGGCCAACGTCTCGGCTTCGATGCGGCAATCGCCTACGCCCTCCGCGAGCCACCCCCGAACCCCTCCGTGCCCGCCGCTGGCACGTCGAGGGGACTGACAAAGAGGGAACGTGAAGTCGCCGATCTCGTCGCCAAAGGTCTCACCAATCAGGCTATCGCAACCCGCCTGGTGATCTCTCCTCGCACTGCACAAGGTCATGTGGAGCACATCCTGGCGAAGCTGGGCTTCACCTCTCGGACACAGGTCGCGGCCTGGGTCGTGGAGCGGACGGACGACTAGACTCGACGTATACCGTGTACCCCAATCAGGGCAGCGGAACGCGGAGAATGAACCTTCACGACATGTGTTCGGACGCCAACGTGGTTCGCAGGTCGGTCTTGAGGATCCTCCCGGCGACAGACGCGGGAAAGCCTCCAGCATCACTTTGTCGCGAATCTATTTATACGGCAATACCTGTCCGGCGACGAACCCCGTCAGTTCATCCGGATCGATGTCAGCGGCCGCCGCTGGGACGACGAATGCGTCCGGATCCTGTCCGACGGTGTGCTGGCGATGAGGACCCGCCGGAAAGGTGCTGGCGCGAGTTAGCGATTGCCGTTCACCACCTCGTAGCCAGAGCTCCTGCGCGGACTTCCGGGCGGCGCAGGTTGTCGCAGCTCTCAACGCCGTCGGCCGTTTGAGAATTGCGGAAGCCCGCCTCAGAGGGTGTGTGCTCTCCGAGGCGGGCGTGCAGCCAATGTTCAGCCTCATCCGGGGCGCCGAACGGGCTTGTTGGCACGTTAGATCGTGTGGGTTTCGGTTGTCCAGGCGCGGGTCTGTTCGCTGAGGCTGAAGCCGAGTCCGGGGCGGTTGGGAACGATCATCCGTCCGTTGCGGACCTCGAGCTTCTCGTTGAACATCGGCTCGAGCCACTCGAAGTGCTCGAGCCACGGTTCGCTCGGGTACGCGGCTGCGAGGTGCAGGTGGATTTCCATCGCGAAGTGCGGGGCCAGGCTCAGGCCCTTGTGTGAGGCGAGGGAGGCGATCTGCAGGAACGGGGTGATGCCACCGACCCGGGGCGCGTCGGGCTGAACGAAGTCGGACGCGTGGACACTGATCAGGTTCCAGTGTTCGGCGACGCTGGTCAGCATCTCGCCGGTGGCGATGGGGGTGTCGAGCGAGGCGGCGAGCGCGGCGTGGCCTTCGGCGTCGTAGCAGTCGAGGGGTTCTTCGATCCAGGTCAGGTTGAACTGCTCGAGGACGCGGCCCATGCGTGCTGCCGTGGCGCGGTCCCACTGCTGGTTGGCGTCGACCATGAAGGGGAACTGGTCGCCGAGGCGTTCGCGTACTGCGGCGACTCGTTTGAGGTCGGTCACGGTGTCGGGCTGACCGACCTTGATCTTGATGCCGCCGATGCCGTTGGCGACCGATTCGTCGATGTTCTCGAGCACTTGGTCGAGTTCCATCGACAGGTAGCCGCCGGAAGTGTTATACACCTGAACCGAGTCGCGGTGTGCTCCGAGCAGTTTCGCGAGCGGGAGCTGTGCACGCTTGGCCTTGAGATCCCACAGTGCGATGTCGAACGCGGCGATCGTCTGGGTGGTCAGGCCGCTGCGTCCCATCGACGCGCCGGCCCACACCAGCTTGTTCCACAGTCGGCCGATGTCGCTGGGGTCCTCGCCGATCAGGTCCCCGGAGATCTCGACGGCGTGGGCGTACATGCCGGGGCCGCCGGCGCGCTTGGAGTAGCCGAATCCGATGCCCTCGTAGCCGGCCTCGGTGGTGATCTCGGCGAAGATGAAGGCGATCTCGGTGAGCGGCTTCTGGCGTCCCGCGAAGACTTTGGCGTCACTGATCGGTGCGGCGAGCGGCAGGTATGCGAGGGAAACCTTGACCCCCGAGATGCGATCGGTGGTGGCTTCGCCGACGATCTGGCGGGCGAGCTGAGGGGCGACGACGGTCGTCTTCTGGGCGGTCACTGTGCAACTCCTTGATGTGCGGGGACGTGCTTACTTCGTATCATTTGGTCTGGGAAAGTGCGGTTTTCGGTGTCGATTGAATCTCGGTTGCGACTGGTGTGGGTTTGTCCTTGATGAGCAGGCAGCATCCGGCGGCGACGACGGAGGCGAGCGCCAGTCCGAACAGTCCCCACTGGGTGCTGCCGGTGTGTTCCTTGATGAGCCCGAAGCCGTAGGGGGCGACGAACCCGCCGAGATTGGCGAGAGCGTTGATCAGTGCGATGGCGATGCCGACGGTCATCGGGTGGATCGACTTCTGCACGATCGGCCAGAAGATCGGGCTGATCGACTTGAACCCCATCGCGGCGATGCACAGCATTCCCAGGGCCACCCATGGGGAGGTGATTCCGGCGAGGTACGAGCCGGCTGCTGAGATCAGGAGCAGGCAGATGAGGATGCGGCGCCGCTGGCCGGTGCGGTCGCCGAGCCTGGCCATCGTGAACAGCATGACGATGGCGCAGATCCAGGGCAGCGAGGACAGCAGGCCCACGGTGATGTCGTTGGTGCCGCTGATGTTGCGCACGATGGAAGGAAGCCAGAAGGTGTTGGCGTAGATGGACATCTGGGTGGCGAAGTAGATGATCACGAACAGTGCGATCCGTGGGTCCTTCAGAACCGACCACATCGACGGGCGTTGCTCCCCGTACTCGGCGCGGACCAGCGCTTCCTCTTCGGTCATCTTGCCGATGAGGGCGTTCTGTTCGGACTCGGTGAGCCATTTGGCGTCGGTGATCTTCGAGTCGAGCCGGAAGTAGGCGAAGACGCCGATGACCACCGACATCGATCCTTCGATGAGGAACAACCACTGCCATCCGGCCAGACCGAGGAAGCCGTTGAGTGAGAGCAGGGGTCCCGAGAGTGGTCCGGAAAGTGTGAATGCGATGAGCGCACCGACCGCGTAGCGGGCGTTGGCCCGGCCGCGGTGGGAGTTGGGGAGCCATTTGGTCAGGTAGTACAGGACTGCGGGGACGAAGCCTGCCTCTGCGACGCCGAGGAGGAATCGTAGGACGTAGAAGCTGGTGGTGCCTTCGGTGAAGATCATCGCTGCCGATACCAGTCCCCAGCTGACGCAGATGCGGGAGAGCCACACCTTGGCGCCGAATCGCTCCATGAGCATGTTGCTGGGAAGCTCGAAGACCGTGTACGCAATGAAGAACAGGCCGGCGCCCAGGCCGTATGCGGCTGCGCCAATGCCGAGGTCGGCCTCGAGGTGGGTTTGTGCGTAACCAATGTTGCTGCGATTGAGCTGGTTACACATCATCATGATCGCGAATAGCGGTACGACCCGGCGGAAGATCTTTGCGACGGCGCTGTCGAGGGCGCTGGCCATCGAGGAGTGTTCAGTGCTTCGTGATGAGTCTGTTGACACGAGCATCAACCTTTCGCGGTTGAAGAATCGACACGTCCCGAGTGGCCAATCCTGGGCTTGTTCTCGACGCGGCTGAGCCGTTCGGCGTGGATTCCTATTCAATGGCTTTATGTCCCACTCATCGGGACTGATGCTAAATTACAGTGATCCAGCCCATATCGCAAGACCGCGCACGGAATCGAATGTGAGGAACTATCACCGGCGTTTCGCGCGATCGCGCCTCCCGTGTATCGACGGGCCGTTACGCCCGCCAGGGCGTCGACGCAGGTCGGGAGCGGGACTGCGACCGGCAACCGTGAGATTGGCATAGACTCTCAATGAATGGGAAGGGATCGGTGGTGGCAGTGTCAGGCAATGGTGAAACCGGTGGAGCCGCGGTAGGACCGAGTGCTCTCGATCGAGGGCTGGCCATCCTGGACCACCTCGCGGTCGCCGGGAGCTGCACCACGGTGGAACTCAGTCAGACCCTTGGCCTGAGCCGCAGCACGATGTACCGACTCGTGGACCGCCTCCGAGAGCAGGGTTGGCTGGCCCAGGACGTCTCGGGCGGGCGGTGGCGCCTCGGGCCGTCCGCGGCGCGCCTCGCGTCCGCCGCGGTCGCGGCGGTGAGTTTGAAAGACATCGCGGGACCGGCCCTGCGTGAACTGCGAGATCTCACCCAGGAGACGGTCAGCCTTGCGGTCCCCAACGGGGTGAATATGGTGTTCGTCCAGCGTGAACGCGGACCGCGTCCCGTTGCCGTCTCGGACGAGCTCGGCGCCGCCCGCCCGCTGCACTGCACGTCCGTGGGGCGCGCGTACCTGGCGGCACTGCCCGCCGACCGCCTCGACGCGATGCTCGACCAGCTCGTCGCGTCGGAGCAGTCGCCGATCGACGCCGACACCCGGGCCGATCTGGAGGCGGAGGTCACCCGCACCCGCCTGCGTGGCTGGTCCCAGGATCTGCGGGAGTTCGACGAATCCAGCTGCTGCTGCGGCGCCGCCGTGTATGACCACACAGGACTGCCGATCGCCGCCATCAGCGTCGCCGGCGTCGCCGAGCGCATGGAACGAGTTGTCGCCGATGTCGGGCCGCGGGTCGCCGATGTCGCTGCGAAACTCTCCGCCGAGCTGGGTTATCTCGCCGGCGCGAACTGAGGGACCGCTGTCGGCGGTGCGTCACCGAAAATTACCGATGTGACGTTGCTACACAACAACTCCCGCATATGCTCGCGATTCTCGACGGTGGTGCTTCCGAGGTGCACCCGGCGAGTACTCCGCCGCGCCGTCCCGTCGGCGCAGATCGGCGCGGTGGGGTTTGAGAAATCCCGCGGTGAACAGAACGTCCGGCGGCGAGCAGGGTTTCGTCATTGTTTCCCTCACGGGCGGGGACAGAGTGGAAGGGACGGTGCCCCACGCATAGACGCGAGCGTGGGGCACCGTCCGGTGTCACCTGCGTCGACGTCGGTGTCGGCGCAGGGAGTCGTGGATGAAGGTGTCAGCCGGCTGCCGGCAGGGTCAACCGCCCATCGATCCGACGTGGAACCGCCGAGTCCCCGTCCTGCAACTCCGCGGGCAGGACTGAAGCGGGGGCGTCCTGCCACGTGACCGGCCGCAGGAACCGCCGGATCGCGGAGGTCCCGACCGAGGTGTGCAGGGTGTTCGTGGCAGGCCATGGGCCGCCGTGAGTTTGCGCCCACGAGACGACGACACCGGTGGGGTAGCCGTTGTAGAGCAGCCGTCCCGCTTTCGGGCGCAGCAGTTCGGTGAGGGCGGAGGTGCAGTCGTCCTCACCCGGCTCACTGTGCACGGTGGCCGTCAGCGACGCGGGCAGCACATCGAGTCCGCGGCGCAGATGCTCGTCGCTGTCGTAGCGAGCGACGACGGCGAACGGTCCGAAGCACTCCTCCGTAATCTCCGGAGACAGTGCCTGGGCATTCACCTCGAGCACGGTGGGGGTCACGCGGAACCCTTCAGGGCCCGCCTCACGGCCCGTGGTACGCACCTCGACGGCAGTCGAGCGCGACAGCGACACGCTGATGTCGTTGTAGGAGTTTCGTATCCGCTCGTTGAGAACCACCGGTGCGTCGACGTCGGCCAGCGCGGTGCGCAGTCCTGCGACAAGGGCGTCGCCCGCCTCGCCGGTGGGCACGAACACCAGCCCGGGCTTGGTGCACAGCTGTCCGGCGGACGCGGTGACGGAGGCGACGAGCCCGGCCGCGATCTCGTCCGCCCGGGCGGCCGCGGCGTTCTCGGTCACGATCACGGGATTGAGGCTGGCCAGCTCCCCATAGAACGGGATCGGGTCGTCACGTCGGGAGATGATGTCCAGCAATGCTTTCCCACCGCCCAGTGATCCGGTGAAGCCCACCGCCGTGATTCGTGGATCGGCGACGAGCGCTGCACCCGCGGCCTGCCCGTACACGATCCCGACCACACCGTCGGGCATCTGGGTCGCGGCGGCGGCCCGAACCAGGGCGTCGAAGCACGCCGCCGACGTCTCGGGGTGCGAGCTGTGCGCCTTGACCACCACCGGCGATCCGGCGGCGAGCGCGGAGGCGGTGTCGCCCCCGGGTACGGAGAAGGCGAGCGGGAAATTGCTTGCGCCGAAGACTGCCACGGGGCCGAGGGGGACCAGCATCCGGCGTAGGTCCGGGCCGGGACCCATCGGGGTGTCGCCCGCGTGGTCGATGGTGGCCTCGAGGTAGGACCCCTCGTCGAGCACGTCGCCGAACAGCCGCATCTGATAACAGGTGCGAGTCAGCTCGCCATTCAGCCGGGCATCCGGAAGGCCGGTCTCGCGCATCGCGATTCGCACGATCGGTTCACGCGCAGATTCGAGCTCGTCGGCGATCGCCCGCAGGAACACGGCGCGGCCGGCACGGCCGGCGGCCTCGAAATGCGGGGCCGCCGCAGCAGCTCTCGCGCAGATCTCCTCCACGTCGGACGAGGTCGTCTCGTGCAGGTGGGTGAGTTCGGACGTGCCCTGAGCAGGATTGACGGAGAAGATTGTGAGGGTATCGGTATCGGTATCGGTGGTCATTCGTTCTCCCGTCGGGCGGTGTATTCGGCGTCCGGGTGCGGACGCGGGACCGGGCACTCGAGGTGATAGCCCTGCTCGGCGTATTCATAGCCCTGGAGTTCGACCTTCTCTCGCCCATCCGGGGCGGAGGCGTAGAAGGCGCGGATCTCGGTGATCAGCCCGGTCTCGGGATCGAACTTGTACCATTCGTCGCCGCGCAGAAATCCGCCCGGCCAGGTCTTGTAGTGCGTCCACTCGATCACGGCCTGCAACGATTCCGGTTCCGCGATCAACCGATCGATGGTCCACGCGGACCCGATGGTCAGTGTCAGCCGCCGCCAGTTCTCGGCGATGGTGCGGTTCCCTACCCATGGCCCGTCCAGGCCTGGCGGAAAGAAATGCACCGCGTTCGGTGCGAATGTGGCCGCCATCTTTTCCACGTCCGCCTCGTTGCAGCCGTCGAAGTAGGTGCGGATGGTCGATTCCATCTGCTTGCGCTGGACGTCGCGGTCCAGGTCGGCGAACCGGGTCATGCCGTCACCGCCCCGTTCCGGGAGAGCTTCCACTCGGCGTACGCGGCCTTGGTCTGCTCGCTCGGCGGGTACAGCCCACCGAGAAGGGGTTCGCCGTTGTGGACGCGGGTGTGGAGATAGGCCTCCAGCTCTTCCTGCTCGAGGCATTCGTCGACGATCTCAGCCGCCAGATACCGCGGAATCACGATCACCCCGTCGCGGTCCCCGACGAGCAGATCGCCCGGGTAGACGGCGACACCCGCGCACCCGATCGGCACCTGCAGGTCGGCCACATGGAAGCTGGTCAGCCGGGTGGTCGCGGTAATGGCCCGGCTGTAAGTGGGGATCGGAATGTCGGCGAGCACGTAGCCGTCGCGGAATGCGCCGTCGGTGATCACCGCGGCCGCCTTCTTGTGCAGCGCGCGGGTGACGAGCATGTCTCCAGCCGACGCAGCACTGATGTCGTCGCGGCTGTCGATGACGAGCACCTGGCCCTCCTCGAGTGCCTCGACGCCGATCCATTGAAGGTTGTCGGGGCCGTGCAGGCTCTCGAGGGTGTCGATGTCTTCGCGGGCAGGGATGAATCGCATCGTGTATGCCTCGCCGACGAATCCCTCCATGGAGGTGTTCACCGGGTTCAGGCCCACCAGGTACTGCTGCCGCAGTCCGACGGCGAACAACCGGGTCGCCAGGGTGGCTGTGGAGATCTTGCGGTACGTCGCGATGACATCGGGGTCCAGAGGTTGGGCCGCGGAACTGTGCGTCATGAATTGCCCTTTCGACGGATTGTCTCACTCAGTACGATAGACTCCCATTCATTGGGACGCAATACCAACTTAGAGGGAATGGGAGAAACCATGAGGTACGCAACGGTCATAGTGGACGAGGCGCGTCGTCTCGCGGTCGCGCAACCGGAGGGCGACTGGCGGCTCACAGCGGAGGACGTGACGCTGCTCGACGTGATCGGTGGCGCCGACGTCACCGCCACCGGCGACGTGCTCCGACAGCCCGAGTTCGCGTTGCCCTATCGTCCGCCGACGATCTTCGGCATCGGCCTCAACTTCCACGACACCGTCCGCGAAATGGGTTGGGCCATACCCGAGAAGCCGTACCTGTTCCCCAAGCTGTCGTCGAGCGCGTGCGGTCCGTTCGACGACGTGATCGTCGATGAGAACCTCACCACCCGCGCGGACTGGGAGGCCGAACTCGCGGTGGTGATCGGCAGTCGCATCCGTGATCTCGAGCCGGCCTCTGCGTTGGGTGCCGTCTTCGGATACATCGCAGCCAACGACATCTCGGCCCGCGACCTGCAGGCCGACGACGGTCAATGGGTGCGTGGCAAAGGCCTCGACACGTTCTGCCCGCTCGGCCCAGCCGTCGTCACGGCCGACGAAATCAGGGACCCGCAGAACGTCGGGATCCGGACCTGGCTCGACGGTGAACTCGTGCAGGACGGCAACACCTCGGACATGATCTTCTCCGTAGCCGAGCTGATCAGCTACTGCTCGCATCACTTCACGCTGCATCCAGGCGACATAATCCTCACCGGAACGCCCACTGGTTGCGGCGATTTCCGAACGCCCCCAATCGCATTGCGGCCAGGGAACGTGGTGGAGATCGAGGTCGAAGGCATCGGCCGGCAGCTCAACCGCGTCACGGCGCCAGATCGTAGTGCCGCCGCATCGGGGTGAGTGCACTGATCCAGGGCGCCGATCGAGCAATGGCTGATCGGTGCCCTGGATCGTCGAGCGACAGCTGAGCGGGAACCGCGTCCCAACTCTGCGGGCCTGTCGCTCGACTACCGCACGGGGGTTTCGGCTACGGGAACCTCGATG
Source organism: Rhodococcus sp. T2V (assembly GCF_029269925.1). Classification (NCBI taxonomy): domain Bacteria; kingdom Bacillati; phylum Actinomycetota; class Actinomycetes; order Mycobacteriales; family Nocardiaceae; genus Rhodococcus; species Rhodococcus sp. T2V. The sequence goes on from NZ_JARJBD010000008.1 coordinate 80,505, forward strand.
CCCACCGCTTTCTGGTGACGGACGAAGATCCACACGATGATGGCGCCGACGACGCCGAGGGCGCCCGCAAGGACGAATGCACCGCCGTAGTTGCTGGTGGCGACGATGAAGCCGGTCACTGTCGGGGCGACGATGCCGGAGATGTTGGCGAGACCGTGCATGAGGCCGCCGGCACTGCCGACGTATTCCTTCGGTGCGGCGTCCTGGATCAGAGTCCAGTAGGCGGGGGCGGCAAGCATGAGGAATCCGACGGCGATGGTCATGAGGATGACGGCGCTGGTGGCGGTGCTCGCGGTGCTGGTCAGCCCGACGCAGAGAGCACTCGTGATCAGGCAGGTGACGAGAACGACCTTGCGGGAGAAGAACTGCTTGCCGGTGCGGGTGAAGATGTAGTCGATCAGGAAGCCGCCGCCGAGATAACCGGCGGCGCCGACGATCCACGGGATCGCGGTGACGATCGACATGTCGCGCAGGCTTACGCCCTGGGCATCGACGAGGTAGACAGGGAACCAGGTAAGGAAGAAGAACAGGATGTAGTTGTAGCAGAACAGTGACAGGGCTGTCGCGAGGATGGCAGGCTGGAGGATCGCCTTCCACATGGACGGCTTCTCGCCGGTGGCGACCTCTTCGGTGGCGACTTCCTCGACGGATTCGGTCGCCTCGATCTCCGCGAGTTCGCGGGTACTGACTCGTTTGTTGTCGCGCGGGTTGTCGGTGGCGACGAGGCGCCAGATCAACGCCCAGGTCAGACCGATCAAGGCGATGAGGATGAACGCCACTCGCCATCCGAACGTCAACGCCAGGAAGCCGACCACCGGTCCGGACAGTGCTCCTCCGAGAGGGCCACCGGCCTGGTTCATGCCGACCGATCGAGCTCTCTCGCGCAGCGGGAACCAATTGTTGACCATCTTGTTGGCGGTGGTGGAAATCGGGCCCTCGCCGACGCCGAACAGGGCGCGGGCAATCAACAGTGTCCAGAAGTTGAATGCGCCCGCGGTCAGTCCGCACATGACGGACCAGAAGACCATGGCCCAAACGAATACCTTCTTGGCGCCGAACTTGTCGGACAAGACTCCGCCGAGGAAGTTGAACAGCGCGTAGCCGACGGAGAAGCTGCTGAAGATGAGGCCCTTCTCGACATCAGTGAGGTGGAAGTCCTCGGTGATGAAGGGCATGGCCACAGCGAGTGCCGAACGGTCCATGTAGTTGATCACCATCGCTGCGGTGAGCATGACGAGGATCGTCTTACGAAAGTTCCGTTGCCGTGGGCGGTCGGTGGCACGGATGCCGGTGGGTGATGTGGTCATGGTGTCGTCTCTCAGGGTAACGAGTTGAGGAGGGGTGGCATAGCGCCTAGCACCAGGGCTCGGCGACTGCGGAAAGGAGCGAGGGACTGTGCACTCCAATTCGCGTCTTGCGTCCCACTCATTGGGAGTTTATCGTAATGAATGGGAATGTGATGGCGCCAACAATAGTGGATGGTGGCTCGCGCCACAATCCCTACCCCGCCTCTTCGGCGAGGTGCTTCAGCACGACGCCCGCAGGGCGAAAGCGAGGACCGAGTGACCGTGACGAAACAAGCGAGATGGCATGCGCCGGGACCTGATACCGGCTACGGGCAGCTCGCCGAGCGAGTTGCTCTGGTCTCCGGTGCCGGCCACAACATCGGCGAGGCGATCGCTCGCCGCTTCGCATCAGAGGGCGCCGCCGTCGCGGTGGCCGACATCGACCAGGCTGCTGCCACGCGGGTCGCCGACCTCATCGTCGGCAACGGCGGTCGCGCCGTTGCCGTGACGGGGGACCTCTCGTCCATTGACGGGGTAGACCAGGTCTTCGACGAGGTCGAAGACCGCCTGGGGATCGTTGATGCCCTCGTCAACAACGCGTACGCACGGGTCGGAGAATCGAGTTTCGAGCCGTTCCTCGCGGTGGAACCGGCTGACTGGCAACGGTTCATCGCCGCGAACACCACCATGTTCTTCGCGTGCACCCAGCGGGTCGCACGCACGTTGGCGGCCGCCGGTCGGCAGGGAACGATCGTCAATATCAGCTCGCACGGCGCTGCCCGTGCACATCGACAGCACATTCCATATGACTCGGTGAAGGGCGCGATGGAGTCATTCACCCGTGCGGTAGCAGTGGACCTTGCGCCGTGGGGAATTCGCTCCAATTGCGTCCGCCCGGGATCGGTCGCAGTCGACGGGGAAAAGATGGACTGGCAAGATCCGCGGGACGAGGCAGGCGACGTCCGCAGCAGTCAGATCCCGATGGGCCGTCCCGGTACGGTCGACGATGTGGCCGGCGCCGTTCTGTACCTGACCGCGAATGAATCCGCGTACGTCACCGGCCAGGTCTTCAACATCGACGGCGGAATGTCAGTGCAGGCGCGTGCCCCGCAGGTCGAACCCGGCGCCGTCGCAACCCCGGCGACGTTGAGGAACGTCCCCGCACGCCTGTGCCACGACGTGACACAACAGGTGTGATGTCGTGTTCGGCCGACGTCAAACGTCGCCGGCGAGCCTGAACAACACCCAACAGTCAACACCGGAAGGAAAGCGCTGTGATCACACTCGGAGGTACCGACCCCCGAACCGGGACGACCGTCGCGGAGACCGCCGGTATCCGTGGTGCCGCAGCGGGCGCGGCATCGTGCTTCGAACGGGCGAGCCGGGGGTTCCGGGTCGCGCTGCCGTACCCGATCGGTAGTGAACTCGAGGCGATTCCACGGCGGGTTGACGGCACTCCGATGGTGTCGGACTGGTTATGACCGACCGCACCCTCCTGCGTTGTGGACACGTCACGGCCGCTGTCGCCCCGCGAGGGGCGGAGCTCTGCTCGCTGCGTAACCGAGCCGGACAAGAGTTGATGTGGCAGGCCGGTCCTAGTTGGCCGCGCCACGCGCCACTGCTCTTCCCCGTGATCGGGCGGATGGTTGACGACACCCTCTTGCACGAAGAGGTACGGCATCCGATGCCGCAACACGGATTCGCGCGTGATCTCGACTTCTCGCGCATCTCGGTCACCGAGACGTCGGCACACTTTCGCCTCACCGATACCGCGGAGTCCCGAAGACACTTCCCATTCGCCTTCGCCCTCGATGTATTCTACGAGCTCGGCGCCGACGCCCTGTCGATCAGCTACAAGGTCGGCAACCCCGATCCCGAGACCATCTTGCCGGCGTCATTCGGTGTCCACCCGGCCTTCCGCTGGCCCCTCGGTGACCACGACAAGTCTCGTCACCGGCTGGAGTTCAACGCCACGGAGGACCGTCCGATTCGGCGCGTCGACGACGTCCTGCTGCGGGACGCCCGATGTCCGAGCCCGATCGCGGAATCGTCGCTAGTGCTGGATCCGACACTGTTCGCCGACGGCGCCTTGATCCTCGACCGGCTGTCGAGCACCTCCATGCGATACGAAACTACCGGAGGTGCAGGTATTTCCCTGTCCTGGAGTGGCTTTGAGCAACTTGCGATCTGGTCCCCGCCCGACGGCGCCGACCTGCTGTGTATCGAGCCGTGGGCCGGGCTGCCTTCACCGGTCGACTTCGTCGGCGAATACCGGGACAAGCCCGCACAGTTCCATGTCCCACCGTGGGAGCACAAGGACTTCATGCTGCAGATCAGCGGATTGTCCTGCCCACCCAGACGCTCCCTATCTGCCCCGGCAGCGATGTCGGCAAAACCCACACAGGACGCACCATGACAACGAAGAATCCCCACGACCGGCCCGTGGTCGCACGGGTCGAATCCTTCGCGCTCGAACACGCACTTCCCGACGGCGGGTACGGCACCGCCAAGGGACTGGTGTCTTCCCGAGTGTGCACTCTAGTCAAGATCACCACCTCGGACGGCGTCGAAGGCTGGGGCGAATGCTACGGCGTACCCGAACTGCTCACCCCCTATCTGAGTTACTACGGACGAGCGTTGCTCGGCGTTCCTGTGGACGCGAAGGAGAACTTCGTTCAGCAAGTCGTCGCGCACTCCTACCACCTGTCCACCGGAGGTCTGCACATAGCTGCGCTGTCCGGGCTCGACATCGCACTGTGGGATGCGCAGGCCCGCGGCTTCGGCGTCAGCATCGGTGACCTGCTCGGTGGAGTTGTGCGCACCACTGTTCCGGCCTACGCCTCCATCGGTTACGTCACCCGCGACGGTGACCTCGACGAGTTCCGCGGACAGATCCAGGGCGCCGCCGACGAAGGCTTCACCGCCGCAAAGATCAAGATCGGCACCGGTCTGCGTGCCGACCGCCAACGCAGCGAGATCACCCTCGACGTCCTCGGACCGGACGGAGAACTGATGGTGGACTATAACGCCAACGCCACCGCCGACGTGGTGCTGCGATCCCTGAGGGCACTGGCCGACCTCGAACCCGGCTGGGCCGAGGAGCCGCTACCTCCCTATCAGCGCGACGGCTGGGACCGGGTGCGGGAGGCCGGCATCCCGATCGCCGCCGGCGAATCGTTGTACACCCGGTTCGGGTTCCGCGACCCCATCGCCGACGGCAGGATGGACATCGTGCAACCGGACGTCACCAAGTGCGGCGGATTCACCGAAGCGAAGCTCATCACGCAGATGGCCTACACCTGGAACCGCCGTGTCTCACCGCACTGTTGGGGTACAGGGGTGGCTGAAGCTGCCTGCCTGCAGCTTCTGTCGACCCTGCCCGACTCTCCGTATGGCGACGGCACCGGTACACCGCAATATCTCGAATTCGACCGCGGCTACAACCCCCTGCGCGAGGCAGTTCTGACCAAGCCGATCCGGCTTGAGAACGGGCTGGTCGCTGTCCCCGCAGGGCCCGGGCTTGGTATCACGCTTGCCGAAGGCGCCATACGGAAGCTCGCCATCGCACAGCTGTCGGTCGATATCCACTGAAACATCTCAGTCAAGGATTCCGACGAAAGGCCAGAAAAACGTCGATCCACGCAGCGTCTTCTGCGAACCGGCGCATCACGCGATGGGGCGGGCTGTTGAAGTCACCTGTAACACGGTCGGCGCTGGTGCCCAACTCCGGCGCCGAGGTTAACCTCGATCTTGCATGCGTCTGACGTGTCGCTCTGATCAGTTTCGGGTTGGGTGTTTCGGGCATGGATTCGGTGCTCGGCAACGCGCGGTCGCCCGACGCGGTCGGGTGGTCGTCGGGGTCCAGGGCCCCGAAAGTTGATTTCCTTTCGTCTCGGCAGTCGGATTGGTACTGGTCAGAGAGGGTCGGGGATTGCGTTGAGACGGGCCAATGCGGTGATCAGCAAGTCGATCCAGGGTGCGTGGGCGGACAGCCGCAGATGCACTTTTCGTGCGTGACAAGCGATGCGCCCGGCGATCGCGAACAGGCGCAGTCGTAGCCGTTTCGGCTCCCACCGCTTGGCTCCTTCTCGGGCGGTGCTTTTGATCCGAGGACAAGATCACTGGGCTCCGCTGGAATGCGTTCACCGATCGCCCAACTGGCGGAATCGACCGGTACGGGGATTTCGAGTGGTGGGTTCCTGTTGTGGCACCGTTGTCATGGGGGATAGTCTGCGGTGCAGTAGCGTTCGCAGGTTTGGTCGGTTATACCTGGACCGGCGGGTGCCGCTGACGATAGACGTCGTTGAGTTTCGCCGTCGAGGTCGAGGTGGAGTCCAATTTTTGCAGTAACTGCCGGACTCGGTCGGCGAAGTGCTGGGGTGTGATGCCGAATCGCACGAAGATCTCGTCTGGGGGTGGCTCACCGTATGGGGCCCAGATAGTGGCTAGGTGGAGTACCTCATCTCTTTGACTCGGAGGTTGTTCGTGCCGCCGCGTGTTGTTCGCCTTCCGCCGTCGCCGGCGGCGTTCCGCTCGATACTGGTTGACCTGGTCAGTGATGTGGAGACGAGGGTCGACGTCTGTGTGTTCGTGAGGTCCCTTGCGCGGGAATGAAAGGTTGGTCATGGCAGGTTCCTGAGGGAGCTCATGGTGGGCGCTCGGTCGGTGGGCAGCGCGGTCGGGGTCGGGCAGCTACGCCGGGCGGAGTGGCAATGCGTTGGGTGTTTCGCTCTCACTGTCTTGAAAAGCAAAGTCTTGCCACGACCCCCGTTGGGGTTGAATTCGGGGTTCTAGTCATCAATCGACTCGATAGACGAGGTACAACCGCGTTCGTGAATACGGGTCATGGCGTCCCGGCCAGCGCCGAGCTGCCACAATGTCGTTGTGAGCACTGATGTCAGCGGCCGGGTCAAACGAGAATCGAGAGACGAGGTTCGACAGCTTCTGCTCGGGGCGGCGATCCGCGCCGTCGCACGCGACGGTATGCGAACGTTGACCACGAAGGCGGTGGCCGCCGAGGCCGGCGTCACGCACCGACTGTTGCTGTCGCATTTTCCGTCACAAGACGACCTGCTCGTCGCAGCTCTCCAGCACGCGCTGGACAGGAGCATCGGGGTGCTCGCGCGTCTGACCGACACGGATGCACTCGAGGATCTGCTGGACGGTCTGACCCGGCAAATCGATCACGACCCCGACCTTCAGACCTTCCAGTACGAGCTGATCCTCGAGTCCCGCAGGAGGCCGGAGCTGGGTGTCGCGGTCCGGCTACTGTATTCCACGCTGCTCGACTCCACGCGCGCTGCCCTCGAACGGGTGGGAGTGACTCCGGACGACGACTTGACGTTGCTCGTATACGCCGCAGTCGATGGGCTCGCGTTGCAGCATCTTGCCCGCGGCGATGCCTCCACCACGAACGCCTCGCTGATCCGACTACGTGCGATGCTCTCCAAAGAGCGCTGAGACGTCATCATCCGCTTGTAATTCGGATGTCTATCAGGGCGTTGACAGTAGGAGTCCACCGGTGGACATACATATCCAACGCCTCGTCCTCGGCGAAGGTCTTGTCGCGCAGATACAGGCCCGGCAGTGCACAGGTGCCGCCGAGTTCTGCAAGGACCGGTTTGAGGGTGAGGTCCGGCGCGAGTGCGTGTGCGGGACCCGCCCCCAGCATCAGGGGCACCGACACCACGTTCTGCAGGCCGGTACCGCCCTCGAACTGATCCAGGAAGAGTTTGAGGAGCCCGCTGTACGTCGCCTTGAACGTCGGGCTGGCGAAGACGACGAGGTCCGATCCCTGGACCTGGCGAACGGCGTTGTTCACCGCCTCGTCGCCCCAGCCGAGCAACCCGGGTCCGAGGTCGATCACGTCGATGGTGTGGTCGACGCCTGCGCCGACGGGTCGGTTGGCGAGCTTTTCCGCGAGAAGTGTGCCGGCGGCGAGTGTTCTCGAGTGTGGTTTGGGGTTTCCCGCGACGACTGTGACTTTCATGATTGCTCCTGTTCTCTGTTGGGGCCCGCAACCACGGTGATGTCGGCCGAGGCGAGGGCGGTGGGGGCGATTCCGCCGCCGCGCAACCGGATGGTGTCGACGTCGAGGTCGGAGAGGATGGCGGCTACGGCGCCGGTGTCGGCGAGTGTGCACTGGTGTGGTGAAGAAAGGCGCGAGGTGGACGTGCCGCGCCGGAGGTAGATCAGCAGCCCACCGTCCTGGGCCGTCCGCTGCAACGCCTCCTGGAGCCGCCGACCGCAAGTGCAGGTCAACGCGCCGAACACCTCACCGGAATGGCACTCGAGGTGCACCGACACAGTGGGCACGGCAGGAGTGCTTGGACCTCGGAGGACGGTGTGGTCGGCGCCGGTGACTTCGTCGTGAAAGACCGTCGCGTCGAAATCGGCTTGAGCGGTTCGCATCAGGGTCGAGTTACCGCGAGTGACTCGCCCCGCCGTTCCGGTTCCGTGGAAGAGTCTGTGCTCCAGTACGTCCCTGGCAGACAGCGTTGTCAATCCGTGCTTGATTCCGAGAGTGGGCACCGACCCCGGTCGCAGGATCTCCCCGTCGTCGGCTACCAGGTCACCGACAACGGCGACGGGCGGTAGACCGGCGATTCTGCACAGGTCGACGGCGATCTCATTGCGCCCCGTCCGCGGGTGTTCGGTGCCCTCGTGCACCCGGATCGGGACGAGATGTCCCGGTCGAATCAAGTCCGCGGGAACCGATTCCGGATCTGCGAGAACCCGTGCTGTGCGTGCTCGGTCGGTAGCACTGATCCCCGTGGTGGTTCCTGCGGTGGCGTCGACGGAGACCGTGAACGCTGTCGATGAGGATCGGGAGCCGGTGGTTCCTACCATCAGCGGCAGGTCGAGCGCGTCGGCGATGGTGTCGGGCAGGGGTGCACACAGGAAACCCGATGTCTGACGCACGGCCCAGGCGGTCCAGTGCGGGTCGGCCAGCGCCGCCGGCAGGACGATGCTTCCACCTGTGCCTAGTGCATCGTCTGTGTCGTTCAGGAGAATCGGTCGGCCGGAGCGTAGTTCGCTGCATGCTCTGTCCACCGCGCTAACCGTGGCCGAAGGCGCGGCGGCGGGGTTCATCGCGCGACCCGGGTCAGCTCGTCGATCAGGTGCCGCGCTGCCCGACGCCCGCTTTCGAGGGCGCCGTCGATGTAGCCGGCCCAACCGTGTGCGTAGTCGCTGCCGGCCAATCGGACGCGGCCCTCCGGGCGCTGAAGTTCCTCGATCTCGGTCGACAGGTGGCCGGGGCGCGGCATTGCCCAGGTTTCTCCGGACAGTGGGTCCGCGGTCCAGTCGTGGGCATCGACTGCAATCAGTTCGATGTCAGGGCGCCACTGGTGCAGTGCGGCCTCGACCGCTTTCACGTCGGTCACGTCGAGCTTGTCGGAGTGCGGGCCGAAGCCCAGCAGGATGGTGTCGTCGCCTATCGCGTACTCGGTCCCGGCCATGGTCAGCGGGTACTCGTCGGGCGCAAACGCGATGAACGGGCGAACGTGGCCCTTGGCGCGCATCCAGACCTTGACGCCGGACGAGACCTGTCCACGGTCCGCGGCGGTGTGCTTGCCCTCCGACAGAGGCGGATCAAACTCGATCGTGTTCAGGATGTCCAACGGCAGCGTGACGATGACGTGTCGGGCTGTCACGGTGGCACCCTCGGATGTGGTCACCTCCACCTGGTGTTCGGACGCCTTCAGGGCGGTGACGGTGGTCGACAGCCGGACCTGCGCAGTCGATCCCTCGTGCACCGCCTCGACCAGGCGACCCGTCCCGCCCGCAATGGTGTAGGCACGGTTTGCCTCACTGACCAGTTGCCAGTTGCCGCCGCACAGAGCAGCGAGTCGCAACGGTTGCGCAGCGGACCCTTCCTCGGGCGATCCGTTGAACGACAGTGCCCAGCGGCTGCGCGCCACCTCGATCTGTTCGGCAGTGAGACCGAGCTGGCCGAGCCGGTCGGTGACCGAGAGCGAATCCGCGGCGAGGGCGCTCTCGGACATGGGGAAGAGCTGGTGGGGCATCGGGAAGGCGTCGCGCGCGCCCTCGGTCAGCCCGGCCATCCCGGGGGAGACGAGTGCGCTGTACTCCTCGACCGAATCGCTGTGGACCTTCCCGCCCATGATCCAGTAGACCTCGTCGACGCCGGGGGAGCGCTCGAGTTCGAGGTCGTGAGCAACCATCTCCGCCCAGAGGTGCGGCTGGATCCAGTGCACGAAGGTACCGCCCAGCTCCAGGGGGCGTCCCAACGGGCTGTCGCGGTACCAGGTCCGACCACCGAGTCGGTCCCGGGCTTCGAGGAGGACGACCTCGAAACCGGCGCGACTGAGGTCACGGGCGGCGGAGATTCCAGCGAACCCGCCGCCGATGACGACAACGTCCGCAGCGGTCGTGGGGGAGTGAGTCATTGCTTCTCGCAATCGGGTCGGTGTGCGACGAGACCGGAAACGCTCTCGGAATGCGTCGGATGCGTATTGGTGACGGTGTGGCAGAGGACACCTTGTCGGTTATCGTGCCGCGACTCCCCAAACATTGCAAGTGCGATGTTTGGGGAGTGTGGCGACCGCGCGGCGGTGAAGAAGTGTTCTATCGTGACCTCAAGTGGATGAATCAGCGAGAAAGGTGCGACTGATATGACCGAAGAGGCGGTCCGACCGCGCCTTCCGTACGGCGAAGGGCGACAGGCGCTCGTCGAGGCGGCGATCAGGCTCGTTGCCCGAGACGGGCTCTCGAAGCTCACCTATCGCTCCCTCACGGCGGAGGCCGGCGTGAGCCAGGGGAGTCTGCGGCACCACTTCGACTCGCTGGTCGGCGTGCTCGAAGCAGGGCTCGAGTACTGCCTCGAGGTCTCGCACGGCTACCTGCACCGCCCCATCGAGTCGCTCGAGGACATTTTCGCCCACCTCGTCGACTCCATGCAGGAACATCCGGAGATCCCGGCCTTCCAGACCGAGGTCTTCGTCGGTGCCCGGCATCGCGACGAGTTGATCCACTTGGCGCATCGCCACCAGGAGTCGTACCGGCAGGCGGTCCGGGTGGCACTGGCCCAGTCGATTCTCACGCCCGACGAGGAACTCGTCGCGATCATCATCGCGATGGCCGAGGGCATCGTCTATCAGCGCGTGGTGTTCGGGCAGGCATATGCCCCCGTCACAGAACAGGAAATCGCCGGCTCGCGCCGAGTGATGTCGGCGCTACTCCGGGCCGCGTCTGCCCCGTCAGCCAGCGTCGCGCACCGCTGATCTGCGGTTTTATCGAAGTCGGTAGATCCATTGCTTTCAAACATTGCATTTGCTACGTTTTGTCCGTCAGATAGAGGCGCCCGTCACACTCGGCGCCCACCTCTCAGCGGAAGTGAATGCCATGACCGTTCGCGACACCCTTTTCATCGACGGCGAGTGGCGAAGCCTCCACTCTCGAGTGACGATCGACGTCGTCTCCCCGTCCACGGAGAAGGTCATCGGCACGGTGCCCGACGCCGACGACTCCGACGTCGACAGCGCGGTCTCGGCGGCCTCGGCGGCGTTCGGGGCCGGCGCCTGGCGCGGGCTGCCGATATCCGAGCGCGCCCGGATTCTCGAACTCGCACTGCAGGCCCTCGAACCGAAGATCGCCGACATCGCGGATCTCGTCACCGCCGAGATGGGACTGCCGACTTCGATTGCGCACAAGAAGATTCCGGGAGCACTCGCCGCCGGGCGGTACTTCCTCGATCTCGCAGTCAACGACACCCTCACCGAGGTACGTCAGACGATGTGGGGACCCGCGGCAGTGGTGAAGGAACCCGTCGGTGTCGTCGCGGCCGTGGCCCCATGGAACGGGCCCTTCAACATGGCGGTCGCGAAGATCTTTCCGGCGCTGGTCACCGGCTGTAGCGTCGTCTACAAACCCGCCCCCGAGACTCCGCTCGATGCGTACTTCCTCGCGGAGGCCCTCGCCGCGGCAGGTCTGCCGCCGGGAGTGTTCAACCTGGTCACAGGGGGCAGGGCCACCGGCCGGTCCCTCGTCACCCATCCGAAGGTGAACAAGGTCAGCTTCACCGGGTCGACTGCCGCCGGGCGCCAGATCGTGAGCGAAGCGGGACCGCGGTTCACCCGACTACAACTCGAACTCGGCGGGAAGTCCGCGGCAATCGTGCTCGAGGACGCCGATGTCGAGACGACGATGCGCGGAATCGCCATGGGCTCGTTCGCGAACACCGGCCAGGTGTGCTCCGCGTTCAGCCGGATCATCGTTCCGGCTGCTCACCGGGACAAGTGGATCGACGCCATCGTCGAGACCGCGAAGTCCTTCGTGGTCGGTGACCCGTTCGACCCCGCGACGACCATGGGGCCGCTGGTCTCGGCGAACCAACGCGATCGGGTCCTGGACTATGTCCGGATCGGCACAGCGGAGGGCGCGGTAGTGGCCACCGGCGGTGGTGCGCCCGAGGGCGACGGAATCGGCTACTACGTCCAGCCCACGGTCCTCGTCGACGCGGTGAACTCGATGAGGATCTGCCAGGAAGAGATCTTCGGCCCGGTTGTCACGGTGCTGACCCACGAATCGGTCGATGAGGCGATCGCCATCGCGAACGATTCGAACTACGGACTGCACGGCGGCGTGTTCACCGCCGACCCCCACGCCGCGGCGCACGTCGCGCGCAGCGTCCACACGGGAACGTTCAGCGTCAATTCCTACACCCACAATCACAACGCCCCATTCGGGGGAGTCAAGGATTCCGGGATCGGCCGTGAACTGGGCCGAGAAGGCATCCAGTCCTACTACGAGATCAAGACGGTGAACCTCACCGAGGACACCGAAACCCTGTTCGCCTGAACATCTTCGACACTTTGCCCCTCGGGCCGCGGGGTGGCCGGGCGCACCCGCGACGGCCGCCTCGCCGCGCCCCGACGCGGGCGCCGGATTTGCAACAGAGAGTGGAAATCACATGAGTACAGATCGCAAGCTGATCCGCGGTGGACATGTCGTCACCGCCGACGCCAAGTTGGGTGTCATCCCGAACGGGGAAGTCCTGGTCGAGGACGGTGTCATCACCGCTGTCGGGGCGAATCTGGGCGTCAGTGACGCGGAGATCATCGACGCCGAGGGCGGAATCATCGCCCCGGGGACCATCGACACGCACCGCCACACCTGGCAGGCGCAGTTGCGTGGGTGTTGCTGCGACACCTCCCTGCAGCAGTACATCAGTGGGTTCTGGGCTGATGCGACCCCGTCCTACACGGCCGAGGACGCGAAGCTCGGCACCCTGGTCGGTGCTCTCGAAGCCCTCGACGGTGGGGTCACCACCCTCCTGGACTACGCCCACATCACCAACTCGCCCGAACACGCCGATGCTGCCGTGGACGGTCTCGAGGAGGCCGGAATCCGTGCCGTTTTCGCGTACGGCCTGGGTCAGGCGAACATCATGGCGCCCCCGGAGTTCGACCGGATGGCCGACCTCGCCCGGATCGCGTCCGAACGATTCTCCGGATCGGGACTGCTGACGCTGGGAGCGGCCTTGTCCGAGATCGGATTGAGCCCGATCTCGGTCAACAAGAAGCAGAAGCAACTCGCCGACGACCTCGGCGCCGTGTCCACGGTGCACATCGGCACCTCGTGGTCGCTGCCTCCGGGACTGGCCGAGCTGTTCCACGCCGGTGTCCTGGACTCCCGCCTGGTTCTGGCGCACGCCAACACCTTCGCCGAGACGGACTGGAAGCTGGCGGCAGAAGCCGGAGTGAAGGTTTCCACCACTCCCGAGAGCGAGCTGGCCATGGGTGCCGGCAAGCTCGCGATCAACAGCGTCCTGCGTCACGGCCTCAAGCCGACGATCGGCGCCGACGTCGTCTCCCTCAACAGCGGCGACATCATCACACCCACCCGTCAGGCCCTGGCCTACACACGCTGGGCCGATGCTGTGGGCACCAACGAGCAGGGCGGCGACATCTACGTCGTCTCGCGCACCGCGCACGAAGCACTCGAATGGGCGACCATCAACGGCGCCGACGCCCTCGGCCTCGCGGACCGGGTCGGCAGCCTCACCCCGGGCAAGCAAGCCGACCTCATCGTCGTCGGCGGCCGCCACATCGGTATCCGGCCGGTCAACGATCCCGTCGGCCAGCTCATCTTCCACACCAGCCCCGGACTCATCGACACCGTCCTCGTCGCGGGCAAGGTGGTCAAGCGTAACGGCCAACTCGTCGGCGTCGACCTCCCCGCCCTGCTCGCCAAGACCGACGACTCCGCGAAGGCGATCAAGGAGCGCATGGCCCGGATCGCGGCGGAGAAGACACCGATGTCGCCCGAGGTCATGGCCAACTTCCCGAAGTGGATCGCACACAACCTCGCCTCGTAAATCGGGCCACGAATCGGTTGTACGACAGAGGACTACGCACATGAGTATCGACGGCTTCAGAGACCGCACGGCGGTCTCGGGTGTCGGATGGACCCCCCTGACCAAACGCAGCGGAGAGACCGCCCTCACGCTCGGCACCACCGCCTCTCTCGCGGCGATCGCCGACGCCGGACTCGAGCCGGCGGACATCGACGGTCTCGTCACCTTCTACTGGGGCACCCGGGACACCCCGGCGCCGGGGGAGATGGTGGCCGCGCTCGGATTGACCTCCTGCCACATGTCGTTCTGCGACAGCAGCGGCGGAGCGTGGGCATGCTCCGCCCTGGCGGCGGCCGCGATGGCGGTCCACTCGGGAGTGTGCCGCAACGTCCTGGTGTACCGGGCGGCGAACTCACGATCGGAACCACTCAATCCTGCGACAGCCGATCTATGGCCGTCGGGGCAACGGCAGTGGAGCGAACCGTTCGGGGCAACCCATGCCGCCACGCTGTACGGGCCGAGCGTCAGCGCCTACATGGCCCACTACGGAATCGGCAACGCCGATTTCGCGGAGCTGGCGGTCCAGCAACGCGCGAACGCCTCGCTCAACGCGAAGGCCCTGATGAAGAAGCCGATCACGGCCCAGGACCACCAGGCCTCGCCGTGGATCATCGAACCGTTCCGGCTGCTGGACTGCAGCGCGTTCAACGACGGCGCGATGGCCGTGGTCGTCTCCTCTGCCCGCGACGTTCGACGCCGAGGCGACTCGACGGTGACGATCAGAGCCGTCGAGGGCGGCTCGCTCGGAACGCCGGTCACCGCACGCACCAGCCGTAACCGGTGGGAGTTGAACGCGGCACATGCCGCACCGGCTCTCTACTACCGCGCGGGGATGACGGTGGAGGACATCGACATCGCCCAGGTCTACGACCCGTTCACCGGGATGGCGCTGCTGCACATCGAGCAGTTCGGTCTCACCGAACCCGGCGGTGCGGCTCGCAGCATCGGTGACGGTGAACTCTCGCTCGACGGCCGGTTACCGGTGAACACCCACGGCGGGCACCTGTCCGAGGGAAACGTCGCGGGCCTCGGCCATGTCATCGAAGCCGTGCAACAACTCCGTGCCGGCGGCGTCCGCGACGACAACTGCGACGGAGACCACGACTACGACCGCACGCGGTGCCGACAGGTCCGCGACCCCGAGGTCGCCCTGGTCGTCGGCGAATCCGGCGACAGCTCACTACTCCTGACGAGGGTGTCATGAATACCCCGATGCGCCCACGACCGACCGCAGATGCCGACAGCGCCTACTTCTGGGCGAAATGCTCCTACGGCGAGCTGTACGGCCAGCGGTGCGGGAACTGCCAGATCTGGCGCTGGCCCCCGCGCCGGTACTGCCCGGCCTGTCACGCCGCCCAGCCGGTGTGGGAGAAGCTGCCCGGAACGGGAACGATCGTCGGCCTGGTCATCCAACACCGAGTGATGGACCCGGCGTTCAGCGACGAGGCCCCGCTCGCGATTGTGCACGTCCAGATCGACGGCACCGACGGCGAAATGGTGCTCGTATCGCGACTGAAACGCTGGGAATGGATGAACGCCTCGGTCGGCTCCCGCGTGACGGTCGTGCTCGACGACACCGGCGACGAGCCCGTCCTCCCCACATTCAAGATCCTCCACAACAAGGAAGAAGAGGCACGACCTCATGGCTGATCACGCCCTCACCGGCCCACTCGGCGGAGTCCGCATTCTCGATCTCTCACACGTGCTCAACGGACCGTTCTCCACGATGCTGCTCGCTCACATGGGCGCGGAAGTAATCAAGGTCGAGCAGCAAAGCAGCCCCGATCGGTTCCGGCACGCCTGGATGCCGATGGACGCCGACCACGACGGCTACGAGTTCCTGGTCGTCAACGCCAACAAGAAGGCGATCACCCTCAACCTCAAGAACGAGCAGGGCCGAGAAATCTTCCTCGACCTCGTCAAGCGATCCGACGTCATCGTCGAGAACTTTTCCACCGGCGTGATGGATCGTCTGGGATTCGGCTACGAAGCCCTGCGCGAGCACAACCCGAAGATCATTTACGCCTCGTCGAAGGGATACGGCGAAACCGGGCCCTACGCCGACCTGCGCTCGTTCGCCACCATCGCTATGGCCGTGAGCGGCTGGGCCGACGCGTCCTGGCGCCTGTCCGGCGCCCCCGGCACCCAGGTGTTCGGACCCGGCGACGAAGCGGCCGGCGTCTCGATGGCTTTGGGAATCCTTGCGGCACTGTATAACCGCACCCAGACCGGCAAGGGCCAGAAAATCGAGGTCTCCATGCAGGAGGCGCTGATGGGCTTCATGGTCAGCAGCTTCCACGAGTTCTTCGAGGGCATGGGGCCCGCCGGCGCCTACATGGAATCGAAGGACGGCCACGTCGCAACGCACCTGCCGGATCTGAACGACGACCTGTTCCAACGCTATTCCACGGCACTCGGACACCCCGAGGCGATCGACGACCCGCGCTTTTCGACAGTAGTCACGCGCCGCGAGAACCTCAAGGTCCTCCAGCAGGAAGTGGGCTCGTGGATGAAGCAGTTCCCCACCAAGGAACTGTTCGACATTCTCCGCCAGCAGCAGGTTCCCGCCGGACCTGTGCTCTCGATCGACCAGATCCTCGAGGACGAACACATCGTCGCCCGAAAGGCGTTCGTCGAGGTCGACCACGAGCAGGCCGGACAGCTTCAGCTACTCGCACCGTGGATCCGCTTCAGCGAGACCCCCTCGGCGATCTCCCACGCCGGTCCCGCAGTCGGCGAACACAACTACGAGGTCTACCGCGACCTGCTCGGATACGACGAAGAGGTCGTCGACAAACTGCGCGCGGACGGCGCCATCTGACCCCGCTCGGCCCTCGCCCACGACCCCCATTCCCGAAAGGCCGACGATGACGACCCTGACCACCCGCCTGGAGTACGACATGTCCATCGGCGGCGAATTCCGTTCCGCCGCCAACGGCGCGCGGATCGACTCGATCGATCCCTCCACCGGGCAGCGGCTCGGCTCATTCCCGGCAGCCACCCCCGAAGACGTCGATATCGCCGTCGAGACCGCTCACCGCGCATCCGACGACTGGTCGCGGACCGCGCCGTCGATACGCGCCGGGCTCCTCACCGAACTCGCCGACGCGATCGACGCCAACGCCGAGGAGTTCGCGCGGATCGACACGGCCGACAACGGGTCATTGCTGACCGAGATGCGACGCGACGTCGCCGCCGGAGCGGGCGCGCTGCGGTACTTCGCCGGACTCGCGCTGCAGGTCCGGGGCAGCACCCTTCCCACGACCGTCGGGGAGCTGACCTACACCACCCACACCCCCTTCGGCGTGGTCGGTCGCATCGTCCCGTTCAACCACCCGTTCATGTTCGCTGCCAGCAAGATCGCGGCACCACTGGTGACCGGCAACGCCGTGGTCCTCAAGCCGAGCGAGCACACCAGCCTGTCGGCACTGCGGCTCGCGGAGCTGGCCCACGACATCCTGCCCGCAGGTGTGTTCAATGTGGTCACCGGCGATGGCCTGGCGGTCGGCGACTCCCTGGTCGCGCATCCGGCCGTGCGACGGCTGGCGTTCACCGGATCCGTCGCGACCGGGCTGGCGATCACCCGCCGTGCCGCGCAGGCATCGGTCAAGTCCGTCACGCTGGAGTTGGGTGGCAAGAACCCCCTCGTGGTCTTCCCGGACGCCGATCTCGACCTCGTGGTCGACGCCGCCGTACGCGGAATGAACTTCACCTGGCAGGGCCAGTCCTGCGGCTCGCTCTCGCGCGTCATCGTGCACTCCGCCATCCACGACGAGTTCGTCGAGAAACTCACCGACCGGGTAGCGGCGCTACGGCCCGGACTGCCGACGGACCCGGCATCCCAGACCGGCGCCATCGTCCACGAACAGCAACTGAACAAGGTCCTCGAATACGTGCAGATCGGGTTGGCGGACGGAGCACGGCTGTGCACCGGCGGTGAGCGGATCACCGAGGGCGAACTGGGCGACGGACTGTTCGTTCGCCCCGCGGTCTTCGCCAACGTAACGGTGAGTTCGCGTCTGGCGCAGGAAGAGATCTTCGGTCCGATCCTGTCGGTGCTCCGATTCGGATCGGAGGAGGAGGCGATCAGGATCGCGAACTCCACCCGATTCGGTCTCACCGCAAGTGTTTTCACCCGTGACCTCGCGACGGCGCACCGATTCGTCGACGCAGTCGAGGCGGGCTACGTCTGGGTCAACGAGGTCTCACGGCACCTGCTCGGTTCCCCCTATGGGGGCGTCAAGGACAGCGGGATCGGCCGGGAGGAGGAGTTGGCGGAACTGTACTCGTACACCCAGACCAAGAACGTCCACATCAATTTCAGCGAACACCGGCATGAAGGAGCCGTTCAGGCATGACGACCACCGAGAACGAGAAGCTCGCCAGCTACGACGAGGCGATCCGCGGCGACCACCTGATCGGCCAGTGGTCGTTCGAACCACTGCTCGACGCATCGATCGGAGGTCCGATCCCGGCCGGTGTCGGGCACGTGTGGCCGTGGTCGACGACCCGGCCCCGTCTACAGGAGGCCGCCGACATCCTCGGTCCCGCAGGGTGGGGCCGTACCAACCTGACCTTCCTGAACCCGGGCATCACCGCGGGCCCACCCGGGTCCACACACACCCTCGCGGCCGGCATCCAGATCATGCGTGCCAAGGAAGTCAACTTCTCACACCGCCACACCATGTCGGCGCTGCGGTTCGTGATCGATGGCAACCCCGAATCGTTCACCGTCGTCGACGGCGAAGAGCTGGCGATGGACACCTTCGATCTGTTGATCACCCCGCGGTACTCCTGGCACGACCACCACAACCCCACCGATGACGAAGTGGTCTGGCTGGACGTCCTCGACCTCGGCCTGACGCTCAGCCTCAAGCAGGCCATCTTCGAACCCTTCGGAGACGAAAGCCAGCCCCGTCGCACCGACGCCGCACAGTCCCAGGGCCTGCGGATGAAGGCGTTGCGTCCGACGTGGGAGCGGACCCGCGAAAGCAGACTCCCGGTCCGCTACCCCTGGGCGGAAGTCCGCGAGATCCTCGATGCGTACGGCACCGCGGAAGGCAATCCCTACGACGGACTGTCGCTGCGCTACACCAATCCGGTGACCGGCGGATCGACGCTGCCGACGATGGACTGCTGGATCCAACAGCTCGGTCCCGGCTTCGACGGTCAGCGGCACCGCCGGACGTCGAGCAGCGTCGGATTCGTGGTCTCCGGCCACGGCAAGGTCGAAATCGAGGACGCGGTGTTCGACCTCCACCCGGGTGACACGTTCGCGATCCCGAATTTCACCTGGCACCGGCTCATCAACGACACCGACGAGGCGCTCCGCATCTTCTCCGTCCACGACATCCCGGTGCTCCAGGCACTCGGTCTGTTCTACGAGGAGCCGCATCCGATCATCGGGGCGCAGCCGGCGCCCGCGGTCCCCGGAATCCCGAAGTCACCCACCCACCGCATCGACGCGATGCTCGACAAGGACGAGACACGATGACGAGATACACAGCACAGGACATCAGCGGCGTCGTCGCCATCCTGCCGACCCCGTCACTTCCCGGATCGGATCGATGGGACGCCCGCGAGACCGTCGACGTCGCGGAAACCGAGCGACTGACGAATGCACTCATCGACGACGGCGTCGACGTCATCATGACCTGCGGCACCTTCGCCGAAGGCGCATCGCTGACGCTCGACGAGGTGATCACCTTCAACGACACGGTGATCCGCACCGTCGCCGGCCGCCGCCCGGTCTTTGCCGGCGCGACCACCCTGAACACCCGCGACACCATCGACCGCGGCCGCACACTGCGCGACCTCGGCGCAGACGGGCTCTTCCTCGGCCGCCCCATGTGGGTGGCACTCGACGCCGAGCAGACCGTCGAATTCCACCGCAACGTCGCCGAAGCACTTCCCGACATGGCGCAGATCGCCTACGACAACCCGAATGCCTTCAAGCGGAAGATCTCACCGCAGGAGTACGCCCGCCTCGCCGAGATCCCCCAGATCGTCGCGGCGAAGCACATGGGCCTCGGACTGATGGGCGAGCGTTTCGCCGAAGACCTCGCCGCGGTGAGCGGCCGTATCCGGCTACTGCCCGTCGCCGGCGACTGGTCGACCACGGCCCGGCGGTTCCCCGACGAGATCCGCGCATGCTGGAGCGGCGACGTCGCGGCCGGGCCGGCACCGGTTCTGCGGTTGCGCGACGCCATCCTCGACCGGGACTGGGACCGCGCCGAGAAGATCCAGGCCGACATCGGGGAGGCGCTCGAACCGCTGTTCCCGAACGGAAGCTTCGAGGAGTTCTCGAAGTACAACATCCAGATCGACCGGGCCGAGTTCGAGGCCGCAGGCTACTACCGTCCCGGACCGGTACGACCGCCGTACTCCTCGTGCCCGGACGAATACCTCGAATGCGGCCGCGAGGCCGGACGACGATGGGCCGCTCTCCATTCCCGCTACTCGGCCGAGCACACCACGCTCGCATGAGCGCACTACCCGAACGAACCAGGAGCACATCCATGACCGCCCCCGAACCGCCCGTCCGGGTGACCAAACTCGGCTATGTCTCGTTCGAGACACCCGACGTCGCACGACTGACCGAGTACTACACCAAGGTCCTCGGATTCGCCCTCGTCGAGGAGACCACCAGCCAAGTCTTCCTCACCACCGGCGGCGACCATCACTGCATCACCATCGAGAAGGCCGAGGTGTCCCGGGGACGCAACGTGATCGGCTACGAGATCCGCGAGAGCCTCGACAATGCACAGCTGCGACTGAAGGAAGCCGGGCTGGCCAGCGAACGGCGCACCGACATCGGCCCCGGCACCCCCGACGTCCTGGTCATCGAGGAGCCGCTGACCGGAAGCGCACTGCACCTGTACGAGGAGCAGTCGCGCAGCGGCGTCGATTCGACGTTCGACCATCGCCCCAACAAGCTGGGCCACGTCGCCGCCTACACCCCGTCCCCGCGTGACATGCGGTCCTTCTACGAGGGCGCCCTCGGATTCCGGTGGTCCGACACCGTGGGTGACTTCTTCGTGTTCCTGCGGTGCAACGCCGACCACCACGCGGCGAACTTCATGCAGAGCACCACCATGCAGGGCATGCACCACATCGCCTACGAAGCCCGGGACCTGACCCATCTGCAGACGATGATCGACAACCTCAACAAGCACGACTACCGGCTGTACTGGGGTCCGGGCCGGCATTCGGTGGGCCACAACATCTTCACCTACCACGAGGACCCCGACGGCAACCACATCGAGCTGTTCACCCAGCTCGACGTCATGCTCGACGAGGACAACGGCTACTTCGAGCCGCGGCCGTGGCACGAACACTTCCCGATGCGACCGACGACATGGGAAGCGGACCTGGCAGTGATGAACAAGTGGGGCCCGATCCCCGACGGGATGATCAAGCGGTGACCATGCGCGACGAACAGCTCGTAGCGCAGGTCGTCGACGCCCACCTCGCGCTGGCAGAGGCCGGTCAGGGCGACCTGATCTGGGGTCACGTGGCTGTCCGGGACCCCACCGGGCGCGGGATCTGGATCAAGGCGGCCGGCTGGGGAATGGACGAAATCGGACCCGATCAGGTCCAGCTCGTCTCCTTCGACGGCGACGTTCTCCTCGGCGAGGGACCCCGGCACATCGAATACCACATCCACACCGAGCTCATGCGCCAGCGCGCAGACGTCGGAGCGTCCGTGCACTCGCACGCATCCTCCGCGACCGCCTTCGCCTCGTTGAACGTGCCTCTGCGGGCATTGAGCCACGACGCCACCCCGTTCCTGGATCCCGATGTGCCCCGGTTCCACGAGACCGGGAACCTCATCGCCACACCCGAACTCGGGCGCGCGTTGGCCGAATGCGTCGGCTCCGGCAATGGCTGCCTCATCCCGGCGCACGGACTGGTGACCGTGGGCGCCACGGTCTCCGACGCGGTCATGCACGCGGTGTTGCTCGACCGCGCCTGCGCGACGCACCTGACCGCGCTTGCCGCAGGCGGGCCGCGCCGGTGGTCATCGGATGACGAGGTGGCCGCCAAGAGATCGACATTGTGGCCGCCGACCGCATTTCGGGCCGCCTTCGACTACCTGGTCCGGCGCGCCGAGAGAACGACTGCGTCGAAATCGACCAGTGAAGTGAACGTGAAAGGTTGATCATGACTTGGAGTCTCGTAACCTGCCGCACCGGCCACGGCAGTAATCGGTCGGAGATCGCCGCGATCCGGCGGGCCGACGGTCGGTACGTCGTCCCTGACATTCTGCGCGCCTTCGCCGGCCTGACGGAAGCACTCGACAACTGGTCACAGGTCGAACCCGCACTCCGCGCGATCGATCCGGACACGCTCGAGCCCGTCGACGCGACCGAAGTTCTCTCCGTCCGCTACCCGCGCAAACTGCTGTGCGTCGGCGCGAACTACCGTGACCACATCGCCGAGATGGGCGTCACCGACATCCCCGAGGGATGCGAACCGTTCTTCTTCACCGTGCCGACGACGACCACGATGATCGGCGACGGCGAGCCGATCACCATTCCGCGCGATCCCGCGTATCGAGTCGACTGGGAAGCCGAACTCGCGGTCGTCATCGGCACCGGCGGACGCGACATCGACGCCGCGGACGCCGGCAAGCACATCGCCGGCTACGCGTGCTTCAACGACGTCACCGCACGCGGACTGCTGGCACGCAAGGTGACGATCGCACCACCGTTCACCTGGGACTGGGCCGGATCGAAGGGCCTCGACACCTTCTGTCCCCTGGGCCCGGTGACGCCGGCCTGGCAGATCGAGAACGCAGGCGATCTCGAGATCCGCTGCACCGTGAACGGAGTGGTAAAGCAGAAGGGATCGTCCGCGAATCTGCTGCACGGAATCGAAACCCTCGTCGCCGCCGCCAGTCGCCGCTGGACCCTCGAACCCGGAGACGTGATTGCCACCGGCACCCCGGCCGGCGTGGGCCACACCCGCGGCGAACAGCTGACGGACGGCGACCTCGTCCGGGTCGATATCACCGGCTTGGCACCACTCGCGAACCCGGTCGTGTTCCGGTGACCCGCCGACCGTGCCCCGACCGCACGCCAGTCGCAGCGACGGAAGGTAAACCATGACAACGGGAATCACCCATCCGCAGCTGGACCAGACCGGCCAGGACCTGCTGTTCGGCGGTGCCCACTCGATACGCCAGTTCTCCGACGAACCTGTCGCTCGTGACGTTCTCGAGAGGGCATGGGAGCTCGCGAAGTGGCCCCCCACCGCCTGGAACAGCCAGCCCATGCGCGTGATCCACGTGACCAGCCGCGAGGGAAAGGCCCGCCTGCTTCCACTCGTGGACGAGCGGAACAGGGCGAAAGTCGAACAGGCACCGGTCACCTCGATCCTGGTGTCGGACTACAACTACCACCACGACCTCCCCGAGTTGTTTCCTCGCGCCGAGGGTCTGCGGGAGATGCTCGACGAGGGACCGGCAGGGCTGCGCATCAAGCACGCGCACTTCAACGCGACCCTGCAGGCCGGCTACTTCATGCTGGCAGCGAGAGCGGTCGGGTTGTCGGTGGGGCCGATGGCCGGTTTCGACACGGAGGCAGTGACGGAGGAGTTCCTCGACCCCGACACGATGCACGCGCTGGTCCTGGTCAATCTCGGCTACCCGGCGTCCGATGCGGCCGTCAGCCGACTGCCGCGTCTGCCCGAGGACAGGGTGGTGACTTGGGTCTAGTGACGCCACGCCGCCCGGGGCCGCCACGCCCACGGCGCACCCACCACACCCTGACGTTCTATCGAAAGTGACAGCTATGTCCGACAGTCCATCCATCGCCGTCGTCGGCGGTGGTCTCGGTGGCCTCGCCACCGCGATCGCGTTGACAGTACGCGGTTTCGAGGTCGACGTATTCGAGCGCACCAGCCAACTCGGCGAGGTCGGTGCGGGGATCAACATCAGCCCGCAGGCCACCAAGGCGTTGCAGGCGATCGGCCTCGGAACTCGACTCGCCGAGGTGGGGAATCCGATCACCGGCCAAATCCAGCGTTCGATGTACACCGGCGACGAGCTGGTGGAAACCGGGCTGGCGAAAAACGGGAACGCGGCCGATCGTTTCGGTGCCCCGTACTACACCTTCCACCGTGCCGATCTGCTCGACGTGCTCGCCGACGCGCTCGACAGCTCGCGGGTCCATCTCGGGCACCGATGCGTGGGCGTGGTCGAGGAAAACGACGGAGTGGTTCTCCAATTCGACGGCCGCACCGATCGGAGAGCCGACATCGTCATCGGCGCCGACGGCATCCACTCCCAGGTCCGCAGGCACCTCTACGGAGAGGAAGACCCGCCCCAGTTCACCGGACAGATGGTGTGGCGCGCACAGCTCGACGGCAAGTCCCTCCCGTCCGGCCTTCTCGGGCCCCACGGGTTCTGCGGATGGATCGGCAAGGGCAGCCACATGATGACCTATTACCTCCGCGGGACCGACATCATCAACATCACCACGCAGTCGGACACCGAGGAATGGGTGGAAGAGGGCTGGTCGATCGCAGGTGACCCCGACGAGATGCGAGCGTCCTTCCCCGGCGCCACACCCCAGCTGCAACAGCTGCTCGACGCGGTGACGATCTGCTCGAAATGGGGCCTGTTCGGGCGCCAGCCATCGCACGACTGGGGCCGCGGACGTGTGCAACTGATCGGCGACGCCGCGCATCCGATGCTGCCCAACGCAGGTCAAGGAGCCGCGCAGGCATTCGAAGATGCCTACGTATTGTCGCGGTGGCTTGACGCACTGCGCTCCGATCCCGAACTGGCACTCGCGCGCTTCCGCGACGTCCGGATCCCGAGAGCTCACGCGATCCAACGGCAGTCACTCGCGAACAGCAAGCTCGTGCACGCCGGCGACTGGGAACAGCGCCGACAGACGTTCGAGGAACGAACCCGTCAGGGCGACACCCCGCTGGGCATGAACTGGATCTACGGATACGAGCCCGAGTCGGAGTGGGACACCCGCACCGTGTATCCCCTCTCGGACCCCTCGCAAGCTCAGTGATCCCAGGAGCGCATCGGATCCGAACAGGGAACCATGACCCTGATGTCTACTATTGCGCATTGTTGATCACTCGCAGTGAACAAGTCCTGCGTCCATACACCCAAAAGCTCGCCCGAGGTGTGACCTGTTACACATTCGTTACCTAAAAGTGTCGATCCGAAACACACCGCAGGCCTACGATTGACCCACACCAACGGCCCGACCGCCGAGAGGCCAACCCCCGCTCGACAACGACGCCGAGACGGCCGGATCGACGGGAAAGCAGCCGGATGATCACTGCCGAGCCCTCGCCTCAAACCCCACGCGGGCGCTATCCGCCTCGGCTCCCGTGACCATCTGCAGTCATTCAAATCGCTATTCGCGGCGAACTATCCGCAATTCGAGCTCTTTCCACAGCCTTCCAGCCGTGTCCACAGAGTTCACCCATTTCTTCAGGAGACGGTTATGACGACACCCATTCACATCGGATTCTTCAGCTCCTTCTCGCCGCCCGCGTGGCAAGCGGGAAGCGACCGGATGCACGGATCCGACTGGTGGTCCGGTGAGTACCACGCACGCCTGGCGCGGCGCGCGGAGGATGCTCACTTCGATTTCATGTTCTTCGAGGACACGGCGGCCGTGTCGACCACCGTCGGTGGCTCGATCGACATGGACCTTCGGTACGCGCTCAGTGCGCCGAAGAACGACCCGGTCGCCCTGCTGTCCTATCTCGCAGGGAAGACGACACGATTGGGTCTGATCTCCACCGCGTCGACCACCCTGTACCCGCCGTTCCTGCTCGCGCGGCTGTACTCGACGATCGACAACCTCTCACGGGGGCGCGCCGGCTGGAACATCGTCACCTCGAGTGAGAACGAGTCCGCCCAGAACTTCGGCCTCGACGCTCTTCCACCCACCAATGAGCGCTACGAGATCGCCGAAGAGTTCCTCGAAGTCGTTCGTGCACTCTGGAACTCGTGGGACGAGGACGCGGTGGTGCGAGACCAAGAGAACAACGTCTACACGGACCCGGCGAAGGTCCGTGCCATCGACCACCTCGGTAAGCATTTCAAGGTCCGCGGACCTTTGAACTCGCTGCCCTCACCTCAGCGCACACCGGTATTCGCCCAAGCCGGCGGTTCGCCGCGAGGCCGGGACTTCGCGGCACAGAACGCCGAATTGGTCATGTCCACCACGATCGGTGGAGTGGAGGCGATGAAGGCCTTCCGCGAGGACATCCACGGCCGGATGAAGAAGTTCGGACGCGATCCCAAGGAATGCAAGATCATGTACGCCACCCACCTCTATGTGGCGGAGTCCAGAGCAGACTTCCGATCGAGTATCACCGACTCGCAACTGCTGTCCGTGCTCGGCAAGCACTCGGCGCATCTCGGCGTCGATCTCAACCAGTTCCCTCTCGACGAGCCCTTCCCGCAGGACGTCGTAGCCAACGGCACGACGAGCATGGTCGAGTCGCTGAAGGAAAAGGGCCGCCGAGGCCAGAGCCTGCGCGATGCCATCATCGACTTCAACTGGGGCGACGACGAGCTCGGACTCGTCGGTCCGGCGTCCGACGTCGCGCAGAACCTGGTTTCTGCCATGGAGGAGGCCGGGGGAGACGGCTACATCATCATGGCCACACAGGATGCGAACGAGTCGCATCTGTCCGGAATCTTCGATGGTGTTGTGCCCGAACTCAAGCGGCTGGGCGCGATGCGGACCGACTACTCGGGTAACACACTGCGCGAAAACCTCTTCGCGTTCTGAGGTCGCCAAGTCGCCGCGCTGGCGGTCGCTCGTTCCCACCCGAAAGAGTTTTTACATAGATCCACCACCCTGAAACAGGAGCCTCCCGTGCACGACGAACACACCCACGAGGGAACAGCGGCGGTCATACCCCCACAGGAACGACCTCCCGCCGAGGAGACGTTGGAGTCCACAATGTCAGCACGCAGTCGCTGGACAGCGCTCGGAGTCCTGCTCATTGCGGTCCTCATCGGACTCACCGACGCCACCATCGCCAACATCACCCTACCGGCAATCCAGACCGGTCTCGGCGCCTCCGACGCGACCCTGTCCTGGGTGGTCACGGGATACGCACTTGCCTACGGGCTTTCCCTGGTCCCGGCCGGCCGACTCGGCGACCGCTACGGCCACAAACCACTGTTCGTGCTCGGCATGGCGGGCTACGTTCTCACCGGCGTGATCGCCGCGACGTCGTCGTCGGAAGGCCTCCTGGTCGCTGCGCGCGTGGCCCACGGTATCGCCGGCGGCGTCATGGTCACCCCCGTCTTCGCCTACATTCAGGTTCTCTTCACCGGCGCGGCCAGGGTTCGGGCATTCGGGCTGTTGACCGTGGTCACCGGAATTGCAACGTCGATCGGGCCACTGCTCGGCGGGTGGATCATCGACAACACCTCGGACGGACTCGGGTGGAGACTCGCGTTCCTCGCCACCGCACCGGTCGGCCTCGTCGGCATCGTGGCCGCAACCATGATCTTGCCCAACACACGCAGCCACAAGGCCGGTGGGTTCGACGTACTCGGTATGGCGATGCTTGCCGTGGTCATCTTCGGAGCCATGGCGCCGCTCATTCAGACGGACGGAGGCAGCCTTCCCGCCTGGGCGCCGGAGAGCTTTGGCATTGCCATCGCCGTCGCGGTCGCGTTTGTCTACTGGCAACGCCGGCGTGCCAGCCGGAACGTCGAGCCGCTGATCCCGATGACGTTGTTCCGTTACCCGTCCTTCTCCCTCGGACTGATAGTCGCTGTGCTGACCTTCGCCAGCGCGACGACCTCGATCTACATCGCGTTGGCGGTGTTGTGGCAGTCCGGGCGTGGCGAAACCGCACTGGCAGCCGGACTCGTCACTCTCCCGTTCTCTATCGGTGCCATCCTCGGTGCCGCGCTCAGTGAGCGGGTGGCCGTACGACTTCGACGCCACGCCGTGACGTTCGCCCTGGTGCTTCTCGTCGGCGGGTATGTGGCGCTGTACTTCCTGCTCCTCGCCGAGCCGTATGCGCATCTCCTGGTTCTCACCCCGCCGATCTTCGTCGCTGGGCTGGGCAGCGGAATCTTCGTCGCACCGAATGTGTCCTCCATCCTGTCGCCGGTGCCGCCGGCCATCGCCGGCGGCGCGGGCGGAGTGGTGGTGACCGCCCAGCGAATCGGTGCGGCCCTCGGCACCGCGTTGACCGTGATCGTGGTGTCGACGAACCCGGGAAGCGGGCCCTTCGACGAGGCAGCGACCATCGTCGCGTCGGTTCGCGCCCTGCTCGTCATCCTGCTGTTCGCCGCAGCAGCGCAGGTCCTCAACGTGGTCGCCACCGCGGTGGACAAGCGATCCTCGCCCGTCGAATCAGGTCAGGCCTGACCCAATCGGGGTGTCGGTCGTGGCTGCCCTGCAGACCCGACCAACACCCCGACATCTCGTTGTTGGCCCATCCATCACCAAAGGACTCCCCATGATTACCCAGACGTCTCGCCGTGCTGAGCCGGCCGGGCACGCGATGAGCGACGACCTCCGTCGCGTTTTCGGGCACTACCCGTCCGGCGTGGCCGCACTCGCGGCAACGATCGACCACTCCGACGTCGTCCTGGTGGCGTCGTCATTCACCGTGGGCGTCTCGCTCGACCCGACCCTGGTGATGTTCGCGGTCCAGCGTTCATCGACCACCTGGCCGATGCTGCGCGACGCGCCCTCGATCGGTGTATCCGTGCTGTCCACTGGACAGGACCACCTGTGCCGACAACTCGCCAACAAGGACAAGAGCGAGCGGTGGAAGGACATATCACGATCGCGATCACGTGACGGAGCCGTCTTCATCGACGGCGCATGCGTGACGCTCGAGTGCTCGATCTACGCCGTGTACCCCGCGGGTGATCACGAAATCGTGGTCCTGGAAGTCACGGGTGTGGAGGCCGATATGGACCAGGATCCCCTCGTCTTCCACGGATCCCGATTCCGTCCCCTCAGATAGCCATCCGATCTGCATGCGGTGTGACCTGTGAGCGCCAACGAGTGCCACTCGATTGCTGTAGAAGACGGTTCGGCCCGGGTGTGCGCCAGCCAACAAACTCTGTTGGGCTGCTGCGACTTCGATTGAAACAGGACAACGTTCAGATTCCTCGCGGTGTCGACTCTGTGGGATCGCGGTGATCTGGCACAACAGCCGTGAGCCACAGGACCTGACGATATGGAGATATTGTGCTGAACAAGCTATACGCGGTGTCGCTCGCGCTCGTTGGTATGGCGTCGGTTGGCTACATCTATCTCCACTACGAACTTCAATCTGAATCCGCTGAGAAAGCGGCCGAGAAGATCGATTCAAGGGATGCGCGGCGAAAGACTGTGCCTACCCAGCGCAGCTGCTCGAATGGTAGTTAGCTCCAGCTCGGCGATCCGACTGGGACGGCGCTCATGGCCGACGCCGCCGGCCGGCACGCACTGATAACCCAGAATTCCGCGGCGGCGCGCAAACACTTCGAACACTCGCTCGCGGTCTTCCGCAACGGCGGCAACCTCCTGTACATGATCCGGTCGTTGTTCGGGCTCGCGCTGGCCAGTGACGCGGACGGGAATCGGACACGGAGAGAGGAATGCCGGCGGGAGATACTCGCGCTCATCGAGTCGCGAGGCGAGTCGGTTTACCGGAGATGGTCGCTGTGGCGCTTAAGGGTTGGGGCCTTGCAGCGGGACGAGCACTCCCACGCGAAAGATTTACTCACGCAGGCATTGCCGCTCGCGCGTTCAGTGGACGACCGCAGCAGCACCGGGGGTGCATGGAAGCCCTCGCGTGGATCGCTGTGGATGAAGGAGCTCTCAGGCGGGCTGCCAAGTTGATGGGTGCTGCGGTGGCTCTCGCACAGACAGTCGGGGGACAGGGCACCATCTACCCGTATCTCAACCTCGTACATGACCGGTTCGAGCAAGACGCCCGTCGGATGATCGGTGGCCGCGCGTTCGAGGCGGAGTTCAGGCTCGGGGCTCCGGACGCGGCTCGAAGATGCCGCAGCGTACGCCCTCGACGAGAAGGGCACGACCGTCATCTCGTCCGGGTCGGGATCCACGAGTCTTACGCGGCGGGAACAGCAGGTCGCCGAACTTGTCGCCGAGGGCCTCACCAACGGAGTGATCGCCGGGAAGCTCGTCATTTCAGAACGCACCGTCCAGGGGCACGTGGAGCACATCCACTCCGAACTGGGATTCACCTCCCGCACGCAGATCGCGGCATGGGTCATCGAACAGAGGCAAGGTGAACCACCCTACTGAATCGTAGGTGGCCGCGGGTCGCAATACAGATTCCTGCACAGCCAATCGGCGTCACAACCACGCGAGGGCGCAGGTGTACCAATGGACGTGACTCGTGTGTCACCTGCCAGTGGTTAGGAGTGGCGCTCTTTCGTGGCCGCGCCATCCGCCCGATCGCGTACGTCGTTCTTAGGAAGAGGTCCCGTCGGAGGAGTCCTCGGTGGCCTCCCCCGGTGTTCGAGGCGACGCTCGACGAACAGGCATAGGCCAAAACCGGTGGATAGTAGAGCTGCGATGGCGGCTTCGCCGCAATGGTGTTGGGCAGCAGAACCTATGAGCGACAGCCCGAAGAAACCAGCCAGCGCCATGACGGTGTGCTGACGATGTCGGCGGCGTATCGCCACGTCGGGAGTGGCATGGAATCGCCACACTTGGACCACATTCTGTGTGCCGCCGCGCAGCGGCTCGAACCCGCGTCCTGAGGGCATGCGCTATCGGCTCCTGTACTGATCAGCAGGAGGGTGGAATGCCAAGCGTGTCCTGAGTATGGCGATTCGGGTGCGTTCGACACAGCCTGCGAGGTGCGCGTGGCCGGCGATCATCCGATCCGCCGGCAGATGATCGGTAGTGGGCGCTACAGCTCAGGCGTTCACTCGTTGTATCGGGGCCTGCGAGCCCGGGTAGAAGGCAACCCGGAAAGGGTAGGCGCCGCATCCTCCACTACATGGTGGAGCTCCGCACCGGCCACCCGGGAACACCGCGGATCATCGGTTGGTGCGAGTAGCCGCCATCCGATCCAGCTGCGCATCTCCGCAGTCGCCACGACGCTCCGGATCGACTCGGCGGCGCGAATCCGCCTACTGCTTCTCGCGTAGTTGACGCGTGCGCGAGGGGGCCTTTGGAGAAGCCCCATGTCGAGGCATCGGCCAGGAGAATCACACATTTGCGGTGGACGTAGTTGGTTGCGTACTTGCAAAGTAAATATCGAAGGCGGGTGAAATGTTCGATCCATGGTCAGCGGAAAATAACTCGTGTATGAGGGCTGTGAGAACCGATGGTGCATAAACAGGCCCCGAACGGGCATCTTTCGTGTTGGCGATGGCGGGTTCCCGAAAATGCAGGGCCTGAGCTATCACACGATGGTGATACTCCTCGGGAAGAAGTGGTTCGCGTCCAATCCCGACGCCGACGTCATCGTGACCCTCGCCCGGTTCCCCGGCGGCGACGCCGAATCCACCCGCGGCGTCGGAATGTTCATGGTCCCCAAGGTTCTCGCGAACGGCGAGTGCAACAGCTACACGATCGACCGGCTGAAGGACAAGCTCGGCACCCGCTCGATGCCCAGCGGTGAGGTGTCGCTGACCGGTGCGTACGCCCTCCAAGTGGGTGAACTCGACCGAGGGTTCCGGCAGATGGCTGAGATGGTCAACACGTCGCGGCTGTCGAACGCGATGCGGTCGAGTGCCCTGATGCGGCGGGCCGTACGCGACGCCGTCGACCACACCCGGGAGCGGGTCGTGTTCGGCAAGACCCTGTTCGACCAGCCGCTGATGCGCGCCACCCTGCTGCCGCTCGCGCTCGACGCCGAGGCGGCGCTCGCCTTGGTGGCGTACAGCGCGCAGTGCCTGCAGTCGGCGGACGCCGGAGACGAATCGGCCCGTGCGTTGATCCGGGTCCTCACCCCGCTCGCGAAGCATTACGTGTGCAAACGGGCGCGCGTCGTCACCGGCGAGGCCATGGAGGTCCGCGGCGGCAACGGCTACATCGAGGAATGGGCACACGCCCGCCTGGTCCGGGATGCCCACCTGGGGTCGATCTGGGAGGGATCGAGCAACGTCATCGCCCTGGACGTGCTGCGGTGCATGCGCAAGTTCGGTGCGCACCGTCAGCTGGCGGACACGATGCGCGGCATCCTGGCCGGACTCGGACCGGACTGCGGCGCAGGCGCCGACGTGCTCCGCCGGCGGTGGGACGACCTCGTCGACGCGGGCGACCTGCTGGTCGCCGGGGACGAGGGCACCGCGCAGGCCGGGTGCGCGCGCTACGCCAACGCACTGGCCCGCGCGACGATGGCCACCCTGCTGTTCGATCTGGCGGATTTCGCGGTCGGCACGGGCAGCGGCTACCGGTCGCTGCTCGTCGCGAACGCCTACCTCGCCGGCGAGTCCGGAGACGTTCCCGAGGCCGCCCTGCGCCACCTCGCGGCCGTCGTCGACGGCACCGACGTCACCGCGGATGTCGCGCAGGCAGCCGCTCACCGAACCGACTCTGCGACAGGAGTTCTCCTGTGAACACCACCCACACCGGACCGGCACCCCTCGCGGGGGTACGGGCGCTGGATCTCTCCAAGATCCTCGCCGGACCGTATGCCACCATGTCGCTCGCGGACCTCGGCGCCGACGTCACCAAGGTCGAGCATCCCGAGGGCGGCGACCCGACACGGTCGTGGGGGCCGCCGTTCGTCGGCGTCGACGCCACGTACTACCTCGCGATCAACCGGGGCAAGAAATCGGTGACCGTCGACCTCAAATCCGAAGAGGGGCAGGACCTCATCCACCGCATCCTGGAGGAGACCGACGTCGTCGTCGAGAACTTCAAGCCCGGCAGCGGGTTGCAGCGGATCTTCGACTACCGGACGCTGTCCGAGCGGTACCCGCATCTGGTCGTGCTGCACATCTCCGCGTTCGGGGAGGAGGGGCCGTTGCGGGACGAACCCGGTTACGACATGATCGCGCAGGCCGCCGGCGGCCTCATGTCGCTGACCGGTGAGCCGGGCGGGGCGCCGATGAAGGCCGGATTCGCGATGGGCGATCTGGGGGCGGCGCTGTTCGGTCTGATCGGCGTGCTCGCCGCCCTCGTCGAGCGGTCGCGGACCGGCCGCGGGCAGTACGTGACGACGTCGCTGTTCGAGTGTCAGCTCGCCTTGCATGTGAACTGGGCGACGAACTATTTCGCCACCGGGGAGCGTCCCGGCGCACTGGGTTCCGGTCATCCGAATCTCGCTCCCTATCAAGCGTTCCCCGCGAGCGACGGATACTTCGTCGTCGCGGTGGGCAACGACACGCAATGGGCAAGCCTGTGTTCGGCGATCGCACGCGACGATTTGACGGCCGATCCGCGATTCGAGCGCAACCGGGACCGGGTGGCGAATCGCGGCGATCTCGAGCGGGAACTGTCGACGGCCTTCACGTCGGGCACCGTCGAGCAGTGGTGCGACACGCTCGCCGCGCACGCCGTGCCCGTGTCACCGATCCGGCACCTCGACGAGAGCTACGCCGACCCGCACACCGCGGCGCTCGGCATGATCGGGACGGTCGACCACCCGACGATCGGCAGCCTGCGGCAGATCGCGTTCCCGGTCAGCTTCTCGGGCGAGCGCCCGCACCTGACGTCCGCGCCGCCGATTCTCGGCGCCGACACGGACGCAGTACTGGGTGCCCACCGACCGAAGTCGGTGGTCGGCGGATAAACCCGGCTACCCCCGGGCGAGCTACGCTCCCGTTCGGTGCGTATCTATTCCGAATCCCGCCAGAACGCATCGGCGAGATGCTCGACCAGCCGCTGCATCTGTTGCAGGCCTTCTGGTATGCGGTCGGGGCCGAACCGGTACCGGGGGCCGTTGAGGGACACGATCGCCACCAGGTTCCCGGACGAATCCCTCACGGGACGAGACAGGGAGATCAACTCTTCCTCGAGCTCGTTGTCGATGAGAGCGAAGCCGTCTTCGCGGATCCGATCGAGTTCGGCCAGCAGGGCCGCGCGATCGGTGACGGTGTGCGCGGTGTATGCCTCGAGCGTTTCGGGCAGGCGGCCGAGAACTTTCTTGATCGGCCATTCGGCCAAGAGGACCTTGCCGCTGGAGCTGGCGTGGAGGGGATACTGCTTGCCGATCATGTGAGGGGACATCCGCGATGTCGTGCCCACGACGTGTGAGCCGGCGGCCTCGGCGATGAGATCGAGCTCGTCCTTTGCATTCGGCACCGACAGAGTCACCGTTTCGTCGAACGAGTCGGCCAGCTCCTGCAGCAACGGTCGAGCGCGGGCGGCCAGACCGGCATAGGGGTCGGCGTGCCGTCCGAGACGGGACATCTCCGAGCCGAGGATGTAGTTGTTGTCGATGCGATCCACCAGGCCGGTCCGCTCGAGGCTGTGGAGCAGACGAAATGCGGTGGGACGGGAGATCCCGACGGCTTTGGCGAGGGTGCTCACCGTCGCGCCGGTCTTGGGCCGGGATGCAAGCTCGCGCAGAAGACGGACAGCCTTGGTCACCGACTTGTTGGCAATCTCCGCCGGCTCGCTGGGATTCACTGCGATCACTGTGGCCGCCTTCGGCTCGTTCATTGCGCCCCCGATACTTTCGTGTGTCCCGGTTGTGGTCAGGCGGCGGTGAGTTGCCGGATTCCGCCGAGTCGGCCTTGGTGGAAGACGAGGGGTTCGCCGTGTCCGGTGTCCATGTGCAGGACGTGGGCGATGACGATGGTGTGGTCGCCGCCGTCGAGTTCGTGGGTGATTTCGCAGTCGACGTAGGCGTGGGCTCCGGTGATGCGGGGGGATCCGGTCTGGGAGAGGGTCCAGTCGATGTCGGCGAATTTGTCGGGTTGTTTGCTGGAGAGGGCGCGGCAGATCGGTTCCTGGCCGGCGGCGAGGATGCTGGCGCAGAGTCGGCCGGTGGCGCGGACCTTGGGCCAGCTGGTGGAGGTGTGGGCGACGCTGAAGCTGACCAAGGGTGGGTCCAGGGACAGTGATTGGAAGGTGCCGACGACGAGGCCGCAGGGGTGTTCGGTGTCGGGGGTGATGCCGGAGAGGGCGACGACGCCGGTGGGCAGGTGTCCCATGACGGTGCGGTAGTGGGCCTGGTCGATGGTGGACGTAAGCATGGTGGCTCCTCTTCGGGGTCGCACGCGGCGCGGGTGCCGGTCGGATGAGTATCGAGGACGTTCAATTTATGAACGGCATGTTCAAACTGAAGTAAGTATTGCGTCCTGGATCACACCCTGTCAAGCGTCTCGGGGTCGTCGGTCGGCCACCTGTCCCGTGGTGCAGATGACCTGACGCGGTGTTGTTCGACAAGCTGTTTGGTGCTTGGTCTGAATCCGGGGCCGGGCGGAACTGCGACGGCAAGGCGTGACGTCGGGCCGTGTTGACCGCCATTGAGGGCCCTGTCACAATTTCAATCACAGTGTTCAGAAAATGAACATCAATAATCCTGTGGAACCTCGGCCCGGCACACACGAGAACAGATGAACAAAGGAGAACAGGTGAAGATCGCGCAGATCGAACTCTTCCAGGTGGACTTGCCGTACTCGGGCGGTGTCTATCTACTCTCGGGCGGCCGTTCGTACACCTCGTTCGATGCCTCCATCGTCCGCATCACCACCGATGACGGCCAACAGGGTTGGGGCGAGAGCACACCGTTCGGCTCCACCTACATCGCCTCCCATGCTCTCGGCACCCGCGCCGGAATCGCAGAGATCGCACCCCACCTCCTCGGCCGGGACCCACGTCAGGTCGACCGGATCAACGACGCGATGGACGAGGCACTCGTCGGTCACAACCACGCCAAGACCGCACTCGACGTCGCGTGCTGGGACGTCTTCGGCAAGTCCGTCGGGCTTCCGGTCGCCGAACTCCTCGGCGGTTCGACCGGTGTTCCGATGTCGATGATCTCGTCGATCTACGCCGGTGAACCGGAGGAAATGCGCCGCCGCGTTGCCGATCACCGTGCCAAGGGATACCGCGGCCACTCCATCAAGATCGGTGCACTCGACAGCGAGGGTGGGCCCGCGCTCGATGCGGAGCGGATCGCCGCATCCCTGGCCGACAAGCAACCCGGTGAGTTCTTCCTGGTCGACGCGAACGGTGGACTGTTGCCGGAGACCGCGCTGCGGATGCTCCGAATGCTGCCGGCCGGTCTGGACTTCGTGCTCGAGGCCCCCTGCGCCACGTGGCGGGAGACGATCTCGCTGCGTCAGCGGTGCCCCTACCCGATCGTCGTCGACGAACTCGCGCAGCAGGACGAGGACATCGCGTTCGCCTCGGCGCACGACGTCGCCGACGGCATCGGACTGAAGATCTCCAAAGCCGGCGGTCTGACCCGCGGCCGTCGTCACCGCGACATCGCGCGCGCAGCGGGGATGACCGTCAGCGTGCAGGACACGGTCGGCTCGTCCATCGCGTTCGCGGCGATCGTGCAACTCGGCGCCACCGTCCCGCCGCGCACGCTGCGCTGCGTCCTCAATTGCGAGGACATGGTGACACTGCCGACGGCGAGGTTCGACGTGCTGACCGAGGACGGCGGCATCCTGCCCCCGAACGCTCCCGGACTCGGGATCGAGGTCGACGAGACGGTGCTCGGCGACCCGGTGGCCGTGTGGAGCGACTGAGGTAACACCGAAAAGCCGCGTCGGGGTGAGTCTTGCGACTCACCCCGACGCGGCGTATCTGTTCCGGCACCCACACCGTCACGGCAACATGAGGTCAGAGGCGGACACCCTCGGCTGCGAATGCTCCGCGGGCCAGCGCCAACGCCGCCTGGGCGCCTTCGTGAAGCAGTTCGTAGTCCGCGGCGAGAGCGACGGTCCGGATTCCGTTCTCGGCGCACGCCGTCGTCATTTCCTGACTTCCCCCGTAGGCGGCGACGTCCAGTCCGTGGCGGGTGCACGCTTCCACGATCGTGCGAACGGCATCGAAAGTGGCTCCCCCCAGGACGTCCGAGGCGGAACCGGCCAGCGACAGGGTGAGGTCTGCCGTGCCGATCAGGATCCCGTCCAGTCCGGGCGTCGCGCAGATCGCTTCGGCCTCGGCCAGGCCGTTCGTGTCCTCGATCATCAGGTAGACCCGCTGGCGGGGCGCCGAGGCCGGGCGCAACGCTGCCCGAACCGGTCCCCACGAGCGGTGTCCCTCGGGGGCGTAGCGGCAGAAACCGACCGCCTCACATGCTTGGGCGGCCGACCCGATCTGCGGGACGACGACGACGTCAGCGCCCATGTCGAGCGCCCAATTGGCTTGTGCGTAGTTCGTCGCCTGTGTCCGCACCCACGCCTCGACGCCGGCGCCCTGCACCGCCGAGAGCAGGGGCACGACGGCGTCGGTTCCCAGTGCACCGTGCTGCAAATCGATCACGGCCCAATCGAATCCAGTTCGAACCATCAGTTCGGCAGCGAAGACGGAGTCGAGCGTCAGCCACGCTCCGAGTGACGGCGCGGTCGAGGTCGAGGTCATTGCGGGGTACTCCATTCGGGGATCTGCGGGCGGCGGTCGGTGAACGCCGCCGGTCACGTCTGGGGTGTCGGTGGAATCAGCACAAGCTTTCCGATGTGCTTCTTGGCGAGGAAATCCTCCTGCGCCCGAACGATGTCGGACAACGGATACGTGGCCGAGACGACCGGACGGATTTCATTCCGCTCGATGTATCCGACGAGGTTCTCGAATACGGCGTCGTCCTGGAAGGTGCACCCGTACAGCGTGAGGTCTCTGAGGTAGACCGTGCGCAGGTCGATCTCGGAGATCGGCCCACCGATTGCACCGGCGATCGTGTAGCGGCCGCCCGTGCGCAACACGTCGAGCAGTTGAGGCCACTGCGGTCCGACGACGAGATCGACCACCACATCCACCGAGCCGGCGCCGAGCGCGCCGATCAGGTCGACTCCCCGCTCGATGGTCCGATCGGCGCCCTGCGCCTTCACCTCGGCCGCCTTGTCGGGCGAGCAGACGGCAATCACCGTGGCGCCGCGGCGTTTGGCGAGTTGCACCGCCGCGAGGCCGACACCGCCCGAGGCGCCGGTGATGAGCACGCGTTCGGCGCCGACCGCGGCGCGGTGCAGCATGTTCTCGGCGGTGGAATAGGCGCACGGCAGCGCCGCGAGTTCGGCGTCGCTCCAATCGGAGTCGACCGCGAAGGTTTCCCGGGCCGGAGCCACCGCGTACTGTGCGAAGCCGCCGTCGCATTCGCTGCCGAGCGTCCAGCATTCGTACGGCCGGTAGTCGACGTAGCTGCGCAGCATGGTGCGCACGAGGACCCGTTCGCCGATGCGGTCGGGGGAGATGCCGTCACCGACCGCGACGATGCGCCCACACACGTCCGCGCCCTGAATCCGGGGGAATTTCAGGGTCGTGCCCGACCAACTGGCATCGTCGTCGTCGACGGACTCGAACCCGCTCGCGCCACCGGAGTTCGTATCGGAGTCGATCGCCTTCGAATACCACCCGATGCGGGTATTGATGTCGGTGTTGTTGATTCCGGCGGCGGCGACCTCGATCAGCACCTCGCCCCGATCTGGTCGGGGGACGGCGATGTCGGTGCGGTACTCGAGTGTGTCGAGTCCTCCATGCCCGGTCAGGAGAACTGCGGTCATGTGTTCCGGCAACAAGGTTGGCTCCTTCGGATTTCGATCGGATGTGTGTGTGGGCCGGCGTACCCCGGTCACGCCGGCGCGGCGAGCGGTTCGCGGGAGACGAAGGTCTGGGTGAGTTCGCCGATGTCGGCGATGTGGCTGCGCAACACGTCGCCGGGGCCGAGGAACCGTTGCGGTGTCCGGCCCACCCCGACGCCGGCGGGCGTGCCGGTGAACACCACGTCTCCGGGGTAGAGCTCGAGGGTGTGCGAGAGGTGCTCGATCAGCGCCGGCACCGGGAAGATCATCTGCGCGGTGCGTCCGAACTGGACGAGCTCGCCGTTGATGCGGGTCTCGAGCGTGAGATCGTTCGGATCGGCGAACTCGTCGATCGTCACCAGCGCCGGCCCGATCGGGGCGAACCCTCGATGCGACTTGGCGAGGCTGAATTGCGGAACCGGGCCGGCCAATTGCCGCCCGCGGTCGGACAGGTCTTGTCCGACAGACAATCCCGCGACGGACTCCCATGCCCGATCGGCCGGGATGTCGCGGCCACCTCGGCCGATCACGACCACGAGTTCGACCTCCCAGTCCACCGTGTCCGAGGGGAGGGGCACGGTGGTGACCGGGCCGGAGATCGCCGAGGCGAACTTGGTGAAGATGACGGGTGACTCGGGCCGTTCCACGCCGGACTCCGCCGCGTGGTCGGCATAGTTCAGGCCGACGGCGAACACCTGGCGCGGCGCAGGCGCCGGCGAACCGAGTCGACCCGGGTCGATCCCACCGTGTTGCGTCGGGGTGACCCTGTCTCGGTTGCCCGTGTACCAGGTGACGAACTCCGCCCACCGCTCGTAAATCTTCTGCGGATGGGAGGAAAAGTAGCCGTGGCTTTCCGCCTCGACGTCGACGAGGCCGCTTCGCGTCGACACCTGGAGGCGGCCTTCGAGATTGATCAACCGCACCTGAAACTCTCCCGTCGTCTGTGCTGCGTGTTCGATTCCGGCGACCGTGAACGGGTGTATGCGGATCGTCACTTTATGAACAGTGCGTTCATTCTATGTGTTTCACGATAGTGCGGCCCAGGTCACAGCTTGTCAAGGCCGAGAAGCGCTCGGCGGAGCCTGGGCGCGGGGCGGTGCGCGGGCGCGCTCCGTGTGCAATTCTGCCGAAATCGCTATCTGAGGTGCGCTATCCAGTCGCTCGCCCGCCGTGCGATACCTCCACGGCCCGGCGCCCGCCCCGGGGTCGGCGCGGGTGATCGCAGCTGTGACGAGAAGGGGTCTTGACGGCCCATGAGGTCCATGTCACAATTTTGAGCGTGACGTTCACTTATTGAACGAATACGATGTCGGTGATCGAATTGCTACCGCCGGCACGCGTGCACACTTCATTCCCGCCTTTCCCCGCCCCCGGACGGCATTCGCGCCGTCCACGTCGGCTGTCATGTCGACGCGCACCAGCAAGGAGTGACCTGGTGACGATTACCAACACGGATTCCGTCGGAGAGTATGAGGACGGACCCGTCGGCACGAAGGCCGATCAAGGTCCGGTCGACAAGAAGCGCTTCCTGGTCAAGCTGACCGGTGTGATCGCCGGTGGCATGTTCATCGACGGCTACATCCTCGGCATCGTCGGCACCGTCATCGGTGCCATCACCCTCGACCTGGAGATGTCGCTGTACTGGGAGGGGCTCATCGGCGCCTCCGCGCTCATCGGCATCTTCGTCGGCGGCCCGCTGGGGGGCTGGCTGGCCGACAAACTGGGCCGCAAGCCACTGTTCGCGATCGACCTGGCGATTTTCATCCTCGGATCCGCCCTGCAGTTCTTCGTCGACTCGGCCTGGCAACTGTTCGTCGTCCGGTTGCTGATGGGCATCGCGATCGGCGCCGACTACTCGGTCGGTTGGCCACTGCTTTCCGAATTCGCACCGCGGCGGCTACGCGGCAAACTGCTGGCCTACTGTGAGGTCGCCTGGTACGTCGGCTTCATGTTCGCCTTCGTCGCCGGCTTCCTGATGACCACCGTGTGGTCCCTCGACTGGCGTATCGTGCTCGGCTCGAGCACCGTTCCGGCGGTGATCCTGTTCCTGGCCCGGCTGGGTATGCCCGAATCACCGCGATGGCTGATGAACAAGGGCCGCACCGAAGAGGCCACCGAGATCGCCCACGCCTACCTCGAGGACCCGACGGACGTCGTCGACATCGCCAACGAGGGCACCCGCACGGGCACGTTCGGGATGCTGTTCTCCCCGGCCTACCGGCGGGCGACGATCTTCATCTCGGTCTTCTGGTTCTGTGCGGTGGCACCGTATTTCGCGATCGCGACGTTCGCGGCCAGCGTGCTGGAGGGCTACGGTCTCGGCGACGGACTCGTCGGCGCCATCGGGGTCAACGGCCTCGCCCTGGTGGGTGTCATGGTCTCGGTCCTGCTCATCGAACGCGTCGGCCGCCGGAAGCTGACCATCCCGCAGCAGTGGGTGTGCGCGGTCGTGTTGCTGATCATCGGATTGTGGTCGTCCGCGCCGCCCGCGGTCGTGCTGATCTGCTTCCTGGTCTTCGCGTTCGCCAACGCCATGTCCACCGCCCTGACCGGGGTCTACCCGGGTGAGATCTTCCCGACCGAGATCCGCGGCCTGGGAACCGGTTTCGCGACCGCGTTCAGCCGTGTCGGTGCGGGTCTGGGCACGTTCCTGCTGCCGTGGTCGATGCACAACCTCGGCAGTGGAGTAACGATGATCATTGCCGCGGGCATCTGCATCGTCGGTGCCGCGGTCTCCCAGGTCCTCGCGCCGGAAACGATGGGCCGCAACCTCAGCGAAACCTCGGCCCCGCGCGGCGGTCGGCCCGTTCGAACCTGACCGATCGCGTACAGCACCGGGAACCGGAGTCCGTGCCAGGGCTCCGGTTCCCGGTGCTTCACGCGGTGTGGCCGATCGGCGGGACTACTCGCCCGCCGCGTCCTGCCAGAACACCTCGACGAGGCGCTCGACGATGGCCTGCATCTGCTGGAGCGCCTCGGGGATGCGGTCGCGCCCGAAGCGGTAGCGGGGGCTGTTGAGCGTCAGGATCGCCACCAGACTGCCCGAGGTATCCCGCACCGGCCGGGACAGCGAAATCAGTTCCTCTTCGAGTTCGTTGTCGATGATGCCGAACCCTTGCTCGCG
Organism: Rhodococcus sp. T2V; assembly: GCF_029269925.1. Lineage (NCBI taxonomy): Bacteria > Bacillati > Actinomycetota > Actinomycetes > Mycobacteriales > Nocardiaceae > Rhodococcus > Rhodococcus sp. T2V. The sequence goes on from NZ_JARJBD010000008.1 coordinate 121,925, forward strand.
GACCTGGTCGAGTTCCCGGAGCAGAACGGCACGGTCGGTGATGGTGTGGGACGTGTACGCCTCGAGCTTCTCGGGCAGCAGCGCGAGCACCTTCTCCAGCGGCATCTCGGCGAGCAGAACCTTGCCGGTAGAGCTGGCGTGCAGCGGATACTGCTGGCCGACCATGTGGGTCGACATGCGGCTCATGATCCCGACCACGTGCGAGCCGGCGGCCTCGGCGATGAGGTCCAGGCCGTCGTGCGAATTCGGCACCGACAGGGTCACCGATTCGTTGAACTTGTCGGCCAACTCCTGCAGCAGCGGTTGCGCGCGAGCGACCAGGCCGGCGTACGGGTCGGCGCGCCGCCCGAGGCGGGCCATTTCCCAGCCGAGGATGTAGTTGTTGTCGATCCGGTCGACGAGCCCGGTGCGTTCGAGACTGTAGAGCAGACGGAACGCGGTGGGCCGGGAGATCCCGACCCCCTTCGCGAGCGTGGTCACGGTGGCACCGGTGCGCGGGTGCGCGGCCAACTCCCGTAGCAGCCGAACCGCTTTGGTCACCGACTTGTTCGTCATCTCCGTCGGTTCGGGTACTTCGCTCATGCCACCCCTTCGTCGTGTCGGTGCGCACCACACCCTCGGGTACGCGCTTGCACGACCACTCTACCGCCCCAGCGTTCATATAGTGAACGCTGGGGCGGCAGAGTGTGGGAACTATCGAGCGCACACCGCGCGCTCCTCGATTGTCAGGACTGAGCGCGGCCCCAGGTGGACGATTGGCCGGCGGAGTTGACCGTGCGGGGGATCGCGAGGGGGTTGCGCTCCTGGATCGGTGCGGGCAGGAGCGCCTCGGGGGCGTCCTGGTAGGTGACGGGGCGTAGGAATCGGCGGATCGCGGTGGTGCCCACCGAGGTGTGCGAGACCGCGGTGGTGGCGGGGTAGGGGCCGCCGTGGTGCTGGGCGGGGGTGACGGCGACGCCCGTCGGCCAGCCGTTGAACACCAGTCGGCCGGCGCGGGTGGCGGCGATCCGGGTGAGGCTGCGGAGTTGCTCGCGTTCGTCGGGGGTGGGTTCGGTGCGGGTGTGGACGGTGACGGTGAGGGTGCCGTCGACCCCGTTCAGGACGCGGTTCACCTCGTCGTTTGTGCCGTATTCGGCGATGATCGCGGCGGGGCCGAAGCTCTCCTCGAGCAGGGTGTCGGCCTGGGCGATCAGTTGCTCGGCGGTGGTGCGCAGCAGTGTCGGGGTGACCTCGGGGACTCCGCTCTCGCCGGTCGATGCGGTGCCCTTGACGAGGACCTCGACGCCGGGTGCTGCGGCGGCATCCTCGATCCGGTGGTGGTAGCCCTCGGCGATCTTCGCGGTGAGCATCCGTGCCGCGGGCACCTGCTGGGCGAGGGTGGTGATCTGCTCGGTGACCGGCGATCCGGCGGGCACCAGCAGGATGCCGGGTTTGGTGCAGAACTGTCCGGCGCCGAGGGTGAACGAGCCGACGAATCCGGACGCGATCGCCTCGGCGCGCTCGTCCAGGGCACCGGCGGTGACGACGGCCGGGTTGACGCTGCCGAGTTCGCCGAAGAACGGGATCGGGTTGGGGCGGGCGGCGGCGATGTCGAACAGGGCGCGGCCACCGGCGACGGACCCGGTGAAGGCGGCTGCGGCGATCCGCGGGTCCTCGAGGGCGCGGGTGCCGGCCCGGAAACCGCTGATCAGGGCGAACGTGCCGTCGGGGGCGCCGGCCGCGGACAGTGCCCCGGCGACGACGTCGGCGGTGGCGGCGGAGGTGCGGGGGTGGCCGGGATGGGCCTTGAGGATCACCGGGCAGCCGGCGGCCAGCGCGGAGGCGGTGTCGGTGCCGGCGACGGAGAACGCGAAGGGGAAGTTGCTGGCGGCGAAGACCAGGACCGGGCCCACGGGGATCTGGTACCGGCGCAGGTCCGGGCGTGCGCCGAGGACGAAGTCGGGATCTGCGCGGTCGATGATCACGTCGAGGAAGGTGCCGTCGATCAGTTCCTCGGCGAACATCCGCAACTGCACGCAGGTCCGGTTCAGTTCCCCGCTCAACCTGGCCTGGGGAAGCCCGGTTTCGGTGATGGCGTCGGCGACCAGCCCGTCGGCGTGCGCCTCGAGGGCGTCGGCGATCGCGACGAGTACAGCGGCGCGGTCGTGGGGGGTGCGGTCCTCCCAGAGCGGTGCGGCGGCGGCCGCGGCGTCGAGGAGGCGGTCGAGTTGTGCGTCGGTGGTGTCCGGTGCGATCGAATGCGTGACGTCAGTCATGAAGTGCGGGATCCTTTTCGGAGAGGCTCGCGGCGGGTGCGGCGCAGCCGGGTGTGTGGGTCGGGTTGGCGGTTGTCTATTCGAAGGACGCGACCGGCTCGCCGAAGACGCCCTCGTCGGGGACGACGCCGAGACCGGGGCCGGTCGGTACCCGGATGCGCCCCCCTTCGATCCGGACCGGGTTGTCCGAGTCGTAGTGAATGTCCATGTAGGGCTCGGCAATCCACACGCCCTCGAGCAGGCGCGGCTGAACCGTCGATCCGATGTGGGCACACGCGGCCGCGATGATGTCGCCTCCCCAGGAGTCGTCGCACGTGTGGGGCATGGAACGCGCCTCGCAGAGATCCCTCACGGTCGCGAGGGTACCGAGACCGCCCAGTCGCGTGACCTTCAGTCCGAATCCGTCGCACACGCCGAGAGAAATCGCTCGGAGCACGTCGCCGAGATCCTCGGTGTTCTCGTCGAGATAGACCGCGTGGTGCAGTTGGCCGCGAATCGCGGCGATCTCCTCCATCGTGTTGCAGGGCTGCTCGAAGACGAAGGGAATGTCGGCGCACTCCCGGCCGATTCGAAGGACGTCGCGCGCATACAGTCCGCGGTTGGCATCCAGGGACAGGCGGGTGCATCCGGTTGCTTCCCAGACCTTGCGAACGGTCTCGATGTCGATCTCGACCGGCCGTCCGCCCACCTTGATCTGCAACCGCGGATACCCCTCGGCGATCTTCTCGACGGCAGTCCGGGCGACATCGTCCGGCTCGCCGATGGACAGCGCGTAGTAGGAGTCCACCCGATCGGTGGTCGCGCCACCCAGCATGTCGCACACGCGGATTCCGTGAGTCTTGCCGATCAGGTCGTGAATCGCGATGTCGATCGCGGCTTTGGCGTAGTTGTGCCCGTTGAGGAGCCGGTCCAGTGCGCGGCGCACGGCCAGCGGACCCGTCACCGGCATGCCGATCAGGCCCGCCGACATCTGGTTCAGTGCAGCCCGCGCGCCCAGGGCGTGCTCCGGCGCATACGTCGGGCCGACCGGGCACGTCTCACCCCACCCGGAGACACCCGCATCGGACACGATCTGCACGATCGTCGAGTCCAGGGCGGTGTACGAGCCCTCGGACATCCGGTAGGCCTTGCCGCTGAACGGCAGATCCATCTGATACACGTGAATCTCGGCGATGCGCAACGCTTTACCTCTTTCGTGGGCTCGGTCAGGCGTATCCGGTTGTGGTCAGGCGGCGGTGAGTTGCCGGATTCCGCCGAGTCGGCCTTGGTGGAAGACGAGGGGTTCGCCGTGTCCGGTGTCCATGTGCAGGACGTGGGCGATGACGATGGTGTGGTCGCCGCCGTCGAGTTCGTGGGTGATTTCGCAGTCGACGTAGGCGTGGGCTCCGGTGATGCGGGGGGATCCGGTCTGGGAGAGGGTCCAGTCGATGTCGGCGAATTTGTCGGGTTGTTTGCTGGAGAGGGCGCGGCAGATCGGTTCCTGGCCGGCGGCGAGGATGCTGGCGCAGAGTCGGCCGGTGGCGCGGACCTTGGGCCAGCTGGTGGAGGTGTGGGCGACGCTGAAGCTGACCAAGGGTGGGTCCAGGGACAGTGATTGGAAGGTGCCGACGACGAGGCCGCAGGGGTGTTCGGTGTCGGGGGTGATGCCGGAGAGGGCGACGACGCCGGTGGGCAGGTGTCCCATGACGGTGCGGTAGTGGGCCTGGTCGATGGTGGACGTAAGCATGGTGGCTCCTTGTCAGATCGTGGTGCCGGACCCGGCAGCGGTGTAGGAGGAATGGTCGGAGCGCAATTCGGTGGCGATGTCGCGTGCGGCGCGCAGTGCGCTCTCGATGGCGCCGTCGATGAATCCGGCCCACAGATTCGCGATGTCACTGCTCGCGAAGTGCAGAACGCCTTCGGTGGCCTGCTGCGCGCCCAGGTAACGAGTGACCTGGTTCGGACGGTGCATCATCCAGGTCTCCTGCGAGTACTGGTCGCTCATCCAGTCGTGTCCGGTCACCTCGAGGACATCGAGATCGTCCCGCCAGACGGTCAACGCCCGCTGAACGGCATCGCGGTCGTTGGGGTCGAGTCGCGTCGAGTCGGCCCCGAAACCGACCAGAACTGCATCGTCGTCGCCGAGGTATTCGGTGCGCACGACGGACAGCGGGTGGGCGGCGGAGGAATACGCGAAGAACGGGGCGATCGGGCCACGTACCCGGATCCAGCACTTGACCCCCTGGGAGGCGGCCTTCTCCTTGCTTGCGGCGAGCTTGCAGTCGTTGAGCGGTGGGGTGACGGCGAGGTCGCCGAGAATGTTCTGGGGCACGGTGAGTACCACTCGACGCGCCGTGATCACCTGGCCGTCGCTCAGGTGCACTCGAGCGCGTTCGGTGTCGTGTTCGATGTGAGAAACCTCCGCGCGGGTGCGCAGCTCCGCGGTGGTATCGGCGGCGATCGCCGCCACCAGGGACTGGGTGCCGTCGGCGAGGCGGAAGACCGCGGACGCCTCGTGCATCAGATGCCACGAGCCCGCGGTGGCGGCGGTCCACCGCAACGCGGTGGTGAAGGCCCCCTCGGTGAGTGGGCCGTTGAAGTGTCCGACCCAGGCCGCCTCGTTCGCCTGGTATTCGTCCTCGCTCAGCTGCAGCCGGTCGAGCATGTCCTGCACGCTGTACCGGTCGATGTTCGCGAGTTCGGGTGATGCGGGCGGCAGATCGGGCCGGGGGACGATGTTCATGGTGTCGGCGAGCAGCCGGCGCATTCCGGGATCGATCACTTCCATGAACTGCTCGAACGTGCCGGTGCGGACCCGGTCGCCGGCGAGCCAGTACGCCTGCTCCGCGCGCGGGCCACGGGTCACCGAGAGTCCGTACCGGGTGATCTCGGCCCACACGTGCGGCTGCACCCAGTGCATCCAGGTGCCGCCGATCTCGAGGTCCCTGCCGAGGCGGTGGTCGGTCCACACCCGTCCGCCGAGCCGGTCGCGTGCCTCGAGCACGACCACACTCAGTCCGGTACGGGACAGCTCCCGGGCGGTGATCAACCCGGCGATGCCGCCGCCGACAACGACGACATCGGCTTCCTGATGCTGGTGGGCGCTGTCCGCCATGGTGTCTCCTCACCGCCGTGAACTGTTCATATTTTGAACGTCTTGTTCAATATTGATCGGTCATGATCCTGAGCCGTAGATCACAATCTGTCAAGAGCGGCGGGCCTGAATGTCGATCCTGCGACAGTGCGGGCTCAGGTGCGGTCTTGACGCGCCGTGAGTCTCATGTCACAATTTTGACCACATCGTTCATTTATTGAACACGCAGCGCGGCTGAGCTGCAGCGATCGAGCCCATCCCAACGACCCGCAGTCGCCAGAGATCCCTCGGATTCCGTGGCCGTGCACCACTTCACGAAGGTTGTGACATCACGTGCGAACATCTGCTTCCCGCCTCTCCGCCCCTGCGCACGGTGATTGCCCACCGTCGTCGGTCGTGATCGCCACGCCGACGCGCACGAGCGAGGAGGGCCGATGACCATCACGAACAACGAACCCGTGGACATCGACCAGCAGTCGGTCGACAAGAAGCGCTTCCTGGTCAAGCTGACCGGTGTGATCGCCGGTGGCATGTTCATCGACGGCTACATCCTCGGCATCATCGGCACCGTCATCGGTGCCATCACCCTCGATCTCGGCATGTCGCTGTTCTGGGAGGGGCTCATCGGTGCGTCCGCGCTGATCGGCATCTTCGTCGGCGGCCCCCTCGGCGGCTGGCTCGCCGACAAACTCGGCCGCAAGCCGCTGTTCACGATCGACCTGCTCATCTTCACCGCCGGTTCGGTCCTGCAATTCTTCGTCGACTCGGCCTGGCACCTCTTCCTCGTCCGGTTGCTGATGGGCATCGCGATCGGCGCCGACTACTCCGTGGGCTGGCCGCTGCTCGCCGAGTTCTCACCCAGGCGGTTGCGCGGCAGGCTGATGGCCTTCTCGGAGGTCGCCTGGTACCTCGGATTCATGACGGCTTTTATCGCCGGCTTCCTGATGACCGCCGTGTGGTCCCTGGACTGGCGCATCGTGCTCGGCTCGAGCACCCTGCCCGCTGTCATCCTGCTCCTGGCCCGGCTGGGTATGCCCGAATCCCCGCGCTGGCTGATGAACAAGGGCCGTACCGACGAGGCAACCGAGATCGCCCACACCTACCTCGAGGACCCCGCCGACGTCCTCGACACCACCAGTGAACCGACCCGCACGGGCACATTCGGGATGCTGTTCTCCCCGTCCTACCGGCGGGCGACGATCTTCATCTCCGTCTTCTGGTTCTGTGTGGTGGCACCGTATTTCGCCATCGCCACGTTCGCGGCCAGCGTGCTCGCCGACTACGGTCTCGGCGACGGACTCGTCGGCGCCCTGGGGGTCAACGGTCTCGCCCTGGCCGGTGTCGTCATCTCGGTGATCCTCATCGAACGGATCGGCCGGCGAAAGCTGACCATCCCGCAGCAGTGGGTGTGCGCCGCGGTCCTGGCCGCGATCGGGCTCTGGACCTCTGCACCGCCGGTGCTGGTGCTCATCGGCTTCCTGGTCTTCGCGTTCGCCAACGCCATGTGCACCGCGCTGACGGGTGTCTACCCGGGGGAGATCTTCCCGACCGAGATCCGCGGCCTGGGAACCGGTTTCGCGACCGCGTTCAGCCGCGTCGGAGCCGGTCTGGGCACGTTCCTGCTGCCCTGGTCGATGCACAACCTCGGCGCGGGCACCACGATGCTCATCGCGGCCGGCATCTGCGTCATCGGCGCGTCGGTCTCCCAGGTCCTCGCCCCGGAAACGATGGGCCGCAGTCTCAGCGAAACGTCCGCTCCGCACCAGCGGTAACACCCCGATCCCGAGCGCGGAGTCGCCGGACCGACAACGACGTCAGCCCCGCGACTCCGCCTCGACCCCCCAGAACGTCCCACCACACTCCGTGTGTTCGCCAAGGAAGGAGCCAGCGATCATGTCGACCATCTCGGACGCGGTCACCGCACTGGCAAACAAGGGAATGGTCCTCGTCGTCGACGACGAGGACCGCGAGAACGAGGGCGACCTGATCATGGCCGCCGAATACGCGAGCACCGATGCGGTCGCGTTCTTCCTCGAACACACATCCGGCTTTCTCTGCGTCGCCATCGACGAGGCCCGCGCCGACAGGCTCGGCCTCGACCTGATGGTCCCCGACAACACCGAAGCCCACAACACCGCATTCCTGGTCAGCGTCGACTACCGGCACGGCACCACCACGGGAATCAGTGCGGGCGATCGCGGCGCCACCATCCGGGCCCTGGCAGACCCGGCCCTGCAGCCCGCCGATCTCGCCCGGCCCGGCCACGTCATGCCGCTGCTCGCCAAGCCCGGCGGCGTCCTCGAGCGCCCGGGGCACACCGAGGCCGGAGTCGATTTGTGCCGCATGGCGGGGCTCAGCGGCGCCGCCCTGCTCTGCGAGATCGTCACCCCCGATCGGCGGGAGATGATGCGACGCGACGACCTCGAACAACTCGCCGCACAGCACTCGATCCCGATGATTTCCATCGCCGAACTGCGCGCATGGCGCTCACGCACGGATGGAACGGTGACCCCGCTCCGCCAGAGTGCCGCGCGCCCCGGGAACATCGTCGTCCGGTCCGGCCGCAGCACCCTGCCCACCGAGGTCGGCACGTTCGACGCGCTGGCCTATCAGGCACCCGGCGACGGCGTCGAGCACCTGGCCCTGGTGATGGGCGACGTGGCCACGACCGACGCGCCGCTGGTTCGGATGCACAGCGAGTGCATCACCGGTGACCTCGCCGGCTCCCTGCGCTGCGACTGCGGACCCCAATTCCGATCCGCCATGAGCGCCATCGCCGAGGTCGGCGCCGGCATCCTGATCTATCTCCGCGGACACGAGGGCCGCGGAATCGGCCTGGGGCACAAACTGCGCGCCTACGAACTCCAACAGCACGAGGGCCTCGACACCATCGACGCCAACGTCAGCCTCGGCCTGCCCGTCGACAGCCGCGACTACCGCGTCGCCTGCGAAATCCTCGACGACCTCGGAGTCGGCCGAGTGCGGCTGATGACGAACAATCCCGACAAGGTCCGGGCTCTGAGCGACCACGGCATCACCGTCGCCGAACAGATCCCCCACGAGTCCTCACCGACCGCCTACAACCGGTCCTATCTGACCACCAAACGCGACCGCATGGGCCACACCCTCCAGCGGCTCGGTTGAACCCCGCGTCACCCACCCGGTCCCGCATCGGGGCCCTGTCGGCTGCCGTGCTCTGACGACTCATCCCCGTTTCCGTCCAACATCTTTGGAGTAGAAGTCGTGACTGTCGTGTCCGAATCCGCCACGCCGCAGAAGGTTGAACTGACCGAGGAGGAGATTTTCGCCGGCCATCTCGGCGGCAAGCTCTCGGTCGAGCTGACGGCCCCGCTCGACAATCAGCGCGACCTGTCGATCGCGTACACCCCGGGTGTCGCGCAGGTCTCCCGCGCCATCCACGCCGACGAGACCCTCGCCGACCGCTACACCTGGACCAACCGCCTCGTGGTCGTCGTCTCCGACGGCTCCGCGGTCCTCGGCCTCGGTGACATCGGCCCGCGTGCCTCCCTTCCCGTGATGGAGGGCAAGTCCGCCCTGTTCAAGAACTTCGCCGGGTTGAACTCGATCCCGCTGGTCCTGGACACCCAGGATCCGGACGAGATCGTGGAGACCCTGATCCGGCTTCGCCCGAGCTTCGGGGCGGTGAATTTGGAGGACATCTCCGCACCCCGGTGCTTCGAGATCGAACGGCGGGTCATCGAGGCGCTGGACTGCCCGGTGATGCACGACGACCAGCACGGCACCGCCATCGTCGTCCTCGCCGCGTTGAAGGGCGCGGTGAAGGTTCAGGGCCGGGAGCTCAGCGGCCTGCGGGTGGTGACCTCCGGTGCCGGGGCCGCCGGTGTGGCGTGCGCGAATATCCTGCTCGCCGCCGGTATCGCGGACGTGACGGTGCTGGATTCGAAGGGCATCGTCTCCGTGGATCGTCGGGATTTGAACGAGGTGAAGGTGGATCTGGCCGCGCGCACCAACCCGGCCGGTCGTCGCGGCGGTGTCGCCCGGGCCCTCGACGGCGCGGACGTGTTCCTCGGCGTGTCCGCGGGCACCGTCCCGGAGGAGCTCATCGCGACCATGGCCGATGACGCGATCGTGTTCGCGCTGTCGAACCCGGATCCGGAGATCCACCCCGACGTCGCCCGCAAGCATGCGGCGATCGTCGCCACCGGACGGTCGGATTTCCCGAACCAGATCAACAATGTGCTCGCCTTCCCCGGGGTGTTCAAGGGTGCCCTGGATGCCGGTGCCCGGCGGATCACCGAGGGCATGAAGCTCGCCGCCGCCGAGGCGATCCTCTCGGTCGTCGGTGACGAGCTGGCTGTGGACAGGATCGTTCCCAGCCCGCTCGATCCTCGCGTCGCCCCCGCTGTCGCGAAGGCAGTCGCCGCCGCAGCGCGATAGGCACTGCGCGCCCGTGCGTGGTTAAGGAGTCTCTGCACTCTTCAACCACGCACGGGCGGCGGAGCCGCCCCAGATGCCGTAGTGTTCCGCGGCGGTGAGGGCGTGAGTTCGGCATTCGCGGAGCACGGGGCAGTCCTGGCAGATCTGTTTGGCGCGGCGTTCGCGCCGTGTGCGGACGGTTCGCTGCTCGCGATCGTCGGGCGAGAAGAACATGGCGGTGTCGGTGCCGCGGCACGATCCCTCATGTCGCCAGTCCCAGCCGGACGGAGGGTCGGATGGATGCTCGGTGATGGTCATTCGGTTTCCCGGGGTCGACGTTTCGGTACTCCTACGACAAACGCACCGCCGTAACCGGGACAAAGTGTGGCCGGTACGGCGGTGCGTCGCGCACGTGGAGGGCGGGTGCCTGACGCCGACACATCAGGTCAGGCACCCGCGCAGTTCGTTCAGTCAAGAAGGCGCTCCTGATTCCTGAACGAACGTGTTGCCGCAGGGAATATGTTCCCGCGAAGATCTTTCGTGGTGTCAGTTGGTGGCGGTGGAGACGTCGAACTCGATGGTGCCGAAGCCTTCGAATTCGCCGACCCAGCGGCCGGCCTGGTTCATGGGGACTGCCTGCAGGCAGCTGCCGGGGAGGATGACCTGGCCGGCCTGGAATTCGACGTCGTAGGCGGCGAGGCGGTTGACCAGCCAGGCGACCGCGGCGAGGGGGTTGCCGAGGATGTTGCGGGTGTTGCCGGTGATGACCTCGCGCCCGTTGAAGTGCAGGGAGCCGTTCATGTCGCGCAGGGTCAGGTCGGTGATGCGGCGGGGGGTGCCGCCGAGGATGACCGCGCCGGTGGATCCGTTGTCGGCGAGGGTGTCCGGGAGGTCGATGGCCCAGTTCTGGACGCGGGAGTCGATGATCTCGATGGCGGGCACGGCGTAGTCGATGGCGTTGATGACGTCGGCGACGGTGATGTTGGGCCCGCGCAGACTGCTTTTCAGCACGAATGCGGGTTCGAGTTCGACGAACGGTTCGATGTAGTTTTCCCGTTCGAGGGTGGTGCCTTCGTAGGCGAAGATGCTGGCGAGCAGGAATCCGTAGTCGGGCTGGCCGAGGCCGAAGGCTTCCTGCATGACCTTCGCGATGTTGCCGAGCTTGTATCCGACCAGGCGGTCACCGCCCGCGACGGCGTGTTCGACGTTGATGCGCTGGACGGCGAAGGCGGAGTCGGCGTCGAGGGCGGGCCAGGTCTTGGTCGGCGCGGTGATCGGTGCCCCGTTCACGCGTGCGGTCCGCAGGGTGGCCGCGACGTCGTGGAGTTCGGTGGTCTGCATGGGTGTCCTTGTCGGGTCGGTGGGTCAGACGGCGTCGACGGTGCGATTGCCGAAGCGGAGGCCGGGGTGGTCGTCGCGGAGCCGGACGGCGCCGGGGCCGTAGAGCTTTTCGCGCAGGGTGGAGCCTTCGTAGTCGCTCCACATGGTGCCGCGCCGCTGCAGTTCGGGGACGACGAGTTCGATGAAGTCGGCGATGTCCTGGTACTTGATGGCGTTGGCGAGGTTGTAGCCGGCGATACCGGTCTCGTTCATCCACCGGGTCAGTTCGTCGGCCACGGTGGTGGGCGAGCCGACGATGGTGGGGCCGGTGCCGCCGATGCCGACGAATTCGGCGATGTCGCGCGGGGTCCACTCCTTGTCGGGGTCCATCTTCGAGAACAGGTCGACCATGGTCTGTCCGGCGTTGGTCTTGACGTGCTTGAGGGGAACGTCGGGGTCGAACTGCGACATGTCCAATCCGGTCCAGCCGCTGTAGCGGGCCATCGCCCCGGTGTAGCTCACGAGCTTGCGGTAGCTCTCGTACTTCGCGTGCGCTTCTTCGTCGGTCGGTGCGCAGACGACGTTGAGCATCTGCAGCACGTGCACGTTGGCCGGGTCGCGGCCGGCCTCGGCGGCGAGACTGCGCAGGCTGTCGACCTGCTTCTTCAGCGCCGGGATGGACACGGCGTTGACGAACACCGCCTCGGCGCTGGCGGCGGCGAGGGCGCGGCCCTTGGACGAGCCGCCGGCCTGGAAGATCACCGGGGTGCGCTGCGGGGACGGCTCGCACAACGCGAAGCCAGGCACGGAGAAGTACTTACCCTTGTGCTCGATGTCGTGGACTCGGCGCGGATCGATGTACACGCCCCGCTCGGCGTCCCGCACGACCGCGTCGTCGTCCCAGGATCCCTCCCACAGCTTGTAGCAGACCTCGAGGTACTCGGCGGCCATGTCGTACCGCTCGTCGTGCGGAACCTGCTGTCCGGTACCGAGATTGCGGGCGGCGCTGTCGGAGTAGGAGGTCACCAGGTTCCAGCCGACCCGGCCGTCGGTGAGGTGGTCGAGGGTACTGAACTTGCGGGCCAGCGCGTACGGGTGCTCGTAGGAGGTCGACCCCGTCAGCCCGAATCCGAGGTTCTTCGTCACCGCCGCCATCGCGGAGACGGCCATGAACGGATCCTGCGCGGGGATCTGCGCGGCGTCGGCGAGGGCCGCGTCGGCGTTGCCCTCGTAGATGTCGTGGTAGCCGACGTTGTCGGCGAAGAAGATGCCGTCGAACCGGGCCGCCTCGAGCAGCTTGGCGTACTCGGTCCAGTAGGCGAGGTTCTTGTAGTTCGCGCCCTGATCCTTCGGGTGCCGCCACAGGCCGGCCGACAGGTGCGCCGGGCCCTGGTAGTCGAAGGCAAAGATCCGCATGCGCTGAGACGCCATTGTCTATCTCCGTTCACTTTTTGAACACGTAGTTCATGTGTTGAACAACACTGTAAGAGGTGGAATGTGTGGGCGTCAATAGCGCATTTCGCAAGAATTACCCCGAAACTTGTCGATGCTCGCCTCCCCGCCACTTCACGACGCCTTCACTTTATGGCCGGCATGTTCAAATAGTGGATGGGCGTGTAGAACATAGGCCATGCGTGCCATTCAGGTCTCTCGTCTCGGTGGTCCCGACGTGCTCGAACTCACCGAGGTCCCCGATCCCCAGCCCGGTCCGGACGATCTGCTCGTGCGGACCGACGCGATCGGCGTCAACTTCATCGACACCTATTTCCGGACCGGGGTGTACCCGCATCCGCTGCCGTACGTTCCCGGCGACGAGGGCTCGGGCGTCGTCGAAGCGGTCGGTGCCGGGGTGCTCGGCTTCGCGCCCGGTGACCGCGTCGCGTGGTGCGGGGCAACCGGCAACTACGCCGAACAGGTAGTGGTGCCCGCCGCAGTCGCGATCGCGGTACCGGACGGCGTGCCCGCCCCGCAGGCGGCTTCTGCACTGGCGCAAGGGATGACGGCCCACTACCTGGCGTACTCGACCTACCCGGTGCAGTCCGGCGACACCGTGCTCGTCCACGCCGGGGCCGGCGGCGTCGGATTGCTGCTGACTCAACTGGCCACGAAGCTGGGTGCGCGGGTGATCACCACCGTCTCGTCGGATGTGAAGGAGAAGCTGTCGCGCGAGGCCGGCGCCGCCGAGGTGCTCCGCTACGAGGACGACATCGCCGCCCGCGTCCGCGAACTCACCGACGGGGAGGGTGTGGTCGTCGCCTACGACGGGGTCGGCGCGGCCACGTTCGAGGCGAGCCTCGCGTCCGTCCGGGTCCGTGGCACCCTTGCCCTCTTCGGCGCCTCGAGCGGCCTGGTACCGCCGTTCGACCCGCAACGACTCAATCCCGCAGGGTCCCTGGTCCTCACCCGTCCCACGCTCGCGCACTACATCCGCACCCGTGAGGAACTCACCTGGCGGGCAGGCGAGGTCTTCGCGGCCGTCGCGGACGGCTCGTTGCACGTTCGCGTCGGCGCGCACTACCCGCTCGAACACGCCGCCGACGCGCATCGAGACCTCGAGGCCCGGAAGACGACCGGTGCCGTCGTCCTCGTCCCCTGACGAGGAGCCATACGGACGTACAATTCTGCTGGCGACGTTCATTACCCGCATCGACGGAGTGATTCGTGTCGAACCTGACAGTCGGCGACTTGGTGGCCATGCGGCAACTCGCGTGCAGCGTGGTGGCCGGCGCTGCCGGTGCCGGCCGGATCGTGGTGTGGGCGCAGGTGTGCGAACTGCCCGACCCCTGGAACTGGCTGGGTAAGGACGACCTGTTGATGACCACCGGTATGAGCCTGCCGGCAGCGGCGGACGCACAGCGACAGTTCGTGCGACGTCTCAGCGAGGCGGGTTTGGCCGGTATCGCGATCGGCGACGACCTGCTCGCGCCGCCGCTGACGCAGGACATGCTGGCCGAAGCGGACGAGCAGTGCTTCCCCGTCGTCTCGGTCGGTCATGCAACGCCTTTCGTCGCGATCGGCCGTACCGTCGCCATCGCGGCCCAGAGCGTCCAGGTCAGTCGAATCGCCCGCTTGAGCAGGCTCTACGACGCCACGCAGGCGGCACCGGAGGACGAGACGTCGCTGCTCGATCGAGTGTCGGCGGAACTCGGACACCGACTCCACGTCGTGGACGTCGAACTCGGCAGCGAGGTGCTGCGCGACGCCCGTCCGCTCGGCGACGATCTCGTCGACGAGCTCCGCCGCAGCGTCGGCGGCCGGCTCGACCGTCTTCCGTCGAGGGTGTCGATCGACGCCGGCGCCGGGACGGTGGCGACAGCGTTCCCCCTCGCCACCCACCGCAGGTGCATGCTCGTCGCGGCCGGGCACGCCGACATCGAGGTCGACGCGTTCGTGTTGTTGCATGCGCAGAGCCTCGTGGGCGTGGAAGTGGAGCGGGTGACCCGGGAACGTGAACGCACCGATGTGGTGCGGGCGGAGCTGCTCGAGCAGATGATCACCGGATCGATCGGCGTGGAGGCTGCCACACCTCGCCTCGGACAACTGGAGTTGGCCGATACCCACTGGTGCGTCATCGGATTCGACGCATCTCACCTCCAGACGGCCCGCACGCTCATCGGGGACCGCGGAGTCCCGTACCTGTCGTGCTCGGTAGGGGACGAGGGGTACCTGATGGTCCCGAGCACCGAGGCCGACCTGACGGCGGACCTCCTCGACCGCCACATCGATGCGATGGGAATGTCGGCCCGTAACGCGACGACGGGGCGGGTTCCGGACAGCGTTCGTCAAGCCCGGTGGGCTCTCCAGGCCGCGCGGGCGGCGGGCGGCGGCCTTGCCGAGTATTCGACCGCGGCCCCCCTGTTCCTTCCCCGAACGTTGACCGAAGCACATTTTGCGACGCGGGCCGTGCTGGGGAAGGTCATCGACTACGACGCCGCCAATCACAGCGATCTCGTCGAGACGCTGGACGTATTCCTGTCCATGGATCGGAACTGGTCGGCAACCGCGGAAAAGCTTGTCATTCACCGCCAGACGCTCGGATACCGGCTGCGCAAGATCGAGGGCCTCACCGGCCGAAGCATGAAGAGTTCCGCAGACATCGCCGACTTCTGGATGGCGCTGATCACCCGCCGGATCAGTAGCGTCCGGGACTGAGACGAGAGGAAGACGATGTCGAGACTCACCGTCGGCGACCTCATCGCCATGGATCAGCTCGGGTGCGCTGCCGTCGCCGGTGTGACGGGACTCGATCGCCGGATCGTGTGGGCACACACCTCGGAACTCGACCCCTGGGACTGGCTGGGAGCGGACGAGCTGCTGATGACCGCCGGTTTGTGCGTGCCGCCGGACGAGCAGGCACAGTGCACGTTCGTCGAGCGCCTCCACGACAAGGGTCTGGCGGGCGTCATCATCGGTGACGACGCGACAGCGCCACCGCTCACGGCCGCGATGCTCGCTGTTGCCGACCGACTGGGTTTCCCCATCCTTCGGTGCAGCCACACCACCCCGTTCGCGGCCATCGGACGTACGGTGGCTTTGGCCAGTCAGAGTGTTCAGGTCAGCAGGGTCGCACGACTGAGCCGACTCTACGAACACGCACGCTCGACGTCGCTGGCGGAGACGAGTCTCCTTGTCCGGCTGTCCCGCGAGCTTCGCTACACGCTGCACGTCGTCGACGTCGAGTACGGCACCGAAGTTCTCCCGACCGACAATGCACTGTCCGACAAGACCATCCGCGCGTTGGCCGCGCGGGTCGCCGGGACCCTCGATCGTCTGCCCGCCCACCTCACGCTGATGGACGGTGCCGACTATGTGATGACCGCCCATGCCCTTCCCACTCACCGGAAATGCATGCTGGTGATGGAGGGAAGCCCGGCCACGGACGTCGATGCCTTCGCCCTGCTGCATGTGCGAACCCTGATCGGCGTCGAAGTCGAAAAGGTCACCAGGGAGCGGGAGCACGCCGACGAGGCCGGTGAGGGCCTGCTGCGGAGAATTCTCGCCGGAACCGACGCCGCCGAGGCGGTGATACCACTGCTCGAACAGTTCAACCTGGCCGAACCCGAATGGACGGTGCTGAGCTTCGGAACCGACTTCCTACCGGCTGCGCGGACGATAACCGGCGACCGGGGCGTCCCCAACGTGACCGGCTCCCTCGACGAACACGCGTACATGCTGATTCCCACCGGCCGGAGTCCGGAGACCATCGACGTGCTGAGCGGCAGAACCCGGGCGATGGGAGTGTCACCCTCGGCGACCACGATCGGGCAGATCTCCGACAGCGCTCGTCAGGCGGGATGGGCGCTGGACACCGCCCGATCGACCGGCGTACCCGTCGCCCGATACACCACCGACGCACCACTGTTCGTGCCGCGCACCCTGACCGACGCCCGGCACGCCACCGACGCGATCCTCGGCGATCTCCTCCTGTACGACCGGGGGCACGAGTCGCACCTCGTCGAGACGCTCGAAACCTTCCTCACCCACGACCGAAGCTGGACGGAGACGGCCGAGCAGCTCGGAATTCACCGGCAGTCTCTGGCCTTCCGTCTCCGGAAGATCGAGTCCGTGACGGGACGCAATCTCAAGGCGTCCTCGGACATCGCGATGCTGTGGCTGGCGCTCCGCGCCCGCGCCCACGCGAGTGCGCTGACCGACTGAACAGGGTCAGACGGCGGCGGCCGCGCGCAACCCGTCGAGGACGGCCTCTTCGACGGTGCGCGGGGCGAGGCAGTCACCGACTCCGGTGAACGGGATGCCGGTGGATTCGACGTCGGCGAGCAGGGTGTCGTTCTGCTGGTGGCCGAGGGCGAGGACGAGTCCGTCGATGCCGTCGAGGATGATCGGTTCGCCGGTCAGGGTGTTGACCAGGTAGACGGTGTCGTCGTCCGCCCCGAACAGGCGGGTGTGGGGGACGATGCGGACCTTCGCTTCGGTGGCCGCGCGCAGCATCGACACCCGGGTGAACTGCTGCAGGTTCTCGCCGGCCGCGTAGCCGTTGACGCACAGGGTCACCTTGCGCCCTTCGCGGGCGAGCATTTCCGCGACCCCGAGTCCGGTCCAGTCTCCGCGCCAGTCGGCCACGACGATCTCCCCCTTGGGGGTGTTGCCGCCGTTCGCGCCGATCACGTCCCACGCCTCGAGGACCGGCATGTCGCCGTCCAGTTCGAGGTGCGGCCGGTACGGGGTGGCGCCGGTCGCGATGATGACGTGGTCGGGTCGTTGTTCGGTGATCATCGCCGCATCGACCTGGACGCGGGTCTTCACGATCACCCCGTAGCGGTCGAGTTCGGACTGCAGATTGGTGGCGGCGCCGCCGAACTCGGACCGGCCGGGCAGCCGCTCGGCGAGCAGCACCTGCCCACCGACCCGGCCACTGGCCTCGTAGAGGGTGACCCGGTGCCCGCGCTGGGCGGCGACCACGGCGGCCTTCATCCCGGCGGGTCCGCCGCCGACGACCATGACGTCCGTCGGTTTCGGGGTGAGCACCAGCGTGCCGAACTCGCGTTCGCGTCCGGTCTCCGGGCGCTGGATGCAGGAGATCGGGTAGCCGGATTGGAAGTGGCCGATGCACGCCTGGTTGCAGCCGATGCAGGCCCGGATGTCGTCCGGCCGCTCGGCGAGGGCCTTGGCAGGCATGTCCGGGTCGCAGATCAGGGCGCGGGTCATCGCGCAGGCGTCGGCCTGACCCTTGGCGACGACGATCTCGGCTTCCTGCGGTTGGTTGATCCGTCCGGCGACGAGCACCGGGATCGACACTGCCGCTTTGATCTTCGCCGCGGCGGGTGCGGTGTAGGCGGCCTCCTCGCTCATCGGCGGAACGATGTGCAGGGACCCGGACCGGCTCGCGGACGTGCCCTCGGTGACGTTCAGGAAGTCCAGCAGCCCGTCCGCGTCGAGCCGTCGGCAGACCTCGACGATGTCGGTGGGTTCGTCCTCCGCCGAGGAGTGCTCGATCCCGGACACGCGGACGCCGACGGCGAATCCCGATCCGACGGCCTCGCGGACGGCGGCGATGATCTCGCGCAGGAATCGCATCCGATTGTCGCGGTCGCCACCGTACTGGTCGGTGCGCAGGTTCAGGTCGGGGTTGAGGAACTGGGCGGGCAGGTAGCCGTGGCTGGCCACGATCTCGACGCCGTCGAGTCCGGCCTGCTGGAGCCGGCGCGCCCCGGCCGCGTATCCGGCGACGACCTCGGCGATCATCGCCTGGGACATCGGCCGGGGCATGACCCGGAATCGTTCGTTCGGCACGGCCGACGGGGCGTACGCGACCGGGAGCGCACCGTCCTGGGATTCCATGATCTCCCGGCCCGGGTGGAACACCTGACCGAACAGCGCGCACCCGTGCTCGTGGACGGCGTCGGCGACGCGCCGGTAGCCGGCGATGCAGCTGTCGTCGGTGGCCATGAGGACGTGGTAGGTGTACCGCGCGGTCTCGTGGATCCCGGCGACCTGCATGACGATCAGTCCGGCGCCGCCGGCCGCCCGGGCGCGGTGGTATTCGACGAGCTGGTCGGTGACGGCGCCGTCGTGCACCATCACGGTGTCGTGCCCGGAGGAGAAGATGCGGTTCTTGAGGGTGACGTCGCCGACCTGCAGGGGAGAGAACAGCGTCGGAAAGAGGGTCTCAGACATGGACATCCCAGTTCTGTACTGGTGGTGGAAGGGGTGGTCAGCCGGCGTCGGTGTCGGCGAGGACGCGCTGGGCACCGGCCACGGCGACGGCGTCCGCTTCGAAGAGCATGCCCTCGACGAGGAACGAGTTCTGCACCGCGGTCACCGCGGGATACGGGGCGGAGAAGAACTCGGCGCGCACCTTCTTGAACGTGTCGAAGTCGTCGCGGTCGCCCAGGTAGGCGGTCAGCTTGACCACCGACGACATCGAGGCGCCGTGCTGGGTCAGGATCTTCTCGATGTTGCGGAACACCTGGCGGGCCTGCGCCTCGAAGCCGCCGTCGACGAGGTTGCCGGCGTCGTCGTAGCCGGCCTGACCGGACGTGAACACCAGGTCCCCGGCCTTGGCGCCCTGGCTGTACTGCGCGGACTGCGCCCAGGTGAAGGGGGCGGGGCGGGTTTCGACGATGTTCTCGGTGGTCGTCATGGTGATCCTCTCGGTCGATGTCCCGGGAGTGCGGGACCGCAGTGGCTGACGAGAGGGAACGCTATGGCACGGCTCACCAGGGCGTAACCGTACTGTTGGACAAACCGGTATCACTGCTTTAGTCAGGCGTACGTGTTTCCGCGCCCTGTGTGTGCCCTACCCGCCCTCGCGCAGTAGTGCGACGTCGGACACCATCCGAATGTGATCGGCCATGGCACGGGAGGCGCCCGCGGAGTCACGGTCTCGAATCGCCGTCGCAATACGACGGTGCCCTTCGAGCGAGGCCCGCGGGCGTTCGGCCTGGGAGAGGGATTCGATCCGGGTCTCCCGGATCAGCCCGGAGATCTCGTGCATCAGCTTGGCCAGCAGTGACGAGTGCGCCGCGACGGTGATGGCCTCGTGGAACTGCTCGTCACCGACGACGCCGCGATCGCCCGCGGCGATCTCGGACTCCATCGTCGCGAGGGCGGAATCGATTGCCGCCATCTCCGCGTCGGTCCGGCGCTCGGCGGCGAGCCCGGCAAGTTTGACCTCGAGTGCCTCGCGGGCCTCGATCACCTCGGGCAGGCGGTCGGCGTGTTCCCGCAGGGCCTTGACCGCGCGCTCCTCGATGGGCTGTCGGACGAGGACGGCGCCGTCGCCGTGCCGCACCGACACCACGCCCTGCACCTCGAGGGCGACGAGGGCCTGGCTCAGGGACGCGCGGGACACCCCCAGTTGAGCTGCGAGTTCGCGCTCGGCGGGGAGGCGGTCGCCCGGCGTCATCTCGTGTTCCGCGATATGGGCGCAGAGTTGCTCGACGATCACCTCGTACAGCCGCGGTCGCGCTACCGGACGCAGTTGCTCAGCCACTGGGCCACCCACTCTCCATTCCACTGAAACTACTCCACGGTATCTCCCGGAGGCGGGTAACCGCACGCACAGTTGCTGTTGACAGTGACCTACAACACTGCTTCGATGAAGTGGCTAGGCCAATTTGCCACTGAGTCAATTCTCGGAGCGTCGGCCGGCACCAGTTGCCACTGCCACAGAACCGGAGACTTTCATGTCGACCGAGTTGATCCCCATCCTCGCGCTTGCCGTCATGTTCCTGGCGGCGACCGTGCTGCCCGTGAACATGGGCGCCCTCGGCTTCGTTGCCGCCTTCTTCGTCGGCACCCTGTCGCTGCACATGAGCAGCGACGACATCATCGCCGGATTCCCCAGCAGCCTGTTCCTGACGCTGGTCGGCATCACCTACCTCTTCGCAATCGCCCAGAACAACGGCACCGTCGACCTCATGGTCCGCGGGGCGGTCCGGCTGGTCCGCGGTCGTGTCGCCCTGATTCCCTGGGTGATGTTCGGGATCACGGCGGTCCTCACCGCGATCGGTGCGCTCGGCCCCGCCGCCGTGGCGATCGTCGCGCCGATCGCTCTCGGCTTCGCCGCGCGCTACAAGATCAACGCCCTCCTGATGGGCATGATGGTCGTGCACGGCGCACAGGCCGGCGGATTCTCGCCGATCAGCATCTACGGCGTCACGGTCAACGACATCGCGTCGAAGGCGGGACTGACCAACAGCCCGCTCACCCTCTTCCTCGGAAGTCTCCTGTTCAACGCCGCGATCGGGGTGCTGCTGTTCGTGTTCCTCGGCGGGCGGGACCTGATCGGGCGCAGCGTGCACGACGACGGTGTCGAGGACACGGAGGGAACCGGTGCCGGCGGCTCGGGCGGTGGAGCGCCGACGACCGGCGGCGACGCGGGGTCGGGCGGGGCCACCGCCACCAAGGTGCGTCCGGCGCAGACCCTCGCGGGCTCACCTGCGCACTCCGGCGTCACGGTCGATCAGGCCCTCACTCTGGTGGGTCTCGCCGCGCTCGCCGTGTTCTCGCTGATCCTCGATCTCGACGTGGGATTCATCTCGATGACGGTGGCGGTCGTCCTGGCGCTCGCCTCGCCGAAGGCGCAGAAGGGTGCGATCGCGCAGATCAGCTGGTCGACGGTGCTGCTCATCGGCGGCGTCCTCACGTTCGTGGGCGTCCTGCAGGAGGCGGGCACCGTCGAGTACGTCGGCAACGCGGTCGCGAGCCTGGGCATGCCGCTCCTCGTCGCCCTGCTCCTCTGCTACATCGGGGCCATCGTCTCCGCCTTCGCCTCGTCCACGGCGATCCTGGGCGCGACGATCCCGCTCGCGGTTCCATTCCTTCTCGCCGGTGAGGTGGGTGCGGTCGGTGTCATCGTCGCGCTCGCCATCTCCTCGACCATCGTCGACGTCAGCCCGTTCTCGACCAACGGCGCGCTGGTCCTCGCGAACGCGCAGAACGTCGATCGTGACCGGTTCTACAAGCAGATCCTGAAGTACAGCGCGCTCGTCGTCGCCATCGGGCCACTCGCGGCCTGGGCGATTCTCGTGGTGCCCGGCTGGCTCTGACCGCCGGCGGGTAGGCGTCCGGCCCGCCACCTCGAAAACTCGGCTCTTGACATCGGTCGGATCAGATGTTTCATTTAATTGGCTAGTCCACTAGGTCACTGCACCAACAGTCCAGCTCTCGCGGCTCTCGCCAGGAAGTAACGGTGGTTTCACATGTCCACGAAAACGATGGAGCGCACGGGTCCGCTGCAAGGAGTGGTCGTCGTCGATCTGACGCGCGCACTGGCGGGTCCCCACGCGGCGATGATGCTCGGCGATCTCGGCGCGGACGTCATCAAGGTCGAAACCCCGCACGGCGGCGACGACACCCGCGGGTGGGGGCCGCCGTTCGTCGAACCCGCCGACGCGCCGCGCGAATCGACGTACTTCCTGTCCACGAACCGGAACAAGAAGTCGATCACCCTGGACCTCAAGGCCGAAGACGGACGCGACACCCTCGAGTCCCTCGTCCGGCGGGCCGACGTCCTCATGGAGAACTTCCGCACCGGGGTCCTCGACCGGCTCGGGTTCACCACCGAGCGTCTCGCCGAACTGAACCCGCGCCTGGTCGTCCTGTCCATCAGCGGTTTCGGTCACGACGGACCCGAAGGCGGACGCGCCGGTTACGACCAGATCGCACAGGGCGAGGCCGGGCTGATGTCGCTGACCGGACCCAATCCCGACGACGTCCAGCGCGTCGGCGTTCCCATCGCGGACCTGCTCGCCGGCATGTACGGGGCGTTCGGGGTGGTCGCCGCGTTGCAGGAACGCGAACGCACCGGACGGGGCCGCGTCGTGCGAACGTCGTTGCTGGCCAGCGTCGTCGGCGTGCACGCCTTCCAGGGGACGAAGTGGACCGTCGCAGGCGAGGTCGGCGAGGCGCAGGGCAACCACCATCCCTCGATCTCCCCGTACGGACTGTTCCGCACCGCCGACGGCGCCGTGCAGATCTCGGTCGGCAGCGAAGGGCTGTGGAAGCGGTTCTGCGCGGGCTTCCACCTCGACCCCGACGCCCCCGGCATGGCCACCAATCCCGAACGCGTCGAGAACCACAAGCAGGTCCTCGAGATGGTCGAGGACGCGTTCGGCGCGTACACGAGCGACGAACTCCTCATCGAACTCGACCGGATCGGGGTGCCCGCGGGACGCGTCCGCACCATCTCCGAGGTCTACGAATGGGAGCAGACGAAGTCGCAGGGGCTGCTCGTCGACGTCGACCACCGCACACTCGGCAACATCACGCTGCCCGGCCCGCCCCTGCGGTTCTTCGAACCGGACGGCACCGAGGTCACCGAAACCCGGCACACCGCACCGCCGGTCCTCGGCGCGGACAACGACACCGTGATGTCGTGGCTGAAGGAATGCAGCTGATGGCGCGCCTGACCGCTCCCGAACTGCTCGATCTGGTGGTCGACGCCGGCACCTGGGAGTCGTGGGACACCCCGCCGATCCAGGTCGCTGCGGACTCCGAGTACGCGGACGAGCTTCTCCGCGCGCAGGAGAAGACCGGCCTCGACGAGGCGGTGCTCACCGGAGTCGCCACCATCCGCGGCCGCCGAACCGCAATCCTCGTCTGTGAGTTCGGTTTTCTCGGCGGCTCGATCGGCGTGGCGGCGGGGGAGCGCCTGGTCGCCGCGATCCGCCGCGCCACCCACGAGCGGCTTCCGCTGCTCGCCCTGCCCACCTCGGGTGGGACGCGCATGCAGGAGGGGACGACTGCCTTCCTGCAGATGGTCAAGATCACGGCGGCGGTGATCAAGCACAAGGAGGCGCACCTGCCGTATCTCGTCTACCTCCGGAGCCCCACGACCGGCGGGGTGTTCGCGTCCTGGGGATCACTCGGCCACGTCACCATCGCGGAACCGGGAGCGCTCGTCGGATTCCTCGGGCCGCGCGTGTACGAGGCGCTGTACGAGTCGCCGTTCCCGACGGGTGTCCAGACCGCCGAGAACCTCCACGCGCACGGACTCATCGACGCGGTGCGGCCGCCGGACCAGCTCGCCGAGATCGTCGACCGCGCGCTGCGCATCATCACCTCCAGCCGTGGTGGCCGGCCGGCTCCCGCCGACCCCGCCGTGCACGAGAGTCTGCCGGACGTGCCCGCGTGGGACTCGGTGCTCGCGTCGCGACGCGAGGACCGGCCCGGGGTACGCGACGTGATGTTCCATTCGGCCTCGGATGTTCTCCCGCTCAACGGAACCGGTCAGGGGGAGATCGATCCGGGTCTGATCCTCGCCCTCGTCCGGTTCGGTGACATGCCCTGCGTCCTGCTCGGGCAGGACCGTCGCGGGCAGACCACCCGGTCGCCGCTCGGCCCGGCCGCCCTGCGGGAAGCGCGCAGGGGAATGCGGCTGGCGGCGGAACTGAACCTGCCGCTGGTGACGGTCATCGACACCGCGGGAGCCGCGTTGTCGAAGGAGGCCGAGGAAGGCGGGCTCGCCGGCGAGATCGCGCGCTGCATCGCCGACATGGTCTCACTCGACGTTCCCACGATCTCCCTGCTGCTCGGGCAGGGCACCGGCGGCGGCGCGCTGGCGTTGATTCCGGCCGACCGGGTGCTCGCGGCCCAGCACGGCTGGCTGTCGCCGCTGCCGCCCGAGGGTGCGAGCGCGATCCTGCACCACGACATCGCGCACGCGCCGGACATGGCCGCCCGCCAGGGCATCCGGTCGTCCGATCTCCTCGCGAGCGGCATCGTCGACGAGGTGATCCCCGAATTCCCCGACGCAGCCGAGGAATCCACGGCATTCTGCACCCGGGTCGGTGCGGTGCTCCACCGCGAGCTGGCGCTCCTCGATGCGGCGGACACCACCCAGCGACTCTCCGAACGTGCGGCGCGATTCGACCGGATCGGTCTGTTGCAGCCCGCACCTGCATGACCGCGGTGCCGGGGATCCCGATCGGATCCCCGGCACTGCGTCAGCATTCGACGAGGTTCACCGACACGTTGACGGCCAGACCGCCGGTAGACGTCTCCTTGTACTTCGAGCTCATGTCGGCGCCGGTGGCCCGCATCGTCTCGATCACCTGATCGAGGCTGACGCGGTGGGTGCCGTCGCCGCGCAGTGCCATCCGGGCGGCGTTGATCGCCTTGCCCGCCGAGATGGCGTTGCGCTCGATGCACGGAATCTGCACCAGCCCCCCGATGGGATCGCACGTCAGACCGAGACTGTGTTCCATCGCGATCTCCGCCGAGTTCTCCACCTGCGCGGGGGTGCCGCCGAGGATCTCGGCGAGACCGGCGGCGGCCATCGACGCCGCGGAGCCGACCTCGCCCTGGCAGCCCACCTCGGCCCCGGAGATCGAGGCCCGCTCCTTGTACAGGGATCCGATTGCGCCTGCCGCCAACAGGAATCGCACCGACGTGCCGTCCGGATCCGCCTTCCCCACGGCGGTGTAGTGCAGCGCGAAATGCAGCACCGCCGGGATGATGCCGGCCGCGCCGTTGGTGGGGGCGGTCACGATCCGCCCACCGGACGCGTTCTCCTCGTTGACGGCGAGGGCCACCAGATTCACCCAGTCCTCGGCGAACGCGGGATCGCGGTGGGGGTCTTCCGTGTTCAGCCGCTCGTACCAGCCGCGGGCGCGTCGGCGCACCTGCAGATTGCCGGGCAGGTACCCGTCCCGGCTGATGCCGCGTTGCTGACACTCGACCATCACGTCCCGGATGTGCAGCAGTCGCGCCCGGACCTCCGACTCGGGCCGGAGGGCCCGTTCGTGCTCGAGCATCACCTCGCTGATGCCGAGTCCGTAGTGCTCGCTGAGTTCGAGCAATTCGCGAGCCGACCCGAACGACAGCGCGTTCGCGCCGGCACCGACCGACACAGCCGGTTCGGTGCCGGTGACCACGAAGCCGCCGCCGATCGAGAAGTACGTCTGCGCATGCAATTCGCGACCGTCCACCCCGGTGGCGGTGAGCGTCATGCCGTTGGGGTGAAAATCCAGCACCGTCAACGGATGCAGCACCATCTCGTCCTCGGCGAGCGGGATGTCGACCGTCCCGCCGACGCGGATCCGCCGGCTCGCTCGCACCTCGTCGAGCCGCGTCTCCATCTCCTCGGTGGCGATGGTCTCCGGCCGATACCCTTCGAGGCCGAGGAGGATCGCCGACATGGTGCCGTGTCCCGCGCCGGTCGCTGCGAGCGAGCCGTACAGGTCGACACGGACACCGGCGACGTCCCCGAGAACGCCGAGTGCGCCGAGGTCGTCGACGAACGTCCCCGCCGCCCGCATCGGCCCGACCGTGTGTGAACTGGAGGGGCCGATGCCGACGGAGAAGAGGTCGAAGACGCTGATGGTCATCCCTACAGCTCCGGGTAGAGGGGGTATTTGTCCGCGAGGACCCGGACCTGGGCGGCCAATCCGGACGTGTCCGCGTCGGAGGGTGCGACGAGGGCCTGCGCGATCAGGTCGGCGACCGTCACGAAGTCGTCCCGGCCGAAACCGCGCGCCGCGAGTGCCGGCGTGCCGATGCGCAGGCCGGACGTCACCATCGGTGGCCGCGGGTCGAACGGAACGGCGTTGCGGTTGACGGTGATTCCGATCGCGTCGAGGCGGTCCTCGGCCTGCTGCCCGTCGATGTCGGCGTCCCTGAGGTCGACGAGGACGAGGTGCACGTCCGTGCCGCCGGTGAGGACGCTGATGCCGGCTTCCTTGACGTCGGGGCGGCTGAGGCGCTCGGCGAGAACCTTCGCCCCGTCCAGGCAGCGTTCCTGACGTTCCGCGAATTCGGGTTCGGCCGCCATCTTGAATGCCGTTGCCTTACCCGCGATCACGTGCTCGAGCGGCCCACCCTGCTGGCCGGGGAAGACCGCCGAGTTGATCTTCTTCGCGATGGCCGCGTCACCCGTCAGGATGATCCCGCCGCGGGGACCGCCGAGCGTCTTGTGCGTCGTCGACGTCACGACGTGCGCGTGCGGCACCGGGGACGGGTGGAATCCGGTGGCCACGAGGCCCGCGAAGTGGGCCATGTCCACCATCAGGTAGGCGCCGACCTCGTCCGCGATCTCCCGGAAGCGGGCGAAGTCCAACTGGCGAGGGTAGGCCGACCAGCCGGCGATGATCAGTTGCGGCCGGTGCTCGCGCGCGGCCTTCGCGACCTCGTCCATGTCGATGAGGTAGTCCTGCTCGGACACCCCGTAGGCGGCGACGTTGTAGAGCTTGCCGGAGAAGTTCAGCCGCATGCCGTGCGTGAGGTGGCCGCCGTCGGCGAGGGACAGTCCGAGGATCGTGTCGCCCGGCTCGATCAGCGCGTGCATCACCGACGCGTTCGCGGTGGCACCGGAATGCGGTTGCACGTTGGCGTATTCGGCGGCGAACAGGGCCTTGACGCGGTCGATGGCGAGTTGCTCGATGGAGTCGACGTGCTCGCAGCCGCCGTAGTAGCGGCGCCCCGGGTACCCCTCGGCGTACTTGTTGGTCAGCACCGAACCCTGCGCCTGCATGACCGCGAGCGGCGCGTGGTTCTCCGACGCGATCATCTCCAGGCCGGTGCGCTGACGATCGAGTTCCTTGCCGATCAGAGCGGCCACATCCGGGTCGAAGTCCGCGAGGTCACGGTTCAGGACGCTCATGCGTTCGCTCCGTTCTTCTCGGCGTACTCGGCGGCGGTGAGGAGCTCGCCGGCCGCGGACGGCTGGACGGCGAACAACCAGCCCTCCCCGTACGGGTCGGACGTGACCAGGCCGGGGTCGTCGACGGCGGCAGCGTTGATCAGGGTCACCCGGCCGCTGACCGGCGGGTACAGCTCGGAGACGGTCTTGGTGGACTCGACCTCGCCGCACGATTCGCCGGCGACGATGGTCGTCCCGACCTCGGGCAGATCGACGAAGACGAGTTCGCCGAGCGAGTTGACGGCGACGGACGTGATGCCGACGCGGACGGGCTCGTCGGGGAGATCGGCGCCCGGCGCGATCAGAACCCATTCGTGGTCGTCGGTGTAGCTGCGGTCGTCGGGGAAGGCTGCTGAAGACATGGCGGTACCTTTTCGGGGCCGAAGGGAGTGGGAGGGTTCAGGAACGGCGGTAGAACGGCGAGGGGGTGACCACGAACGGTTCCTTCTTGCCGCGGATGTCGACGGTCAGCTCGGTGCCGGGCTCACGGAACGCGATGTCGACGAACGCCAGCGCGATCGGATGTCCGAGCGTCGGGGACAGGGCGCCGGACGTGATCGTGCCGACGGCCGTTCCGCCGGTCGCGTCGTGGACGGTGTATTCGGCGCGGGCGGCGCGGCGTCCGGTGCCTGCGAGTCCGACGAGCACCCGCTGCGGGGCCTGCTCCGACAACGTCTGCAGGGCGTCGCGGCCGACGAACTCCTTGTTCAGCCGGACCACCTTGCCGAGACCGGCCTCGTACGGATTCGTGTCGAGGGTCAGTTCGTGCCCGTAGAGCGCCATTCCGGCCTCGAGGCGCAGGGTGTCGCGGCACGCGAGACCCGCGGGGACGCCGTCCCGCTCCGTGGTGGCGGCCAGCAGTGCGCGCCACAACGCCACGGACTGTGCGTTCGGCACGTACAGCTCGAAGCCGTCCTCACCGGTGTAGCCGGTGCGGGCCAGGAGGACGTCGAGGCCGGCGACGACCGCGCGGGTGACCGCGTAGTACTTCAGTTCCGCGACGGTCTCCACCTGCGGGGCGGGGACGAGCGACTGCACGATGTCCTGGGCCGCCGGTCCCTGCACCGCGATCAGCGCGGTCTCCGCGGACTGGTCGTCGACGGTCGCCGAGAAACCGTCGGCGCGTGCCGCCAGTTCGCGGTACACGGCCGGGGCGTTCGCGGCGTTCGCGACCACCAGGAAGTGCTCGTTCGTGAGCCGGTAGACGACGAGATCGTCGATCACGCCGCCGTCCGCGTTGCACAGCAGCGAGTACTTGGCCCGCCCGACACCGATCTTCGACAGCTCGCCGGCCAGCGCGTAGTCCAGCAGTGCGCCGGATTCCGTTCCGGTGACGGCGATCTCACCCATGTGCGAGAGGTCGAACAGTCCGGCAGACTTACGGACGGCGTGGTGTTCGGCGAGTTCGCTATCGTATTTCAGCGGCATCTGCCAGCCCGCGAAGTCGGTGAAATGCGCTCCGAGAGCGCCGTGCTCGCCCAGGAGCGGGGACGCGGGTGTGGTGGTGACGGTCATGCGAAGGCCTCCTCGGGGGTCTCGGCGAGGGCCCCGGAATTTGCTTTGATTGGCAGTTTGATGTCGGTGGTGTTCTCGAAGGCCTCGGGCGCGGGGCAGGAGCACACGAGGTTGCGGTCGCCGTGCACGCCGTCGATGCGGCGTACCGGGGGCCAGTACTTGCCTGCCCGCAGCGACGCGACGGGGAAGGCGGCCAGGTGCCGCGGGTAGGGCAGATCCCAGTTGTCGGCGGTGACCTGATCCGCGGTGTGCGGGGCCTGACGCAGTGGGCTGCGTTCGAGCGGCCACACGCCGTCGCCGACCAGGTCGATTTCGCCGCGGATCGAGATCATCGCCTCGATGAAGCGGTCGAGTTCGGCCAGATCCTCGGATTCGGTGGGCTCCACCATCAGGGTGCCGCTGACGGGGAACGACAGGGTGGGGGCGTGGAAACCGTAGTCGATCAACCGCTTTGCCACGTCCTCGGCGGTCACGCCGGTGGCCTTCGTGACCGGACGCAGGTCCAGGATGCACTCGTGCGCCACCAGACCCGAGGGTCCGGTGTACAGGACGGGGAAGTGCGCGTCGAGCGCCTTCGCGACATAGTTGGCGGCCAGCACCGCGGACTTGGTGGCCTCCGTCAGACCGTCCGGGCCCATCAGCGCGATGTACGCCCACGTGATCGGCAGGATGCCGGCGGAGCCGTAGTTGGCCGCCGACACCGGAGTGCCGAGTTGGTCTCCGCCGAGCGGGTTGCCGGGGAGGAACGGCGCCAGATGTTTGCGCACCGCGACCGGTCCGACGCCGGGGCCGCCGCCGCCGTGCGGGATGCAGAACGTCTTGTGCAGGTTCAGGTGCGACACGTCGCCGCCGAACTTCCCGGGCTGGGCCAGGCCGACGAGCGCGTTGAGGTTGGCGCCGTCGACGTACACCTGGCCGCCGGCCTCGTGCACGAGATCGCACACCGTCCGCACGTCGTTCTCGTACACGCCGTGGGTGGACGGGTAGGTGAGCATGATCGCGGCGATCGTGCCCTCGTGCGCGGCGATCTTCGCGCGCAGGTCATCGAGATCGATGTTGCCGTTCTCCGCGGTCGCGACGACGACCACCCGCATGCCCGCCAGCACCGCGGACGCGGCGTTGGTGCCGTGCGCGGACTGCGGGATCAGGCAGATGTCCCGTCCGTGGTCGCCGCGGCTGTCGTGGTAGCCGTTGATCGCCAGCAGCCCGGCCAGTTCGCCCTGCGATCCGGCGTTGGGCTGCAACGACACCCGGTCGTATCCGGTGATCTCACCCAGCCACCGCTCGAGGCCGCGGATGAGTTGCAGGTAGCCGCTGGTCTGTTCGACCGGGGCGTACGGGTGGATGTTCGCGAACCCGGGCCAGCTGATCGGCTCCATCTCCACGGCGGAGTTGAGCTTCATCGTGCACGAGCCGAGCGGGATCATGGTGCGGTCGAGTGCGAGGTCCTTGTCCGACAGGGCGCGCAGGAACCGCAGCATTGCCGTCTCGGACCGGTGCTCGTGGAACACGGGGTGCTGTAGGTAGTTCGACGTGCGCAGCAGCGACTGCGGCAGCGCGGAGGTGGTTCCCGCCTGGGCGCGGGCGCCGAACGCGGCCAGGACGCGGTCGACGATCTCGTCGGTGGTGCACTCGTCGCAGGCGACCGCGACGTGGTCCGCGTCGACCAGCCTCAGGTTGATGCCGGCGCGGTCGGCACGGTCGACGACGTCGCGCGCTCCGGCCGGAACGTGCACCAGCACGGTGTCGAAGAAGCTGTCGTGGACCACCGAGTGTCCCGCCGTGCGGAGGCCGCCCGCGACGGACGTCGCGTGTCCGTGTACCCGAGTCGCGATGGCGCGCAAACCTTCCGGGCCGTGGTAGGCGGCGTACATGGCGGCGACGTTCGCGAGGAGCGCCTGCGCGGTGCAGATGTTGCTGGTCGCCTTGTCGCGCCGGATGTGCTGTTCGCGGGTCTGCAGTGCCAGCCGGTAGGCGGTCTTCCCGTCGACGTCGACGGACACCCCGACGAGCCGGCCGGGGAGCATCCGCTCGAGTCCGCCGCGCACGGCCATGTACCCGGCGTGCGGCCCGCCGAAGAACAGCGGCACACCGAAACGCTGCGCGGATCCCACCGCGATGTCGGCACCCTGCTCGCCGGGCGGCGTCAGCAGCGTCAGCGACAGCAGGTCGGCCGCGACCGTGGTCAGTGCACCGCGCTCCTGGGCGACGGCGATGAGCGGGGCCAGATCGCGCACGTGGCCGCTGGCCCCGGGCGCCTGGAACACGACGCCGAACAGGTCACCGTCCGGAAGTCCGCCGGTCAGGTCGGCCACCTCGACGTCGATGCCCACCGACTTGGCCCGGCCGCACACCACCGCGAGGGTCTGCGGCAGACAGTCGGCGTCGACGACCACCCTGTTGGTGCCGGACTTCGCTTTGTTCGCGCGCCGCATCAGCAGCACCGCTTCCATCACCGCGGTGGCCTCGTCCAGCAGGGACGCACCGGCGAGGGGCAGCGCCGTCAGGTCTTCGATGACCGTCTGGAACGTCAGCAGCGCCTCGAGCCGGCCCTGGGAAATTTCCGGCTGATACGGCGTGTACGCGGTGTACCAGGCCGGCGACTCGAGCATGTTGCGGCGCAGAACTGCGGGCGTGATGGTGTCGTGGTAACCGAGGCCGATCATCTGGACGCGGGTCTCGTTGCGCTCCGACAGCGTGCGCAGGTCGGACAGCACCTGCTGCTCCGACCGTGCCACCGGCAGGTCCATGGCCTCCGAGCTGCGGATTTGATCAGGAACCGCGGCATCGATGAGCTGATCGAGCGTGTCGTAACCGAGGGCGCTGAGCATGCGCTGGGTGGCGGAAGCGTCGGGGCCGATGTGGCGTGACGGAAAATCGCTGGTGAGAGGCGCGCTGCGATGCACGTGGCGGGATTCGACTGACACGAGGTGACTCCGGTTTCGTTGAGTCCGGACCGCACCGGACATCGACAAGGGGGCACCTCCCCGCTCTGTCCTGAAACCTGAGAGTTTGGGCGCACCGCATGAGCGGCGTGCTCTTCACCTTCGGTAAGTACCGGCCTGCGGCCGATTCTGTTCTCCAGAGTTGCCTCTACGCTGCGGTACTGGGGCCTGAGAGATTCCCGGGGAGGAAGTTGCTCCTACGGCGCCTCCGAAAAGGAGGTTCTCCCGCTGCGCGTCAACGGCGTATTCAGTTGTGGTTGGCCAAACAGTACACAGGCGTGGCGGGTTTGTCTCCCCAGGCTCCGTCCCGGTCGCCGAGCGGGCGACGATGTTGCCAAAACGCCTCGTCGTTTGGCATCCTCGAGTGATCCTCGCTCGGACGTGACCGCACACGCCGATCGGTGAGAGCCCAGACAGCCTCGAGTACAACGGTTGTCGTCGTGTGCTCGCCTTCCCCCTCACTTTCCCTCGTGCCGTGCTGCCGGGGGTCGCATACCGACCGGTTTCGACCGGTCATAGGAGTTCCCCACATGACTGCACACCCTGAGGGCCGCCGCCTGCTCCGCCTCGAAGTCCGCAACGCCCAGACCCCGGTCGAACGCAAACCGTCGTGGATGAAGGTGCAGATGCGGACCGGCCCCGAATACCGTGATCTCGCCGCCCTCGTCGAACGCGAGAACCTGAACACCGTGTGTCAGGAAGCCGGATGTCCCAACATCTTCGAATGCTGGGAGGACCGTGAGGCCACGTTCCTCATCGGCGGCAGCCAGTGCACCCGGCGGTGCGACTTCTGCCAGATCGACACCGGCCGTCCCGCGGCCCTCGATCGAGGAGAACCCCGGCGGGTCGCGGAATCGGTGCAGACCATGGGCCTCCGGTACGCCACCGTCACCGGCGTGGCGCGCGACGATCTGCCCGACGGCGGCGCCTGGCTGTACGCCGAGACGGTCCGGCAGATTCACGAACTGTGCCCGGGCACCGGCGTCGAACTGCTGATCCCGGATTTCAATGCCGACGCCGCGCAGTTGCGCGAGGTGTTCGACACCCGCCCGGAGGTACTCGCGCACAATGTGGAGACCGTTCCCCGGATCTTCCGTCGCATCCGGCCTGCCTTCACCTACGAGCGTTCCCTCGACGTCATCACGCGGGCCAGGGAGGACGGCCTGATCACCAAGTCGAACCTGATCCTCGGGATGGGGGAGACCACGGACGAGGTGATTCAGGCACTCCGGGACCTGCACGCCGCCGGCTGCCAGTTGATCACGATCACGCAGTACCTGCGGCCCTCGGCCCGGCATCATCCGGTGGAGCGGTGGGCGACACCCGACGAGTTCGTGATGCTCGATGGGGTCGCCCGCGAGATCGGATTCCTCGGCGTTCTGTCCGGCCCGCTCGTGCGGTCGTCCTACCGGGCGGGCCGCCTGCACGCCGAAGCGGTCGCCGCCACCGCTGCCCTCTGATGTCGATTCCCTTTCCGTTCCAGCAAGGAGTTCCCATGTCCCGATCTGCAGATGTCGTCATCCTCGGCGGCGGTTCCGGCGGCTACGCGGCCGCCATCCGCTCGGCCGAACTGGGCCGTTCGGTCATTCTGATCGAAGAGAACGAACTCGGCGGCACCTGCCTGCACCAGGGGTGCATTCCGACCAAGGCGCTGCTGCATTCCGCCGAGGTCGCCGACAGTGCCCGCACGGCCGCGCAGTTCGGGGTCGACGTCACGTTCGGCGGGGTCGACCTCGAAAAGGTGCTGAGCTATCAGAACGCCATCGTCACCCGCCTGCACAAGGGCCTGCACGGTCTCGTCGACTCCCACGGCATCACCGTCGTCAACGGACGCGGACGGCTGGTCGGGCCCAACGGTGTCGAGGTCGACGGCGAGGTGATCACCGGCGGGGCTGTCGTCCTGGCGACAGGCTCGTCTCCGAAGGCGTTGCCGGGCATCAGCATCGGCGGCAGGGTCGTCACCAGTGATCAGGCGCTTGTGCTGCCGACGGTCCCGAAGAAGGCGATCATCCTCGGCGGCGGCGTCATCGGCGTCGAATTCGCCAGTGTGTGGGCGTCGTTCGGCGCGTCGGTGACGATCGTCGAGGCGATGCCGAGGCTGGTCCCGAACGAGGACGAGACGGTCTCCAAATACCTGGAGCGGGCGTTCCGTCGTCGCAAGATCGCCGCGAAGACCGGGGTGCGGGTCACCGAGGTGGCGCAGGACGACGACGCGGTGACCGTCACCCTCGACTCCGGCGACGTGCTCGACGCCGACGTCGTGCTGGTCGCGGTGGGCCGCGGTCCGAACACCGCCTCGATGGGGTACGAGGAGACCGGCGTGGTCCTCGACCGGGGATTCGTGGTCACCAGCGACCGGCTGCGCACCACCGTGCCGAACGTCTTCGCGGTCGGCGACATCGTGCCCGGACTCCAGCTCGCGCACCGCGGGTTCCAGCAGGGCATCTTCGTGGCGGAGGAGATCGCCGGACTCCGTCCGGACGTCATCGACGAGACCGGCATTCCCCGCGTCACGTACTCCCACCCCGAGGTCGCGTCGGTCGGGCTGACCGAGACCGCGGCGCGCGAGAAGTTCGGCGACGAGATCCGGACGGTCGTCTACGACCTCGCCGGCAACGGCAAGAGTCAGATCCTCAAGACGTCGGGGGCGGTCACACTCGTGGCGGCGCCGGACGGCGTCGTGGTCGGTGTGCACATGGTCGGCGACCGCGTCGGCGAGCTGATCGGCGAGGCGCAGCTGCTGTACAACTTCGGGATCGACGCCGCCCAGGCCGCGAAGTTCGTGCACGCCCACCCCACCCAGGGCGAGGCCCTCGGCGAGGCACTGCTGGCAGTGGCCGGCAAACCTCTCCACGTCCACGCCTAGGCCCTCCGGGCCCGTGAGTGGTTAGCGAGTCTCTGCACTCGTTAACCACTCACGGGTGGCGGAGCCGCCGGTCTTCTCGAATCGCAGTCGCGACACGGCAATGCCGGCGAGCAGGAAGGACACGGCGACGAGTGTGTACAGCTGCGTCGGCGACCAGTCGCGGTCGAGGAGGGCGCCCGCGACGATCGGGGACGCGATGGCGCCGACGCGTCCGATGCCGATGCCCCAGCCGACTCCGGTGGCGCGGACGGCCGGGGAGTAGACCGACGGGGTGATCGCGTACAGCCCGGCGATGCAGCCGTTGGCGAAGACGCCGATGAGGGCGCCGAGCCCGAACGCGACGACGATGGATGCGGTGGCGGGGACGAAGACGACGAGGAGCACCCCAGCGATCACCAGGTAGGCGATGAGCACCCGCTTCAGGGCGAACCGCGCCGACAGCGCGCCGAGCAGGGTAGCGCCGAAGATGCCGCCGAGGTTGAGGAGCACGCCGCCGGTGACGCCCTGGTTCGCGGACATGCCAGCCTCGACCAGCAGTTTCGGCGTCCAACTGGTGACGAAGTAGAAGCCGAACATCGCAGTGAAGAACGCGAACCACACCAGGAGGGTGCTGCGGCGCCGCTCCGGGGAGAGGAGCACGCGCACCGCGAATCCGGCGTCCGCAGCGGCGGCGGCGCGCGGTGCGGGCAGGTCGTCGAGGGGCGGCTGACCGGCCCGCCGCGCGAACGCGTTGATCCGGTCGAGGGCATTGGCCGGGCGACGCACGAGCAGGAAGTCGATCGATTCGGGGAGTCGCGCGTAGACGACGGGGATGATCACGGCCGTGCACAGGCCACCGAACAGGAACACCGAGCGCCAGCCGAGTGAATTCTGCAGCACGACGGCGATGATGCCGCCGAGGGTGGCGCCGACGGCGTACCCGGTGGAATTGAGGCTCACGGCCAGCCCGCGCCAGCGGTTGGACGCGTACTCACTGGCAATGACGTTGCTGCTGGCGAGGATTCCGCCGATTCCGACTCCGGTGAGCGCGCGGAGCAGACCGAGTTGCATCGCGTTCTGGCTGACCGCGGACAGCAGCATGCCCGACGACGCCAGCGCCAGGCACAGCAGGATCATGGCGCGGCGACCGATGGTGTCTGCCCACGGCGCCAGGAACAGCGATCCCGCGGCCATGCCGAACAGCCCGGCGCTGAGCAGGAGGCCGACGACGGAGCCGGACAGTTCCCACTCCTGCGACACCGACTGCGCGGTGAACGCCATGACGAGGACGTCGAAGCCGTCGAGCACGTTGAGTAGACCGCAGATGGCGATGGCGCCCCATTGGTAGTGCGTCATCGGACTGCTGTCGATGCGTTCGCGAAGGTCGAATTGCATGCTCGGGACCTGCTCTTCCTCGGAGGTGGGCTGTGATGTGGCTCACGACCCACTTACCGTGGCTGACAGGTCACCCGTTTCCAACTCCGATTCCGAATGTCGGAAGACACCACCCGTGAGTACTTGTTAACCGCCGGCGGTTAACAAGTACTCACGGGCGCGAAGCGCATAGCGTCGTCGACGATCTTGCCGTGCCGCAGCGTCACCAGGTCGCGGAAGTAGTTCATCCGCAGCCGCCACGGTGCTTTCGAACCCTGCTTCGGGAACGACTCCACCGACCGCAGCACGTAGCCGGCGGCGAAGTCGAGGAACGGCTCCTCGTCGACCGAACTGTCCCGTTCCGGGGAGCACTGCGCGAACCCGTTCGCGTCCATGTGCGCGAGCAGACGGCAGACGTACTCGCACACCAGGTCGGCCTTGAGCGTCCAGGACGCGTTGGTGTACCCGATGACGAACGCGAAATTGGGCACCCCGCTGAGCATCATCCCCTTGTACGCCATGGTCTCGGTGAGGTCGATGTCGCGGCCGTCGACGGCGAGTGTCATCCCGCCGAACGCGAGCAGGTTCAAACCCGTTGCGGTGACGACGACGTCGGCGCGCAGCTCGTCGCCGGACTTCAGCGTGATCCCGGTTTCGGTGAACGTGTCGATGTGATCGGTCACGATCGACACTTCGTCGTTGCGGATGGCGCGGAACAGATCCCCGTTGGGCACGAGGCACAGTCGCTGATCCCACGGGTTGTAGTGGGGCGTGAAGTGTTTGTCGATGTCGTAGCCCTTGGGCAGCCACTTCTCCTGGAGTTGCCGGATGCGGCCCTTCATGAATTCCGGGTACCTCTGGCACAGTTGGTAGATCGCCGTCGCCACCGACGCGTTCTTGAGCCGTGTCAGCGCGTAGGCGAGCCGCGTGGGCAGGTGGCGCCGCAGTTTGTTGGCCAGCTTGTCCTTGGCCGGCATCGAGATGATGTACGTGGGCGAGCGCTGCAGCATGGTCACGTGTGCGGCCTCGGCGGCCATCGACGGCGCCAGCGTCACCGCGGTGGCGCCGCTGCCGATGATGACCACCCGCTTGCCGGCGTAGTCGAGGTCTTCGGGCCACTTCTGCGGGTGCACGACCTGCCCGGCGAACCGGTCGATGCCCGGGAACTCGGGGGTGTAGCCCTCGTCGTAGCGGTAGTACCCACTGCAGGACATCAGGAAATCGGCGGTGAACCGGACGGTCTCACCGGTGTCGGTGCGCTCGGCGTCGATCGTCCAACAGGCGTTCGGGGTCGACCACTCGGCGCGAACAACCCTGTGCCGGAACCGGATGTTCCGGTCGATCCCGTGCTCGGTCGCCGTGTCCTTGACGTACTCGAGGATCGCGGGACCGTCGGCGATCGACTTGTCGTTCTCCCACGGCCGGAAGCGGTAGCCCAACGTGTACATGTCGGAATCGGACCGAATTCCGGGGTAGCGGAACAGGTCCCACGTGCCGCCGATCGACTCGCGGCTCTCCAGGATCGCGTAGGTCCGGCCGGGGAAGCTGTCCTGCAGGTGGTACGCGGCACCGATCCCGGACAGTCCGGCCCCGACGATCAGCACGTCGAGGTGTTCGACGGGAGCCTTCGCGCCGGTGGTGTCGGCGGCGGTATCGGTGTGTGACATGAACACTCTCTCGCTGGGTGGGACGGCTGACTATTTCGGGTCTACGGCGACGTCGTCGAGAGCGACATTACGTGCGCTGGTCGAGCGGCCGAGCTTCGCCACCTCCTCGTCCATCAGCGGAAGAATGCGGGGGACGTGGGGCAGTGTGTTGCGATCGCCGACGCGCGACGTCACCACCGCCTTCAGCCAGCCGGCGAGCGCGACCCACCGCGGAACGTAGACCCGGCGTCTCCGCTTGGCCAGGGCATCGACGAATGCGTCGACGCAGGGACCCACCGGCGACGTCTTGCCGACCGGTCCCGGCAGGGCCGCGAGAAGTTGCTTGAATGCGGTGAGGTCGGCTTTCGCGTCCTGGACGAGCGGGGTGTCGATCCACGACATGTGGGCCGAGCCCACGGCGACGCCGCGGTGCGCGACTTCGAGGCGCAGGACATTGGCGAAATGTTCGACGCCGGCCTTGCTCGCGCAGTACGCGGCCAGACCGGGCGCGGGTGCGAACGCGGCGAGCGAGGAGACGATCAGGATGTAGCCCTTGCGTTCGATCACGGACGGAAGTGCAGCCCGGACGGTGTGGAAGACCCCGAGGATGTTGACGTCGATGACCCGCGTGAACGTGGCGGGGTCGACCTGCATCACCGAGCCGTAGCTGGCGATGCCGGCGTTCGCGAGAACGACGTCGATGCCCCCGAACTTCGCGACGCCGGAGTCCACGGCTTTCTGCATGGCGGGCAGGTCGCAGACGTCGGCGGCCACGGCGAGCGCGACGTCGTCACCGAGTTCCGCGGCGAGGGCCTTCAGCGGCTCGGCGTCCAGATCGATCAGGATCAGTTTGACGCCCTTGCGGGCGAGGGTGCGGGACGTCTCGGCTCCGATGCCCCGCGCGGCTCCGGTGACGAGTGCGACTTTGTTCCTGAGCGTGGGCATGGGATCTCCTGGCGTGTGATCTGGCACCGTTCAGTGTCAGTTTGTATCTGGAACTGTGCGGTGTCAATATTGGGGAGTGAGTTCGCCCAGGCTCGACGAGACGGGCCGCACCTACCGAGGTGCGGGCCCTCGCCAGCGTCAGGAAGAGCGCCGCGCGCGGCTCGTCGACGCCGCTGTCGAAGTGTTCGGGACGAGCGGATACCGGTCGGCGACCGTCGAGAAGATCTGCGCGACCGCCGGGCTCACCAAGCGCTACTTCTACGAGTCGTTCGACGACAGCGAGGCCCTGCTGCTGGCGGCGTACGCGAGCGTGACCGACCGCCTCCGGGACAGCGTCCTGCGCGGCGCGGGGGACGGGGGTGCCGATCTGGACGCCAGGGTTCGCGGGGCGCTGACCGCGTTCTTCCAATCCGTCGCCGACGACCCGCGGATCCCACGGATCGCGTTCCAGGAGGTCCTCGGTGTCGGCCCGGAAGTCGACGCCGCCTACCGCCGCGTCACGCGGTCGTTCGTGGACGCCGTGCTCGTCGTCATCGGTCCGGCCGTCGACCGCACCGCGTTCCCGGAGTTCCACCTCCGCACCCTCGCGACCGGCCTGGTCGGAGCGGTGCTGATGATCGCCCAGCAGTGGGTGCTGTCGGAGAACCCTCAGCCGATCGAGACGGTCATCGCCAGCGCGCACACCATTCTCTCGGCCGTCCTGGGTGAACTCGGCCCCATGTGAGTGGCGTCGTGTGCCGGGGCACGCTTTAGCACTCACGTGGGGGTGGATGCGGGCAAAACTGTCCCCGGCGAACCCCTAACCTTCTCGGACGAACGGGACGCTCGTTCGATCTGACGCAACGGGCGTCCCGTTCGTCCGGGACAGAACGGTGGTGCGACCTTTCCAATGGATGGATGTGACGTTGCGCACGCGTGGGCGCGGTTGGCACGTTGAGTCACACCACGCCCGGCCCGATCGCAGGAGAGTCGATGAACGTATCCGCCGTGACGCACGACAGCCCGACAGACGCGCCACCCGTCGAGGTCGCGAAGACGCCGAAGAAGGCGGCGCTCGCGTCGTTCCTCGGGAGCGCGCTCGAGTACTACGACTTCTTCATCTACGGGTCCGCCGCCGCCCTCGTCTTCGGGCACACGTTCTTCCCGGCCGGCAACGACGCGATCGGCACGGTCGCCGCGCTCGCGACGTTCGGCGTCGGCTACGTGGCCCGGCCGGTCGGCGGAATCGTGCTGGGCCACTTCGGGGACAAGCTGGGCCGTAAGAAGATTCTGTTGCTGACGCTGCTCATCATGGGACTGTCGAGTCTCGCGATCGGGTTCCTGCCCACCTACGAGCAGATCGGCATCGCCGCCCCGATCCTGCTGGTCCTGTGCCGCCTCGCGCAGGGATTCTCCGCGGGCGGTGAGGCGGCAGGCGCCAGCACGCTCACGCTCGAGCATTCACCGGAGGGGCGGCGGGCGTTCTTCACGAGTTTCACGATGACCGGTTACGCGGCCGGGATGGTCCTCGCGACCCTCGTCTTCATCCCGGTGGCCGCGCTGCCGAAGGAGCAACTCGACAGCTGGGGCTGGCGAATTCCGTTCTGGTGCAGCGCCGTGATGCTCGTGGTCGCCTACTTCGTGCGCACCAAGCTCGACGAGACTCCGGTGTTCGAGGAGTCACGCGAGCACGCGGAGGTGCAGAAACTGCCCGTCGTCACCGTCGTCACCACCCAGTGGCGGGACGTCCTGAGGATCGCGCTGTGCTCGCTGTTCGCCGTCGGGCAGACGGTGTTCACCGTCTTCGGGCTCGCCTACGCCACCGGACCCGACGTCGGCATCGACCGCACCACGATGCTGTGGGCGTCGTCGGCGTCGATCGCGGGTTCCATCGTCGCGA
This sequence comes from Rhodococcus sp. T2V, assembly GCF_029269925.1. NCBI lineage: Bacteria > Bacillati > Actinomycetota > Actinomycetes > Mycobacteriales > Nocardiaceae > Rhodococcus > Rhodococcus sp. T2V. The sequence goes on from NZ_JARJBD010000008.1 coordinate 162,222, forward strand.
TACCTCTGCTCGCCAAGCTGTCGGACCGCGTCGGACGCCGCCCCGTCTGGATCACCGGCACTCTCGGATGCGGTGTCACCATCTTCGGGTACTTCTGGGCCATCTCGGTCGGCTCCGTTCCGCTGATCTTCGTCGCCGCCCTGCTCACGATGACGCTGTTCTACTCGATGGTGAACGGCCTGTGGCCGAGCTTCTTCACCGAGATGTTCGCGGCGCCCGTGCGCTATTCCGGTTTCGCCGTCGGCACGCAGATCGGTTTCCTCATCGCCGGTTTCGCCCCGGCGATCGGCTGGGCACTGCTGGGCACCGGGGCGAACGCGTGGGTCCCGGTCGCGGTGTTCACGGCACTGTGCATGCTGGTCTCGTCCGTCGCCGCCTTCACCGCCCGCGAGACGTACCGGGTGCCGCTGGCCGAACTCGGGCGTCCGTCGACCTCGCGGGAGTAGCCGGAGGACAATGGGGCGATGTCACGGACACCGACAGGAGAATCGGTCACTGCCCGCGTCGTGAGGGTCTTGTCTTCCTTCGACGCGGACACACCGTCCCTGTCGGTGTCCGACATTGCGCGTCGATCCGACCTCCCCGTCGCGACGGCGCACCGCATCGTCGGCGAACTCGTCAAGTTCCGCCTCCTCGAACGCAACGACACCCGCATCAGCATCGGGGTCCGGATGTGGGAACTGGGGTCCCGCGGTTCGCACACGCTCAGCCTGCGCGAGGCGGCGATGCCGTTCATGGAAGACGTGAACGCCGCGATCAAACAGCACACGCAGCTGGGCGTCCTCGACGGCAACGAGGTGCTGTTCGTCGAACGGCTCTCCACCCGCGGGTCCGTCGTCAACGTCACCAAGATCGCCGGACGGCTGCCGGTGCATGCGTGCTCGTCCGGTCTGGTCCTGATGGCGAACGCCTCCCGCGACGTGCAGGACGAATTGCTGTCGCAACCGCTCGAGCGGTACACCGACGCCACCGTCACCGACCCCGACCAGATGCGGCGTCTCCTCGCCGAGGTGCGGCACCAGCACTTCGCGGTGGCCGCCGGTCTCATCACCCCGGGTGCGACGGGAGTCGCTGTGCCCGTGCGGGACAGCGACGGTGGCAAGGTGATCGCCGCCCTGTCCGTCGTCATCCCGCACGATCAGGCGAACCCGCAGTCGGTGGTGGCGGCTCTGACGACGGCGTCGCGCGGCATCACCCGGGCGATGACGCGCGGATCGCGGCACTGACAGAAACCTTTCCATCCATTGGAGTCGAGCTGTGACCCCAGTCTCGGCTGGGCCAGAGTGGGTGACACGAACACACCGTCACCGATCGCACAGTGTGACTCCAAACATGCTGCACAGCAGTGTCTTCGCGCGCCGCGATCGAGTGCAGACTCTCCAGGGAAGGTCCACATATGAGTTCGAAATCCGTCAAATGCGACCTGTTGGTCATCGGGTCCGGGGCCGCGGGCATGGCCGCCGCGCTCAAGGCCGCGAGCGAAGGTCACAGCGTCATCGTCGCCGAGAAGTCGAAGTGGCTCGGCGGCACCACCGCCATCTCGGGCGGCTGGGCGTGGGTGCCGGGCAACAAGCAGGGCGTCGCGCAGGGCGACACCCGCCAGGAGATCGAAACGTACATCCGGGCACTCGCCAAGGACTGCTACAAGGCCGAGATGGTCGACACCTTCCTCGACGAGGTCCCCGAGGCGATCGACTGGCTCGAACGCGACACCGACGTCGAATTCGTCTATCCGGAAATGGCTCCGGATTACCAGATGGACGCCCCGGGTGCGAAGCCGTCGGGGCGCGCGATCTCCGGCAAGGTCGTCGACGCGCGCACGCTCGGCGAGAACCGGCTCCGGTTGCGCCCCTACCTCGACACCTACACTGTGTTCGGGTACATGCCTGAGGTCGGACCAGACATCGCGCAATTCCTGCACGCCAACCAGTCGTGGAAATCGTTTGCCTACGTGTCGAAGAAGCTCCTCAAGACGTGGGTCGAGACGGTGCTCTGCCGACGGTCGTTCGACCGGACCAACGGCAATTCGCTGATGGTGCGGATGGTGTCGTCCGCCGCGAAGCTCGGCATCCGGATGTGGACCGAGACACCCGTCACGAAGATCCTGCAGTCGGAGAACGGGGTCGTCACCGGCGCCGTGCTCGGGGGAGTTCACGCGGCAACGGTGGAGGCGCGGCTCGGAGTCGTCATCGCGGCAGGGGGCTACTCCTCGGACGCCGCCCTGCGTGCCGAGTACTGGGGTCATGATCCGCACGGCGACAACCACTTCACGCCCACCGTCGGGCACGACGGCGACAACGTGCGCCTGGCCGCGCCGCTCGGCGGGCACGTCGACACCGACGTCCACGAGCCGGCAGCCTGGGCGCCGGTCACGGTGTTCACCGGTCTGCGCGGACAGCAGCGGATCTTCCCGCACCTGCGTGCGTTCGGGCTTCCCGGACTGATCGCCGTGAACCGCAAGGGCGAACGCTTCGCCAACGAGTCGAGTTCGTACCACGACTTCGGCATGGCGATGATTCAGGAGAACGCCGGCCAAGACGAGACGTTCGGCTACATCATCGCCGACTCGAAAGCCATGAACAAGTACGGAATCGGCTACGCGAAGCCGCGGCCCATCCCGCAGGGCTATTTCAAGAAGACCGGATTCCTCCACAAGGCCGACACGGTCGAGGATCTCGCTCGAAAGATCGGTGTCGACGCCGCCGGGCTGAAGAAGACCCTGTCCGAGTTCAACGCGGGTGCCGCCAAGGGGGAGGACCCGAAGTTCAATCGCGGATCCAACTGGTTCCACCACTTCAAGGGCGACATGGAGCACCAGCCCAATCCGAACCTCGAGCCGCTCGACAAGGGACCGTACTACGCGGCGAAGATCGAGATGGGCGATCTCGGCGCCTACTCCGGCCTCGCCGTCGATCGGCACAGCCAGGTCCTCGACGACGACAACCAGCCGATCCCCGGTCTCTTCGCGGCCGGTTCCGCGGCGGTCAGCATCTTCGGCGGCGGATACCCGGGCTACGGCGCCAACATCGGGCCCGCCCTCGTCTTCGGATACACCATCGGCCGGGACGCCGAGATCCTCGCGTCGCTGCGCAGCGAATCCACCACACCGACCGTCCTGGAGGAGGTCTGACGTGCCGTTCTACCTCGTCCGCTACGCATACACCGGCGACACCGCCGGCCGGGACACGCATCGTCCCGAACACAAGAGTCACCTGCAGGCCGCCGCCGACCGCGGACTCATCCTCGGGTCGGGACCGTTCGCCGGGGGAGAAGATCCCGGCGCCGCCATGGTCTACGAGGCCGCGGACCGGCAGGACGTCGTCGACGTCGTCGAGGGCGACCCGTTCCGGACGCACGGATACGTCGCGTCGTACGACATCACCGAATGGATTCCGATGATCGGCCCGTGGGCCGTCGCAGCAGTGGGAGGAAGGTCATGACAGGTCGAGTGGCAGGGAAGGTCGCCGTCGTCACGGGAGCGAACGGTGATCTCGGCGGCGCGACCGCCCGGATGCTCGCCGAGGAAGGGGCGCTGGTTGCCGCGCTCGACCTGAAACTCCCGGACGCACCGTGGGATTCGGAGGCGATCACGCCATTCGCCGTCGACGTCACCGACGAGACCAGTGTCGCCGATGCCGTCGCAGCGATCGTCGAAACCGTCGGCGTCCCCGACGTTCTCGTCAACTGCGCCGGCATCATCGGCAGGCCCGCACCGTCACACGAGGCGTCGGTCGCCGAGTTCGACCAGATCTTCGACGTCAACGTCAAGGGCGTCTGGCTGATGACCAAACACGTGGTGCCCCACATGATCGGCCGGAACAAGGGCAGCATCGTGAACTTCTCGTCGATCCACGGGCTGACCGGAGGCGCCAACGTCCCGCTGTACCACGCGTCGAAGGGCGCGGTGCGGCTGCTGAGCAAATCCGACGCCGTCACGTACGGGCCGGACGGGATTCGCGTCAACTCGATCCACCCCGGGTCGATGCGAACGGCGATGAGCCGGCGGTCGGCGGAGGGCAGCGCGCTCGGGCCGGAGGAGTACTACCGCCAACTCGTGTCGGGCAACCCCCTTCCGCGGCAGGGCGAACCCGACGAGATCGCGTACGGGGTGCTCTACCTCGCCTCGGACGAGTCCGGCTTCACCACCGGCACCGAACTCGTCGTCGACGGTGGCTACACGGCGCACTGAGGCCGTCAGCCGAAGTGCCGCGCCAGACGCCGGTGCCGGTGCCCGAAGAACGCGCCCAGGACGCGGGCGAGCACCGGCGTCAGCGGCACCAGCGGAAGCCTCGGCTCGAACGTGATCCGGTCGTGGACGCCGGTGCTGCCGTCGTCGAACGGCCGGAGCGTGCGTTCGTGCTCCCACCGGCGCATGCTGAGCATCGTCGACTTCTCGTGGAACCGCAGGCCCGGTTCCAGCTCCGCGATGGTCAGATCGTCATAGTCGAACGGGACCAGCCCGAACAGTCGCAGCCACGCCCGGCCGAGCGGTTCACCGACCGCGACCGAGTCGATGGTGATCGACTCCTGACCGCGCGGGATGCTCATCGTCATCCACGGACGCATCTCGTCGTTGATTCCCTCCGGATCGACGACCCTCGCCCACACCTGCCCGATCGGCGCGCCGACGACCGAGCTGCGTTCGATGATCACCGCCTCATCATCGTCGACTCGCACGACGAGGTGCAACGGGCTCGCTGTCAGTGCCGCCGCAGGGCGCGCTTGCGGTCGGCGCGGGCCTGCATCTCGGCGAGGTCGAGGCGCTTGATCGGGCCGACGACGAAGATGTACGAGACGACTGTCAGCAGCGCGCACACACCCACGTAGACGAGCGCGAGTTCGAAGGAGCCGTAGCTGTCGACGATGTAGCCGATGACGATCGGTGTGGTGATGCTGGCGACCGATCCGAAGGTGTTGAAGACGCCGCCGCCGAGGCCGGAGATTTCCTTCGGCGAGATGTCGGCCATGACGGCCCAGCCGAGCGCGCCGAGGCCCTTGCCGAAGAAGGACACGCACATCAGGACGACGACGAGCCAGGAGGCCTCGACGAAGTTGCAGCCGATGATCGCGGTGGCCAGTAGCAGACCGGTGATGATGGGGGTTTTGCGAGCCCTGGTCAGGGACCAGCCCAGGCGCAGCAGCGCATCCGAGATCAGGCCACCGCTGATGCCGCCGACGAAACCGCAGATCGCGGGGAGGACGGCGATGAAGCCCGCCTCGAGGATGCTCATGCCTCGTTCCTGGACGAGGTAGACCGGGAACCAGGTGAGGAAGAACCAGGTGATGGTGGTGATGAAGAACTGACCGACGAACACGCCGAGCGTCATCCGGTTCGTCAGCAGGAGTTTCATGTAGCGAAGCTGATCGGATCCGGCCTGCTGTTTCTGGCCCGGTTGGTCCATGTCGACCAGCGCGCCACCGGCTTCGATGTACTCGAATTCGGGCTTCTTCAGGCGCGGGTGCTTGCGGGGGCTGTAGACGACCTTCGTCCAGATCAATCCGAGGGCGATTCCGATGCCACCGATGACGGTGAATACGTGCTCCCAGCCCAGCGCGGTGACGAGCCACCCCATGATCGGGGCGAAGACGACGGTCGAGAAATACTGGGCGGAGTTGAAGATCGAGGCAGCGGTCCCGCGCTCCTTGGCCGGGAACCAGGCGGAGACGATCTTGGAATTGCCGGGGAAGGCAGGGGATTCGGTGAGCCCGACAAGGAAGCGGAGGCCGACCAGCAGACCCACCGCGGTGCCCATGCTGAAGCTGCCGAGGAAGCCTTGCAGGACGGTGAAGGTCGACCAGGTCACGATCGCCCAGCCGTACACCTTCTTCGCGCCGTAGCGGTCGAGAAGCCAGCCGCCCGGAATCTGCCCGATCAGGTACGCCCACCCGAAGGCGGAGAAGATGTACCCGAGGGTGACCGAGCTGATACCGAATTCGTCCTGGATCGAGTCGCCGGCAATCGAGATGGTCGCGCGGTCCGCGTAGTTGATCACGGTCACCGCGAAGATCATCGCCAGGATCGTGTATCGGACCTTGCCGATCTTCAAGGTCGAGGCGATGGTCGACTCGTCGACCGAGCGACTGAGGGTCATGACTGAGGGCTCCTTCGGAGGGGCGTGAAGAATGGTGCCGGCGAATGGACCGTGTCGTGAGTCACATGCGCGAATGAACCGAATGTACAGACGCCGACGTATGCGCGTCCAAGCCCGAAATCGCATCAAGTCATCCAAGTTAGGTATCAGACTCGGCGCCTAGTGGAGCCTGGTCAGTGGGCGTCTCGGCAACCAACTTCGCGAGCAGGCGCGCCAGGGCCGGATTCTCGTTGTCGATCCGCCACACCAGGTCCAACTCGACCTGTGCGGGACGCGGTGTGGTCAACGGCCGGTATGTGACACCGTCGAAGTGCATCTTGCTCGCCGATTCGGGCACGAGGGCGAGCCCCCAGCCGAGATTGAGCAGGGCGAGCATGCTGTGGAACTGGTGCATGTACTGGACGACGACGGGGGCAACCGAGGCCTCGTGAAACACCGACGACAGCAGTTCGAAGAAGTACCGCGACTCGATGGGCGTGTACATCACTATCTCGACCCCGTGCAGATCGGTGACGTCGACGGGCCTGGTCAGGCCGGCCAACTCGTGCTCGATGGGGATGGCGACGACGAGCGGTTCACGCAGCAGCGGGTGCGAGGCCAGGTCGGGCCGCGTCACCGGTGGGCGGACCAGCCCCAGGTCCAGCGAGCCCTCCGACAGCGCCTCGAGCTGATCCATGGTCACCAACTCCCGCAGTTCGACCTCCACGTCCTCGATGGTCGCCTGGGCAGATGTCAGCACGGTCTCGAGGCCCGAGTAGACGCTGCCGCCCGTGAATCCGACCCGGAGAATGCCCGTCCTGCCCTGGGACGTCTTGCGCACGGACAGCGCGACACGTTCGGACTGTTGCAGGAGCCTGCGGGCATCGGCCAGGAACGCCTTGCCCGCCGGAGTGAGTTTGACCGCCCGGCTCGAGCGGTCGAAGAGCAGGACATCGAGGTCCTTCTCGAGGAGCTGGATCTGCCTGCTCAGCGGTGGCTGTGTCATGCGCAGCCGATTCGCGGCCCGCCCGAAGTGCATTTCTTCGGCGACGGCCACGAATTGCGTCAGCTGATTGAGAGAAAACATCCGATACCTTTCCTGTATCAAATGATTCTTAAGAAGTGTTGGACTTGAATAGTACCTAGTTCCTAGCCTTGTGGATCAGTGCACAGGAAGCGCACGATTGTCGATGAGGAGATCAAACGCCATGACCACCGCCTCACCCCAGGAGATCGCCCGCAAGCTCGGCTCCGGTCTGTTGTCGTTCCCGGTCACGCACCTACGCGAAGACGGGTCGTTCGACGAGGCGGCCTACCGCGAGAACATCGCCTGGCTCAGCCAGTTCGACGCGTCGGGACTGTTCGCGGCCGGCGGCACCGGCGAGTTCTTCTCCCTCACCCCGGCCGAAGTCGAGCAGGTCGTCACCGCCGCGGTCCGGGAGGCCCCCGAAGGCCTGCCGGTGATCGCCCCCGCCGGCTACGGCACCGCGACCGCGGTCGAGATGGCCCGGTCCGCCGAACGTGCAGGCGCGCACGGAATCCTGCTGCTTCCCCCGTATCTCACCGAGGCCAGCCAGGACGGTTTGGTCGCGCACGTCAAACAGGTCTGCGCCGCCACCGATCTCGGTGTCACCATCTACTCCCGCGCCAACGCCGTCTACACCGAGTCGGCTGTCGCCGAACTCGTCGACAGCTGCCCGAATCTGGTGGGGTTCAAGGACGGGGTCGGCAACATCGAGCAGATGACGCGCATCTACGCGGGCATCGGGGACCGCCTCACGTACGTCGGCGGGTTGCCGACCGCGGAGATGTTCGCTCTGCCGTATCTGGCACTCGGTGTGACGACGTATTCGTCGGCGATCTACAACTTCGTCCCGCAGTTCGCACTCGACTTCTACAACGCCCTCCGCAGCGGAGACAACGCGTTCGTCGTCAACGCCCTCAACGAGTTCGTGATCCCGTACTGCAACCTGCGCAACCGCAAGGCCGGGTACGCGGTCAGCATCATCAAGGCCGGCATGAAGGTCATCGGCCGGCCCGCCGGCCCCGTCCGCAGCCCGCTCACCGACCTCGATGACGTCGAACTCGCCGAACTCGCCGACCTGATCAAGAAGGTGAGCTGATCGTGACCGCCTCGCACACAATCGAACTCACCGGAGCCTCTCTCATCGGCGCGGACGACATTCCCGGCACCCGGTCCCCGTTCCAGGCCACCGACCCGGTCACCGGCGCCGCACTCGAGCCGATCTACCACGAGGCCGACGAGGCGGCTGTCGCGAGGGCCGCCGAACTTGCCTGGGAGGCCTTCGGCAGCTACCGGCACACCAGCTTCGAGCAGCGAGCCGCGTTCCTCGACACGATCGCGGCCGAACTCGACGACCTGGGTTCGGTGCTGATCGACCGGGTCCATGCCGAAACCGGTATCCCTGCTGCGCGGGTTCAGGGTGAACTCGCCCGCACCACCGGCCAGCTTCGGTTGTTCGCGGCGGTGGTCCGGGAGGGCAGCTGGACCGGCGCACGACTCGACACCCCGAACCCGGACCGCACGCCGTTGCCGAAGCCGGACCTGCGTCAGCGCAAGGTGCCACTCGGCCCGGTCGCCGTGTTCGCCGCCAGCAACTTCCCGCTCGCATTCTCGGTCGCCGGCGGCGACACTGCCTCCGCGCTCGCCGCCGGGGCGCCGGTGATCGTCAAGGCGCACTCGGCGCACCCCGGCACCTCGGAACTGGTTGGGCGGGCGATCCGCAACGCGGTCCGCGCTCACAACCTGCCCGAGGGCACCTTCTCCCTCGTGTTCGGCCCGGGTCAGACCATCGGCATCGCGCTCGTCACCGACCCGCGCATCCGTGCAGTGGGATTCACCGGGTCGCAGCAGGCCGGGATCGCCCTCACCGCAGCCGCGGCGGCGCGCCCGGTGCCCATCCCGGTATACGCCGAGATGTCGAGCATCAACCCGGTCTTCGTCCTGCCCGGTGCCCTTGCCGACCGGGCCGAAGAACTCGGCTCAGGTTTCATCGCGTCGATGACGACCGGTGTCGGTCAGCTCTGCACCAGCCCCGGCCTCGTCTTCCTGGTCGATGCTCCCGGCGCTGACCGGTTCGTCCGGGCGGCTTCCGACGCTGTGCGGGCCGCCACGCCGGCGCCGATGCTCTATTCCGGCATCGCGACGTCGTTCGCCGACGGCGCCCGCCGACTGACGGCGAACGAGAACATCGACACCGTGGCCGTTGCCGACACCGCTCCCGCTCAGGCCGGGTGCTCCGGGGTGCCGCAACTGTTCGTCACGACCGGCGAGCAATTCCTCGACGACCATCAGCTCCAGGACGAGGTCTTCGGCCCGGCTTCGGTGATCGTCCGAGTCGCGGACGTGGCACAACTGACGGCGATCATCGACCGCCTGGAGGGGCAGCTGACCGCCACGATTCAGGCCGCCCCGACCGATCACGCGCACGCACGCGTCCTGGTCGACCGGCTCGAACTCATCGCCGGCCGGGTGCTGTTCAACGGGTGGCCCACCGGTGTCGAGGTCGGCCACGCCATCGTGCACGGCGGGCCGTTCCCCGCCACCACCGCGCCGTCGACGACCTCCGTCGGCAGCCGTGCCATCGAACGTTTCCTGCGCCCGGTCGCCTACCAGAACGTTCCCGAGGAACTCCTCGCCGACGAACTGCGCACCGGCAATCCACTCGGCATCTGGCGGCGCATCGACGGCGCCGTGACGCAGAGCTGACCGAACGCTCACCACCCCGGCAACGACGCCACCCTGAAGGAGAATGACCGATGTCCACCAATTCCCTCGCGAGCCGCCCGACCAGCGCGCTGGCAGCACCCGACGCCGCGATCAAGGCACTGGCGGCCGGTGCGGCCACGCTCGACCGCATCGAGTCGGTGAAGCTGTCCTCGATCACCCTTCCCTTGAAGAACCCCATCAGCGACGCCAAGGTGCTCACGGGCCGGCAGAAGCCGATGACCGAGGTCGCGTTCCTGTTCGCCGAGATCCGCACCGAGCAGGGCCACGAGGGCATCGGATTCAGCTACTCCAAACGAGCCGGTGGCCCCGCCCAGTTCGCCCACGCGCAGGAGATCGCGCCGGTCCTGATCGGTGAGGACCCCAACGACATCGCCAAGATCTGGACCAAACTGGTCTGGGCCGGAGCGTCCGTCGGTCGCAGCGGCGTCGCCACCCAGGCCATCGCCGCCGTCGACATCGCACTGTGGGACCTCAAGGCCAAGCGCGCCGGTCTGCCGATCGCCAAACTGCTCGGCTCCCATCGTGATTCGGTGCAGACCTACAACACGTCCGGCGGTTTCCTCCATACTCCGATCGAGCAGGTCCTCGAGAACGCCTCGGCCTCGCTGGCCAGCGGCATCGGCGGCATCAAGATCAAGGTCGGCCAGCCCGATTGGAAGCAGGACATCGCCCGCCTGGAGAAGGTCCGCGAACACCTCGGCGACGAGGTCCCGCTGATGGTGGACGCGAACCAGCAGTGGGACCGCCCCACCGCGATGAGGATGGGTCGAATCTTCGACAAGTTCAACCTGATCTGGATCGAGGAACCCCTCGACGCCTACGACGCCGAAGGCCATGCGCACCTCGCACGCAGCCTCGACACGTCCATCGCCACCGGTGAGATGCTCGCCAGCGTCGGCGAGCACGTGCGCCTGATCGAGGCCGGTGCGGTCGACATCATCCAGCCCGATGCACCGCGTATCGGTGGTATCACCCAGTTCCTGAAGCTGGCCACCCTCGCCGAGCAGAAGCACTTGCAGCTCGCGCCGCACTTCGCGATGGAGATCCACCTGCACCTCGCCGCGGTCTACCCCTACGAGCCCTGGGTCGAGCACTTCGACTGGCTCGATCCGCTGTTCAACGAACACCTCGAGATCCGGGACGGCCGCATGCACCTGTCCGATCGTCCCGGCCTCGGCTTCACCCTCAGCGACCAGGCTCGGGCCTGGACCGTGGGATCCGCCGAGTTCGGCAAGTAACCACAGACCCGCCGGGCGGCGAAGTGAACCATCTTCCTTCGCAGTCCGGCGTCGCAACGGGGGTGACGTGCGACGAGATCGGTAGCGCCCGCATCCGATCAGCCGATCTCGCGCACGTCACCTCTTCCGTGGATCGGCGCCGCACCCGCGAAATCACCATCGACTCCGTCAACTCCCGGAACCGCCAGCCGCGGACGCGAGGTCGCTATTCGGCGGAGATCCGCGAACCCACGGTGTGGACGACCGTGAGGCGGGGGTGCCAGGGCACGAGCGCGTCGACGGAGTCCTCGAGTGTGCTGATCGGGGGAAGCTCGGCCGGGCCGAGGACGGCGACGGTCGCGGTATGACCCTGCCAGGACACGTCGGTCACCTGGGCCCCGGGCACGTCCTCGAGCCAGTGCTGCGCCGCTGTCGCGATCTGCCCGGCCCACAGCGACGCCAGTGAGTTGACCACCATCGGGATGGCCACGGCCACCAAGGCTGCCGCGAGCACGGTGTATGCCCGGCCTCGACTGCTGCCCGCCGTCGTCTCGACCTCGGCCGCATATCCTGCGGCGACGAACACGACACTGGCGGTGATGATCATCGCCAGGACGTTCGACGCGAACAGTACCGCCGCGCCGGCAGCGAGGGCCGGCGCACCGGAGCCCAGGCAGACCCCGACCACCGCCAGCGGGGGGACCAGGGAGATCGCGATGGCAACGCCGGGAAGGACGTCGCCGACGTCCCGGCGTGCCGCCGCGATGGCGCCGACCAGCCCTGTGGCGAGCGCGGCGGTCAGGTCCATCACTGTCGGTGACGTCCGCCCGAGCACCTGCGAGTTGGTGAGCACGTCGGTGGTGTTGGGCACCAGCTGGACGATCCCGGCCCCGAGGGCGACGACGAGCACCGCGCCGAGCACCACCACCAGGAGACTTCTCCCGATAAGCGAGGCCCGCCCGGTGGTGATTCCCAACCCGACACCGAGGATCGGCGTCGAGAGCGGCGCGACGATCATGGCACCGATGACCGTCGCGGTGGAGTCCGCGACGACGCCGGACACCGCGATGAGTGCCGACAGGGTCAGCATCACCCAGAACGCGGACCGCTTCGCCGCGCGATCACCGGTGAACATGTCGAAACGCTCATCGAGCTCAGCCGACGTGCGGCGTTGCGAATCCGGAACCAACATCTCGGCGTCCACTCCTGTCCGGAGCCGCCGCCGGGCGACGGCAGGTACGTATTCGCCCTTCTCTGATAGTGGTGGTCACCGACCGTCCGTGGCCTCACCCGGCGCGGATGAACCGGCCGGCGGCGAGAAGCCGATGATGACGGCAGCGGCGTTCTCCGGACTTCACATGCGGCGGAGGCCTTGGTGCGCATCCGTGTATTCGCGATCGAGGCGTTCGACGATCTGCGCTGCCGGGACGACGGCGTCGACGGCGCCGATGCCCTGTCCGGCGCCCCAGATGTCGCGCCAGGGCTTGGCTTCCGGCTTCGTAGCGGTGTCGGCGTCCTCGCCGACGCCGAAGTTCATGGCGGAGGGGTCGGAGACGGCGAGGTTGTTCGGGTCGAGTCCGGCGGCTTCGATGCTGCCGCGCAGGTAGTTGCCGTGTACGCCGGTGAACAGGTTGGAGTAGACGATGTCGGAGGCGGTGGAGTCGACGATCATCTGCTTGTAGCCCTGATCGGCGTTGGCCTCTTCGGTGGCGATGAACGCGGAGCCGACGTAGGCGAGGTCGGCGCCGGCGGCCTGGGCGGCGAGGACCGAGCGGCCGTGGGCGATGGAGCCCGACAGCAGGAGCGGTCCGTCGAACCATTCGCGGATCTCCTGGATCAGCGCGAACGGTGACAGCGTTCCCGCGTGTCCGCCGGCGCCGGCGGCGACGGCGATGAGGCCGTCGGCGCCCTTCTCCACGGCCTTCTTGGCGAACGTGTTGTTGATGACGTCGTGGAGGACGATGCCGCCGTAGCTGTGGATGGCGTCGTTGACGTCGGCGCGGGCGCCGAGGGAGGTGATGACGATGGGGACTTCGAATTCGGCGATGGTGGCGAGGTCTTCGTCGAGGCGGTCGTTGCTCTTGTGGACGATGAGGTTGACCGCGTACGGGGCCGAGGGTGTTTCGGGGTTGTTGGCGTCGTGTTTGGCGAGTGCTTCGGTGATGCGGGTGAGCCATTCGCGCAGCACGGGCTGGGGTCGGGCGTTAAGGGAGGGGAAGGATCCGACGACGCCGGAGGTGGATTGGGCGATCACCAGGTCGGGACCGGAGACGATGAACATCGGCGACGCCACCACGGGCAGGCGGAGCCGGTCTTGCAGAATCGGAGGCAAGGTCACAGAGAATTCTCCTCGAGTGTCGGGAAACGCGGGGCGACGCCGTGCCGTCGACGACGGCGCCGCCCCGGATGCGGTGCGTTGCCGGTTACGCCGGGAGAGACTCGAAGATGGTGGCATTGGCCATGCCACCGGCCTCGCACATGGTGTGCAGCCCGTACCGCAGGCCCTCGGCGTGCAGGTGGTGCACGAGGGTGGTGGCAAGCCGGGCACCGGAACCGCCGAGGGGATGCCCGAGGGCGATGGCGCCGCCCAGGGGGTTGACCCGTTCGCGGCGCGCGCCGGTCGCGGCGAGCCAGGCCTCGACCACGCTGGCGAATGCCTCGTTGACCTCGAACGCGTCGATGTCGTCGAGATCCAGTCCTGCCATCTCGAGCACCCTCCGCGTTGCCGGGATGGGGCCGGCAAGCATGGTGATCGGGTCGTCGCCGACAGCGGTGGCGGTGTGCACGCGTGCGAGGGGAGTCAAACCGAGTTGTCGTGCTCGCTCGCTCGTGGTGACCAGCAGTGCGGCGGCTCCGTCGGAAATCTGGGAAGCGTTGCCTGCCGTGATGCGGCCGTCGGTCGCGAAGGCGGGTGCGAGGGAGCCGAGTGCGTCGAGGGTGGAGTCCCGCCGGATGCCCTCGTCGACCGTGAGGGTGGTGCCGTCGGGCAGCCCGACCGGGGTGATCTGTTTGACGAATCGGCCGTCGTCGACGGCCTGCCCTGCGCGACGGTGTGATTCGAGGCTGTACTCGTCGAGTCGCGTGCGGCTGAGGTCGAACCGCTTCGCCAGGATTTCGGCGCCCGTGCCCTGATTGAAATCGACGTTGTCGTAACGACGGGACACCGCGGGGCCGAACGGGACACCCGGTCCGGCCATCCGGGCCGAGCCCATCGGCACCCGGGACATCGATTCGACGCCACCTGCGACGACCACATCGGCGTGGCCTGCGATGACCGAGGCGGCCGCGAAGTGGATCGCCTGCTGGCTCGAGCCGCACTGACGGTCGACGGTGGTGCCGGGAACGTGTTCCGGCCAGCCGGCGGCAAGGACCGCGCTGCGGGCGATGTTCGCCGATTGTTCTCCGACCTGGCCCACACATCCCCACACGACGTCGTCGACGGCAGCGACGTCGAGCCCGGTGCGTTCGGCCAGCGCGGTGAGCACCACCGCGGACAGGTCCACGGGATGGATGTCCTTCAAGGCGCCGTTGCGGCGTCCGACGGGTGTGCGTACGGCTTCGACTATGACTGCGTCACGCATGACAATTGCCCTTACTGGATGGTCGGTGGATGGTCGGTCTCGCCGGACCGGTGCTCATCGCGGCGCCATTCGGATGGCGCCGTCGAGGCGAATGGTTTCTCCGTTGAGCATGCCGTTCTCGACGATGTGCACGGCCAGAGCGGCGAACTCGGACGGGTCGCCCAGCCGGCGCGGATGCGGCACGGAGGCCGCGAGCGATGCCCGGACATCGTCGCGTGCCCTCGCCAGCAGGGGAGTGTCGAACGTGCCGGGAGCGATGGTGCAGATCCGAATTCCCACGCCGGCGAGGTCCCGTGCCGCGGGCAAGGTCATCCCCACGACGGCGGCCTTGGCTGCGGCGTAGTTGATCTGGCCGATCTGCCCCTCGAACGCGGCGACGGATGCGGTGAGTACGCATACGCCGCGGTCACCGTCGAGAGGCTCGTTGCCGGCCATGGCCTGTGCGGCGAACCGCAGTACGTTGAAACTGCCGATCACGTTCAGCCGGATCACCGATTCGAACGGCTCGAGCTCGGCGGCAGTACCCGACTTGTCGAGCACCCGCATGGGACGGCCACGCCCGGCGCAGTGGACCACGGCACGCAACGGACCCTGCTCGGCGGCGGCGGCGAAGGCCGCGGACACAGTGTCGGCGTCTGTGACATCGGCCGCGAAAAATCGGGCACCGGGGCCGAGTTCTTCGGCGCGGACCGCACCGTCCGAGGTGGGCAGATCGACCAGTGTGACGGTGGCGCCGCCCTCGATCAAGCGGGTGGCTGTGGCCAGTCCGAGACCGGAGGCTCCGCCGGTGACGACCGCATTGATTCCCTTGATGTCCACGGTCACAGGCCCAGGGATCGGGAGATGACGCTCTTCATCACTTCGCTGGTACCACCGAAGATTCGGGTTACCCGGGCGTCGGCGTAGAGCCGGGTGATCGGATACTCGCGAATGTAGCCGTATCCGCCGTGCAGTTGCAGGCAGCGATCGATCACCCGGGCCTGCATCTCCGTACAGAACAGTTTCACCTTCGCAGCGTCGGCCACCGACAGGGTGCCGTCGTCGAGGGCGACGAGCGCTCGGTCGACGAGGGCCTGCCCGGCTTCGAGTTCGGTCGCGCAGTCGGCGAGGACGAATTTGGTGTTCTGGAAGTCGGCGACCCGTTGCCCGAAGACCTTGCGGTCCTTGACGTAGTCGGAGCCGAGGTTCAGCGCAGCTGTCGCCGTGGCCTGCGCGTTCACGGCGATCGTCAGCCGCTCCTGGGGCAGGTTGCGGGCGAGCATCGAGAAGGCGGCGCCTTCCTCGCCCAGCAGGTTGCGGGCAGGAACCCGGACGTTGTCGAACAGCAGTTCGGCCGTGTCCTGGGCTTTGAGGCCGAGCTTGTCGAGATTGCGGCCGCGGGTGAAACCGTTCATGCCGGCCTCGACCACGAGCAGCGACAGCCCGTCACGCCGGTTGGTGACGTCGCGGTTCGTGCGGGCCACGACGATGATCAGGTCGGCGTTGATACCGCCGGTGATGAACGTCTTGGCTCCGTTGAGGATCCAGTCGTCACCGTCCCGCACGGCGCTGGTTGCCATCCCGGCCAGATCCGATCCGGTACCGGGTTCCGTCATCGCGATCGACGACACCAGGGTGCCGTCCGCGAATCCCGGGAACCACCTCGACTTCTGATCGGCGTCGGCGTATTCGAAGAAGTACGGAAGCACGGTGCTGAGATGGACCTGCAGCCCGCCGAGTGTGGCTGCGGCATATCCGATTTCCTCGATGACGATCGCGTTGAACAGGAAGCTGTCGATTCCGCCGCCGCCGAACTCTTCGGGCACCTGGAGACCGTTGATCCCGATTTCCGCCGTCTTGGCGAACAGCTCGCGGGGGACGAGTCCCGCGGCCTCCCACTCCCCGATGTGGGGCACGACCTCCTTGCCGACGAACTGCCTCACCGTATCCCGGAACGCGTCGTGGTCGGAGTCGAAGATGGTGCGTTGCATGGTTGTACCAATCCTTTGCAGTGATCGAGCGGACGCGCGTCCAGGCGTCCCGCGAGTTGTCGTGTTCTATCGGCAGTGGACGACGCCCGCGTCGGTGAGGGCGTCGATGATGGAGGTGGCGTAGCCGAATTCGGTGAGCACCTCGGTGGTGTGCTGGCCCAGCGCGGGAGCGCCTGCGGTCGAGAATCGGGGGACGCTGCCGAGGTGCCAGGGCGAGCCGAGCGTGGTGTGCTCGACGCCGTCCGGGTCGATGACGTCGATGAAGATGCCGGTTGCCTCGACGTCCGGGTTCTTGCGGACCTCGCCGTAGGAGCTGATCCTGCCCGCGACCACCCCGTTCGGGGTCAGCAGTGCCATCGCTTCGTCGCTGGTCATCTCGGCGAAAGCGGCTCGCAATTCGGTCAGGAGCGCCGGGCGGTGGTGGACCCGGCTGTCGTTGGTGGCGAATCGAGGGTCGGAGGCGAGTTCGGGCCGGCCGAGCAGGGTGCAGAGCCGGGCGAAATGTACCACCGAATAGGCGGATACGACGATGGCACCGTCCCGGGTGGGCATCACGTCCGCGGCGGGCGCCACGGTGGGCTGTCCGTTGCCCTTGCGCATCGGTTCGTTGCCGGTGAGCAGGTACTCGCCCCAGTTCGGTCCCTGCAGGTGCACCGCGACCTCGAGGAGAGAGGTCTCCACGGTGTCGCCGTCACCCGTGCGGAGGCGTCGGATGTACGCGCCGAGGATGGCCTGGGCGAACACGTGCCCGGCAGCGGCGTCGACGGCGGGGAAGCCGACTCGCTGCGGTTCTCCGTCCGCCTCGCCGGTGACCCACATGATGCCGCTCTCGGCCTGCGCGGCGATGTCGAGTCCCGGACGGTACTTCGATGGTCCCTGCAAGCCGAATCCGCTCACGGTGGCGTAGATGATGCCCGGATGCGCGGTGCGGACGTCCTCGGCTCCCAGTCCGAACGATTCCATCACTCCGGGGCGCAGGTTCTGCACGACGATGTCGGCCGACGCGATCAGATCCCGGGCGACCTGCTGTCCGCGATCGTCTTTCAGGTCGAGGGCGATGCAGCGTTTGTTGCGGTTGTAGTTCCGCAGGATCGCCTCGCCGTAGGTGCCGATCAGTCGCGACGATTCGCCGTGCACCGGTTCGACTTTGATCACGTCGGCGCCGAGGTCCACCAGAATCTGGGTGGCCGCCGGGGCGGCGATGAACTGTCCGAAATCGACGACGCGAACTCCGTCCAACGGCCCGGTCATGCTGCATTCTCCTTTGTACGAGCGCTGAGCTTGGCGGCGTCGTGTTCGGGACGCACCAGGAAGGTGGCGGCGGCGCCGCCGAGGGTCATGAGGATTCCGGTCAGTGCGAAGCCGTGGCCGTAGCCGGTGACCTTGTCGGAGGCGTTGCCGACGAAATAGCCGAGTACCAGGGGCGCGAGCACGCCGGCCATGCTGTAGAACGCCACCAGGAATCCGAGGATCGGTCCGCGCTTGCTCGGGTGGACGATGTCGGCGATCGCGGTGAAGGCAACCGCGTAGGCGGCGGTGTTGAGGGAGAACGCAAGCGTGATGAACACCATCTGCGGCAGGCCCGCGGACAACAGCGTGAATGCGATCATCGAGACGCCGGCCGCGACGATCAACCCGCCCGCCAGGAATCCCCGGGAGACCCTCCGGGACACACCCCGAACGGTGAGCCGGTTCGAGAGAAAACCGGCGCCGATCGCGCCTGCAGCGGCAAAAGCGTACGGCAGCATGATCAGCCGGCCTGCCGTGATCGTGTCGTATCCCAATCCGTCGGAAAGGTAGACGGGGAGCCAGGCCACCTTCAACGTCGTCGACCAGTACGAGAAGAAGGTCAGGAGAGCAATGCCGACGACGGTTCCCGTGGTCAGCAACGTTCGATACGACGCGTCGGCCAGTTCCACGGTGCCGTCGGCTGCGGCGGTGTACGAGGGTGCATTCTTGCCGAAGATCAACCAGACCACGGCCCAGGCGCCGCCCAGGACGATGAGAACGCCGAAGGCGGCGTGCCACGACCAGGTGACGATCACCCAGGTGAGGACCGGCGCCGCGAGGAGCGGCCCCACCGAGGCGCCCGCGGTCACGATCCCACCCGGCAGGGCCCGCTTCTCCGGTGAAAACCAGGAGTGCACCGAGTGCGTGGCCAGCGCGTACGCCGGGCCCTCGGCGAAGCCGAGGACGATCCGGCAGGCGAGCAGGACGCCGAAGCTGACCGGGCCGAGCAGGGGCACCATCGTCACGATCCAGATCAGCATCAGCACTGCCAGCAGCCAGCGCACCCCGATACGTGAGGACAGGGCACCGAGTACGATCGCGCCGACGGCGAACAGCCAGAAGAAGGCGCTCTGGACGAGTCCGAACTGCTGCGGGGTGATGCCCAGATCCCTCTGGATGTGGAGGCCCGCGAAGCCGAGCACGGCCTTGTCGGCGAAGTTGAGTACCAGGAACGCAAACAGCAGCGCGGTGACGGTCCACACGCGCGACCGTGACGGCGGTGCGACGGCCGCGGTGTTCCGCGTGAGTATTTCAGACATGGGCGGGCTCCGAACGGGCGAGGTGGACAGGGCGGGGTGGCGTCGGCTCAGCGGCCGGTGAACGACGGCACGCGTTTGTTCAGAAACGCGTCGGCGGCCTCGTGCGCGTCGCCGGAGTGGAAGCACTGCACCATTCGGTCCACCTCGGCCAGCAGATAGTCGCTCAGCGATGTGGTGGACGCCTGGAGCAGGTTCTGCTTCATCGCACGCACAGCGAGGGGAGCCGACGACGCGAGCCGGTGGGCCAGGTCCAGGGTGTCCGCGTGCAGCGACGCCGTGCCGGTCACCGTGGTGACCAACCCGAGATCCAGCGCGGCCTGCGCCGTGAGTTTGCCTGGCGTCAAGAATAATTCGCGGGCCTTGGCACCGCCGAGCAGCTTGGTGATCAGCCAGACCCCACCGAGATCACCGGAGAGGGCGGCGTTCACGAAGGCCGTGTTGAAAACGGCACGGTCGGAGGCGATCCGGAAGTCGGCGGCGGCCGCAAGCGACAACCCTGCTCCGGCGCAGGCGCCGTCGATCGCCGCGATGGTGACCTGCGGAAGATGGTGGAACCGGTGCAGGGTGGAACTGACCTGCCGCAGTCGCGCGGTGTCGGCAGCGATCGAATCGCCGCGCAACGTGCGGGAACCGGGGGGCGCGGCCAGATCGGCGCCGACACTGAAGTCCGTGCCTTTCCCCGCCAGGATCACCACGCGTACGTCGGGCGCGCAGGACAGGTCGGTGATCGCCGAGCCGAGCTCGTCGAAGACGGTGTGGGACAACGCGTTGCGCCGACCGGGGTTGTCGATCACCACTTGTGCGACGGCGTTGTCGACGGTGACGTGGACACGACCGGTCATGAAGTCCTCCTCGAATGGGTGGCGCCTGTGAGGTGGCGCACTTCCATTGAAGGTGCGACGAATGACTACGTCAAAGTCCGGAAATCACCCGAATTGAGTGCGATCGCCTATAGGTTCGGGCGGACCTCGGTGTCGACGCGGCTGCGATCGCGCACGCGGTGATCCGCCGACAGCGCCGCCATCGCGGCCGCTTCCACCAACGGGTGACCCTCACTCCGGTGGCCGGCAATGGCACGGACCCAGGCCCGGAGGGACCGCTTGGAGTAATTCAAGAACTCGGTGGTCGCAGGGGTGATCCGGCCCTCCCGGTACACCACTTCGAGGGGGCGGGCGAGCCCCGGCACCAGTTCGCGCACGACCCCGCCGCGATGCCGCGCGTCGAGGCCGATCCGCAGTGGGACGATGGCCGCTCCGCCCCCGGCCAGCACGATCGGCAGGACGGCCCCGCGCTGGGGTACTTCCACCACGATGCGCGGTTCGACCCCGTGCGCGCGCAGTGACTTCTCGATGTAATCGCGGGTCGCGGTGCCGTGTTCACCCATCACGAAGGGAACCTGGGACAGGGACTCGATCGGAACGAGATCCGGCCAGTACGCCTCCGTTCCGGGTGGGCAGACCAGGACGAACTTCTGCTCGACCAGATGCTCGCTGATCAGATCCTCGCCCGGTGGTGGCGATGCGAGGAACCCGACCTCGCAGGAGCCGGATCGGACGAGGGTGACTACGTCTGAAGCATCGTCGCGCTCCTCGATGTGGAACCGTACGTCCGGGAAACGTGTCCGAAACCTCGCCACCCACACCGACAGCGGGTCCATCGACATGTCCGACAGGGTGGCGATGTCGACCCGTCCGCCGCGCACCTGCCCGACGCTTCGTACGGCGTTCTCCGCGGCCTCCGTCTCCCGCAGGATCATGCGCGCCGGCCCGATCAGCGCCTCCCCGGCCGGAGCGAGGACGAGGCCGCGCCCCACTCGGTGGAACAGTTCGGTGCCCAGATCCTTCTCGAGTCTGCGCACCGCCTGGGACAGCGACGGCTGTGCAACCCGTAGAGCCGCCGCCGCGCGGTTGACGCCGCCGTGATCGACCACGGCGAGGAAATACTCCATCTGACGCAGGTCCATGAAGCAAAGCTAGCGGCCTGCTGCGGACGAGGAGGCCGGACGCGGGTTGAACCCGCGTGTGGCTACGCGTGCAGCATTCCGGCGACGGACACCCCGGCCGCGAGGAGGGCTGTGAACGACACGACCGACGCGGTGCGCAGCAGCGTGGGCCAGATGTCGTTTGTCGAGGTCTTCCGTGCGGTGCCCTTCGGGAAATGACGGATGCCGAGATAGCCGACGATCGTGCTGTTGACGACGGCGCCGAGCGCGAGCATCGGTGCGCCCAGGCGGTAGGCCGCGAACCCGATTGCCGCGGACGTCGCGAGCACCGACAGGCCGGTGCGCTGCCACGCGAGCGCGGTGCGCTGTGGTTGGAGACCCGGGTCGGGTGTCATCGCGAGTTGACGGTGGTGACGACGGCGAACACTGCCAATCCGATCGACAGGACGATCAGTCCCCCTGCCAGCCACGCGAGGGGGATCGGTGCGGGGAGGGGCTGCTGCAGTCGCAGGGCACGCTCGTTGCGCTTCCACGACCACAGGGCGACGGCCGCGAGAGCCCCGCCGGTGCCGCACGCGACGATCGCGACCAGATGGACGACCAGGTCGGCGCCGGTCACGCCGGCCAAGGTGGTGAGGGTGACGCCGCCGGCAACCAGTGCCAGGGCAGTGCGAACCCAGGCCAGTGCGGTGCGTTCGTTGGCCAGCGAGAAGCGGACATCCGGTTCCTCGCCCACGGAGTAGACGGCGACCGGACGGCGTCGGGGAAGGTCTGCGTCACTGTTCATGAGTGTTCCCTGCAGGTTGGGGTCGGTGTCGAAGAAATGATGGTTCTGACACCTTGATAGTTCTGTAACGGAGGTAGGTTAACGGAGGGACGCCAGTCGGGGAATTCCGCTCTCCTCCGAATCAGGTTTGCGGATCGTCGAATTGGCGCGGAAGCACCGAACGGCGCCGCGTTACCTGCTCTCGCGGCGCCGGCGGAACTCCTCGACACCGAAGAATCACAGTCGCCGGACGCGCCGCCACCCGGAGGGGCGCGACCGTGACCTGCAGATATAGGCAAATCCGTACGGTCCGACCGCGTTCTGCTGGTTGATCGGCACCGGGCGAACCGATCTGATGAGGGCATGCACCCTGTGGTTCCAGTCACTACCGGTGGTGCCCCTCAATCAGCCGAGACATTCCCGGAGGTCGTCATGGTGACTACGCAGTCCCGAGAACGCGGCACAGCTCAGCGCCCCAGAGGGGCCGTCGATCGGCGCGCCTGGGGCATCGTCGTCTTCCTGTTCCTCTTCTTCACCCTGAACTTCGCCGACAAGGCGGCAGTGGGCCTGGCCAGCAAGCCGATTCGTGACGATCTCGGTCTCACGGCCGGTCAGTACGGGTTGCTCAGCAGCGCCTTCTTCTGGCTCTTCGCGATCGGCGCGGCCACGCTGTCCGCCGCTCTGCGGAAGATCTCGTACACCTGGGGCGCAGCCCTGTTGATGGTGACGTGGATCGTGAGTATGGCCCCGCTGACGATTCCGACCTCGTTCGGAGTTCTCATCGCCTGCCGAATTGCGCTGGGGTTCTTCGAAGGACCCGCGCATGCACTGTGTCAGTCGATCGTCGCCGATCGATTCGCCCCGGACAAGCGCGCGACGGCCGGCGCCGTCGTCAACGCCGGTTCCTCGGTCGGCCCGCTGATCGCCGCGCCCACGTTGACGTGGGTGATCCTGACGTGGTCGTGGCACGCCGCCTTCGCCGTCCTCGTGGTGACCGGTGTGTTGTGGCTGATCGGCTGGCTCTGGTATTCGGACCGGTTGCCGTTCCGCAAGCCCGAGCCGAAGCCCGGCGACGGCACGAAGACCGATGACCCCAACGGCGACATCGTGGTGCCCTTCCACCGTTTGCTGATGCTGCGAAGCTTCTGGGGACTGGTGTTGCTGTCGTTCGCCGGGTACCTGATCTCTTCGCTGAAGGTGTCCTGGTTGCCCGCCTACATGAACGAAGGGCTCGGATACTCGGCGAGCACGGTGGGAACGCTGGTGACGATTCCGTACGTCGTCGCGGTCGCGTTCCTGCTGAGCGCGGGCATGCTGTCGGGCAGGTTTCTGCGGGCAGGCCGCTCGTCGCGGGTGGCACGCGGCTACCTCACGGGCGCGTTCCTGCTGTTCGGCGGCGTCTCGATGATCATCTTCAGCCAACTCGAGCCCGGACCGGTGCAGTTGGTGTTCGTGGTCTGCGCGTTCGCGGTGAACAGTGTGGCCTTCTCGGTGGCCTTCGCCGGCGCGTCGGACTTTCTCCCCGCACACCAGCGGGTGGCGTTCTTCGGGTGCATCATCGCTGCGTACAGCGTCGCGGGGATCGTCGCACCCTATGCACTCGGGCTCATCGTGGAACACGCGGCCACCGCGGCGGCCGGATATTCGACCGGCTTCATGTTCGTCGGCGCCGTGGTGTGCGTCCTCGGCATCGTCGGTGGCGTGATGCTGAACCCGGAGAAGGCCCGCACCCAACTCGAGCGCATGACGGCCGAGTACGCGAGCAGGGAAGGGCGATGAGTGTGATGGGTGGACCGCTTTCGGGCATCCGAGTCCTCGACTTCGGCCAGTACATCGCCGGCCCCAGCGCGGCCCAGACCCTCGCGGATCTCGGTGCGGACGTGATCAAGGTCGAGAGCCTGCGCGGCGATCAGGCCCGCGGTATCGGAACGTTCGGCGAGGCGATGATCCGTGCCTACAACCGTGACAAGCGCAGCATCGGACTCGATCTCGCCCGGCCCGAGGCGAAGACGATTCTGCATCGGTTGCTGGCGCAGACCGACGTCCTGGTGCAGAACTTCCGGACCGGCTCCGCCGACCGGCTCGGCCTCGGACCCGACGACCTACGCAGCCGGTATCCGCGCCTGATCTACGCCAACGTGACCGGATTCGGATCCCGCGGACCGTCCCGGCACCGGCCCGGCCTCGACATCGCGGCCCAAGCGGAGTTCGGGTTGATGCACGCCACCGGCGAGATCGACGGCGAGCCACAGCGTCTCGGGCTTCCCGCCGCGGATGTCACCGCCGCCAATGCCCTCGCGACCGGGATTCTCGCGGCGCTCTACGAGCGGGAGTCCACCGGTCGGGGCGCGCACGTGGAGACCTCGCTGATGGAAGCGGTGCTGTCGATGCAGGCCGCGTCCTGGGGCGAGTACACGCTCACCGGTCGTGCGCCCCGGCGGAAGGGAAACGGCCAGGCGCACGCCGCCCCTGCGGCGGATGTCATCCGGGTAACCGATGGAATGATCGTGCTGTCCGCGTACACCGCCGAAAAGTGGTCCGCGCTCTGCAATCTCGTCGGCAGACCCGACATGATCGGCGACCCGCGGTTCGTCGACAATCCTGCGCGGGTATCGCACCGAACCGAGATGCTGGCCGCCCTCGACACGGCGCTGGGGGGTATGACCCGCGACGAGGCGGTCGCCCTGTTGCAGTCCGCGCACATCGTGTGCGGCGCGATCCGCTCCTTCGACGAGATCGCCGAGGACAAGGACGTCCTCGCCTCCGAGATCCTCGTCGACGTCGCCGGTCCCGGCGGGGCTTCGTTCACCAGCCCCGGACTGGCCTTCACCCTCGACGGCCACCGTCGCACCGTGTCCACGTCCGCGCCCGCGGTCGGGCGGGACACCGTCTCTGTGCTTCGCGAACTCGACTTCCCGGAACGCGACATCACCGCGCTGATCGACAGCGGCGTCGTCACCGCCTCCCGCACCACACTCACCCCGGAAAGGGCTACCCGATGATCGACCCGGACATCTTCGACTACGACTTCCCGACCTACCTGAAGGCGATCGCCGAGTTCACCGAGAACGAACTCGTCCCCGCCGAGAACGAGATGGTCGAGGCCGGCGAGGTTCCCGCTCGACTCCTCCAGCGAATGGCATCCCTCGGACTGTTCGGCATCTCGATCCCGCGCGCCTACGGCGGCCTCGAGTGGACGATGGAGCAGCAGGTGCAACTCACCTTCGAGTTCACACGCGCATCCTGCGTCTACCGGTCACGCTTCTCGACGGTGATCGGCCTGTGCTCGCAGGCAATCCTGGACCACGGCACCGAGGAGCAGCGCCGGCGGATGCTGCCGGCCATGGCGGCGGGCGAACTCGTCACCGCATTCGCGCTCACCGAGGACCAGGCCGGGTCGGATGCCGCACACCTGCGGACCACCGCCGAGCGACGCGGTGACGTCTACGTGCTAACCGGTAGCAAGCGGTACATCACCAACGCGGCGTGGGCCGACGCGTTCATCGTCTTCGCCCGCACCGACACATCCGACCCCGGCGCGGGCGGGGTGTCGGCACTCATCGTGGACGCGACCTCGCCGGGCGTGCGGACGGCCGTGCCGACCATCATGAACGGGCACGCGGAAGCGCCGGTGGGGGAGATCTACTTCGACGGCGTGGAGGTGCCCGCGGAGAATCTGCTCGGCGGGGTCGAGGGCCAGGGCCTGACGATGGCACTGCGCGGCATCAACCATGCGCGCCTGCACGTCGCCGCGACCTGTGTCGGGCAGACGACCCGCATGCTCGAGGACACGGTGGCGCATGTCAACGGCCGCAGGCAGTTCGGCGCTCCCCTCGCCGAACTCGGTGCGGTGCAGGCCACGCTGGGCGAAAGCTTCGCGGAACTCGAGGCGGGGCGCGCCCTCACCGTCGACAGCGCGCGGTCCTTCGACAGCGGCGAGATCCCGCGCCACCGCATCGCCGCCGCCAAGCTGTACAACTCCGAGATGGCGAGCCGAGTCGCCGACCGCTGCGTCCAACTGCTCGGCGGAGAAGGGATCGTCGGACCACACCCTGTCCCGCGGATGTGGCGTGACGTGCGAGCCCTGCGCATCTACGAGGGCTCGTCGCCGGTGCATCAGCGAAACCTGGCCAAGGCAATGATCCGTCAGGTGGCGGCTGACGGCACGCTGCCGAACTCGTACCGAGTCTGACGCGAGGACGAAGGCACTCGTACCGCCCGCACGTCGGGGGAATGATGGGGACATGGACATCCGCCAACTCGAATATTTCCTCGCCGTCGTCGAGCACGGCGGAGTCAACCGGGCGGCCGGACACCTCCATGTGGCGCAGGCGTCGCTGTCGCAAGGCATTCGTCAGCTCGAACGGGAGCTGAAGCTGACCTTGTTCCACCGCACCGGCCGCAATCTCGTCCTCAACCCGGCCGGGCAGCTGCTTGTCGAACCCGCACGCAAGGTGCTCGACGACCTCCTCGCGGCCCAGGACATCATGCGGGGTGCCCGCGAACTCCACGTCGGGTCGATCACCATCGGAACGATGCCCGAGATGTCGAGTGAGGCGGTGGCGGCGTGGAGCGGGACGTTCACCCGGCTCCACCCCGACATCCGCATCGATCTGTCGGAGTACGCGAGTGCCGCGGACCTGTGCGACGAGGTGCTCACCGGTCAGTGCGAGTTGGGATTCACGACCTTCCCCGTGCCGACCGACAATCTCGAAACCGTCCAACTCGGTGTCCAGCGGCTGCTCCTGGTGAGGCCGCCGGGAACGCAAGCGGACAGTGAGGCGGCGCCGTTCGATCTCGCACGCCTCGAGCAGATTCCACTCGTGACGAGCAGTTCGGCGCTGCGGGAAAACGACATCGTCGCAACGATATTGCGACGAGAATCGGTGGTTCCCCGGATCAGCGCCCGGGTGCCGAACCGGCACGCCCAGATGACGCTGGTCCTCAACGGTTCGGCCAGCGCATTCCTCCCCCTGAGGATGGCCACGGCAGCACACCGGTTGGGCGCCCACGTATCGGAGACACGGCCGGCGATCCGCACGCCGTTCGGCATCGTTCACCGGCCCGGAGCGCTGAATCCGGCCGCGAAGAGCTTCGTGATACAGAGCCACGCAGACCTGGCGCAGTGGAACAGGCTCATCGCCGAGCATCAAGAATCCGGCGCCTCGCTACTCGAGGCGGCGCTGCTCGCCGACGACGAAATCCGTGCCCGAAGGGACAATCGCGAGGTCTGACCGTCTGCGAATCGTATTTTCAGCCCTGCGAGCGTGCCCGTGTAGCGACCGGGGGCTCCCACGCCCCGTCGAGAATTGCCTGATCCGGCCAGTACGCGCGCAGGTAGATCGTGAACTCGTCATCCGGTGCCGGCAGCCAGTTTGCCAGCAGTGCCGGGTCGGTGGGTGCTGCGCCGCCCACAGTCAGTGCCAGCGAACCGTCGTCTCCGTAGGTGAGGTCCTGGTTCTTGGTGCCGAGGGAGAAACGGTCGAGGTCGTTCGCGTGGAAGAAGTGGTGCTTGTTGTAGACCGTCAATGACCAGAACCCGCGCACCGGCGGCAGCTGACCGGTGGGGAACGCCACAGTGTAGGTGTGCGAACCGTGGAGGCGTTCGCCCGCGCCGTCGAGATCCTGGTAGTAGTACACGGTTTCGTTCGGTGTGTTGACGAAGATGTTCGACTTGCCGATCGCGGTGCGCGACAGATAGTCGGTGCCGAACGCGGCACCGTTGCGTTGCGTGGTCCAGTTGTGCGCGACCGGAATACCGATATTGCGGAACTCGAACAGCTCGCTGACGACGGCGTCGGTGTCCACCGCCGACTGTCGCAGCGCATCGGCGATACTCGGGTCGTTCTCGGCGGCGGCAAGCACCGAACGGAACCACCCGTACAACGCCTCCTCACCGGGCAACGCAGGCACCTCGTCGAGCACCTCGCCGAACACCTCGAAGTACTTCTCGGGGTCGACCCACTGGGTCTCGCCCTGATCGCCGGTGGCATCACCACCGCCGAACGACGGGACCTCCGCCCAGTCCTTCACCTTGACCGTGCCGTCGAACTCCGACAACGGATACACACTGATGCGATCGACGAGCGGTGCGATCGCAGCCCGATCCTCCGGGGTGTCGTCCATGAACACCCGCGGGATCACGACGCCGACGCGGGTGTCGTACCGGAACACGTCGGTGATGCCGTCGGGGACGTCGCCGTCCCACGAGGTGGGTGCGAGCAGGTAGAAGCCGGGCGCCGTTCCATACATCTGGCCGAGCCGGACAAACGAGTCGGTGCGCTGGTCGACGACCTGGTACACCCAGAACCGGTCACCGAAATCGGGAACCTGAACCACCGACGGCCCGCGAGCGGAATCGAGAACACCGAATCCGTACGCGACGTCCTGGTTGGGGCACGCAACAACCCGCTCCTCCGGCCGGATGTAGTCCCGCAGCATCCCGATCGTCCCCGGAGGGCCGGCCGGAACGATGCCTGCCAGCAGACCCGGCTCCGGCAGTTGCGCCATCAGGGTTCGCCGGTTGTGGAGGTTCACCAACGGCCAACCCCACAGATACGCGGTTCCGCCGACCGACCGGGCGTAATCGGCAGTCATCTTCGAACGGCTGAACTCATCCATCCCCGGCATACATCGCTCCGTCCCGCGAATCGACTACAGGCGAACAATCACGACGCTACGGACGACCGCGCTCGGTCGATTCACCCAGAGGAGATGAACTTCGACCCAGCCGACCCATCGCCCGACAGCGTATGAATTGCCATGTGCTGACCGGTGGATGGCGTTGGCAGCGGTTACGCGGGTTCTCACTGCCGGGTCGTGGGCTCGGCGGTGCGGCCGAATCCATCGTGGTCCCTACATTTCCAGCGGGATGTGCTCGGCTGCGGTGCCGTCCGGGTGGAGTAGCTGCCCCATGCGTTTGACGGTGCGCAGGGTCACGGTGCGTGCGGTGATGCTCAGGCCCGGGATCCGCTCACCGAAGTGACCCTCGAGCCGGGCGGTCTCCTCCGCCGAGCGCGACCACACCGAGACGAGGAGGTTGCAGTTGCCGGTCACCGCGGCGCACAGGCGTACGTCGGGGAGGGCGGAGAGCTCGCGGGCGGCGTCGTCGAGACGATCGGCAGGCACATTCATCCGATAGGTGGCGAGCAGCCGCCAGCCCGCGAGCTGCTGGGCGAAGTCGCAACGGAAGAGGATCTCGCCCTGGCGGATCATCCGCTGCAACCGGCGTCGCGCGGTCGGCTCGGCGATGCCGGTGACGGCGGCGAGTTCGGCGTAACTGCGGCGGCCGTCGCCGCCCAGCGCTCGGAGCAGGACGAGGTCCGGGCTCGAGGACGCATCCGGGTGCGTCCATGCCGGACGCGGGCCCAGCTGGGCGCGCTGGTCCCTGTCCAATGCGCGCACGCGCCAGCTGCTGCCCTCCCGATACCCGCGCAGCGACACCCGGGTATTCACCGACAGTGCGCCGTCGTGCGCGCCGAGGTCGTGACTGAGGAAGTGCGCGAGCGCGGCAGGCCCGCGCGTCACGACGCTGAGGAACAAGTCGAAGTCTCCCGCCACCTGCTCGAGACTGAACACCCGCGGATCGGAGACGAGCTGGTCGATCAGCGGCTCGATCGCGCCGGGACTGCAGCGGACTTCCACGTATGCCACGCAGTGATCGTCCGACGGCGCCGGATACGCGGTGACCCAGGACAGCCCGAGTTCCGTCAGGCGGTGCCAGCGGCGTGCCGCGGTGGTCGCCCCGATGCCCAGCGCGGTGCCGACCTGTGACCAGGGGGCACGTGGACTGGTCTGGAGGGCGTCGATCAGGGCCAGGTCCACCTCGTCGAACGGTGGACGCCCGCCCGTCGAGGATGCGTCCCGGCCGCGGCGGCTGTCGGATTCCGGCGCGTCCGGCGGTGTGGTGACGGAATCCTGCGTTTTCGTTCTCGCGACCCTCATGGTTCCTAGTCTTCACCCAGTGCGCGGCGGCCGTGTCGGAGGTGCCGAGCCGTCGACTTGGTGTGTCGGTGATTCGCCGACCCTGTCATCCGGGAGAAACTGTGAAACATCCACCAGAAGTGCACCGCGCCAACGCCGATCGGACCCCACTGGACCGGGCAGCGCGGATCACGGTGATCCTTCTGTTCGCCGCGTGGGTCGTCGACTACATCGATCGCCTCGCGATCAACCTCGCGCTGCCTTCGATCGGTGCCGAGTTCGGTCTCGGCCACACCCAGCAGGGCATGGTCATCTCCGCGTTCTTCCTGTCCTATGCGCTGTGCCAGATCCCCGGCGGTCTGCTCGCCGACAGGTTCGGTTCCCGACGGGTGGTCTCCTGGTCGCTGCTGATCTGGTCCCTGTTCACCGCCTTGACCGGCACTGCCTGGGCGTTCGCCGTGCTGCTGGCGATTCGGTTCGTGTTCGGGGTGGGGCAGGGGGTGTACCCCGCGGCGGCCATGAAGGCGGTCGCCGAGCGCACCGCGCCGGGACAGCGCATGACGGCGACCGGGTGGGCGCAGAGTTCCAACGCCTTCGGCGCGGTGCTCGCCCCACTCATCGCGGCGCCGATCATCGCGCTGTGGGGCTGGCGGATGTCGTTCTTCGCGGTCGCCGGGCTCGGAGTTCTGGTCTGGGCGGCGATCCAACTGTGGCTGCCCGCCACGTTGCCGCACTCCGACGACGACACCGCGGACCGACCGGACCAACCGGGAGGATTGCGCACCGTTCTCGCCTCGGGGGTCATGTGGCGGTTCACCCTGATGTTCTTCGGCTACGGCATCATCGTGTGGGGCCTGAACTCCTGGATCCCGTCCTATCTCCAGACCGAGCGCGGCATCTCGCTCACGGATTCCGGGTTGCTGTCCGCGATCCCCGCCCTGGTCGGTGGCGTCGCGATCATCGTCGGTGGCAAGCTCATCGACCGTCTCGGCGGCCGGCATCGACTGATCGTGTTCCCTGCGATGACGGTCTGCGCGGTGTGCATCCTCTTCCTGAACCGGGTGACGTCGCTGACCGAATTCGTCGCGCTCCTGTCGCTGGCCACCGCGTCCGCCACGCTGTGCTACATGCCGATCTTCGCGATACCCATGCGCACGCTGCCGGCCGGACTGGTCGGCACCGGGTCGGGAATGATCAACTTCGGCGGCCAGGCCGCCGGGTTCATCACCCCGATGGTGATGGGCGCGTTGGTCGATCGCTATTCCTACACCGCCGCGTTCGCCTTCCTCGTCGTCGGCGCCGTCCTCGCGGGCGCGTTCGCGCTGGGAACACCGCAGCGTCCCCACGCTTTCAGTGCGGCCATTTCGCCCCGCGAGCCACAACGCCCGAACTCACCCAGCCACGACAACGTAAGGACACCACGATGACCGAGTTCTCCCAGACCGTCGTTCTGCCTCCCGGTACTCCCGCCCAGGCCGGCCTGGCGGTACTACTGCCCGCGCTCGCCGACCTCTACCGCGATCTGCACGCCCACCCCGAATTGTCCATGCAGGAGACCAGGACCGCGGACATCGTCGCGGCGGTGCTGCGCGCACAGGGCTGGGACGTCACCGAGGGCGTCGGCCGGACCGGCGTCGTCGGTGTGCTCCACAACGGCGACGGTCCCGTGGTGCTGCTGCGCGCCGACATGGACGGACTGCCGGTCCGCGAGGACACCGGACTCGACTACGCCTCCACCGACACCGGGATCGATCCCGACGGGGTGACAGTGCCGGTCATGCACGCGTGCGGTCACGACGTGCACGTCACCTGCCTGCTCGGCGCCGCCGCGCTGTACGCCGCGGACCATTCCCTGTGGCGCGGCACCCTCGTTGTGGTCTTCCAACCCGGCGAGGAGACCGCACAGGGTGCCCGGGCGATGGTCGACGACAATTTCGTCGAGCGCTTCCCCCGGCCGGACGTGTGCCTGGGCCAGCACGTCGGACCGTTCCCCGCCGGCAGGATCGTCACCCGCCCCGGAACATTGATGGCGGCCGCCGACAGTTTCCGGATCCGGCTCTTCGGGCGCGGCGGGCACGGTTCCGCGCCGGAGCACACCGTCGATCCCATCGTCATGGGCTCGGCCGTGGTGGGGAGACTCCAGGCGGTCGTGTCGCGTGAGGTCGCCGCCGGTGATTCGGCGGTGATCACCGTGGGCTCGTTCCACAGCGGCCACAAGGAGAACATCATCCCCGACGAAGCGGAACTCAAGGTCAACGTCCGCACGTTCGACCCGCAGGTGCGTGACCGGGTGCTGCCCGCGATCCGCCGCGTCGTCGACGCCGAGGCCGCCGCATCCGGGGCGCCGAAGGACCCGGAATTCAGCCCCCTCAACGACTTTCCGCTGACGGTCAACGACGAGGCCGCCACCGAGCGGGTCGTCGCGGCACTCACCGACGCCTTCGGTTCGGACCGGATGCTGCCGATGCCACGTCCACTCGCCGGCAGCGAAGACTTCGGTGTGTTCGCCGCCGCCGCCGGATGTCCCTCCGTCTTCTGGCATTTCGGCGGCGCCGACCCCGCGGCGTTCGCCCACCTGGACCTCACCGCCACGGCATTCCTGGCACTGCCCGAGGGAGTGCCGACCAACCACTCGCCGCAGTTCGCCCCGGTGATCGATCCGACCCTCGCGACCGGGGTCCGGGCACTGCTCGCCGCGGCGGCCGCCTGGAACGCGGCGAGCTGAGACGTGTCGGCTTCACCGCCGGGACGGCGAGTGGTGGATCCGGATCTCAGCCGACGGGGCTGTCCGCGAGCACCTCGATCGCCTCGACCACCTCGGGAACGGCGGTGACGTGAACGTCGTCGAGGCCGGGCACCGACCGGTAGCCGGCCCGGACGGCGCCGTCGGTGCAGTCGTACTCGACGACGCCGAGTTGGTGGAGCGGGCCGGCAAAGGTGTCGTCCTCGCCGGCGACGAAGGCGGTCGCCGGTGCCCATACCTCGATCGCCTCGCCGCGGCGGGTCTGCCGGTAGCAGTGCA
>NZ_JARJBD010000080.1:0-47598 GCF_029269925.1 Rhodococcus sp. T2V
CCGTCTATTTGGCCGAAGCTCCCGCACACGGGGGCAAACCGCTGCTGGTATTCGACTGGTAGCAGGCAGACGGTGCCCTTGTCTCGCTGACCTGCTCGAACTTCCGGCATCATCGGGAGATGACTTCACGTGGCGTTGTCCGGTCCTGGAACCGTGAAGACGGGTGGGGCGCCATCGACTGTGCCCAAACCCCAGGGGGCTGCTGGGTGCACTTCAGCGAGCTCGACATCGCTGGCTTCAGAAAGCTCGACCCTGGTCAAGAGATCGACTTCGAGTGGCAGAAGCCGACCGGTCCGGTAGAGGGATTCGCATTCGTGGCTACCCAGGTGAGACGAGTGCAGGCCGGATGATGATCGGCAACTGAGACGGTCGGGACCCGGCCGAGCGTGGGCGCCGGGTAAGGGCGGAGGAGGGCCACGCCGGCAGGGTGTTGGGCTACCGTCCGGCCAGGTCGGCGACGACGGGAGCCAGAGCGCCGGCGACGTCCGCTCCGAGCACGAAGTACGAGAAGCCGATTTCCTCGTGTCGCCGCTGGATCTCCTCGGCAGCGGCCGAGGGATCACTGGGGAGATAGGCCAGCGAGTCAGCGGCACGAACGGCGTCGGTGTCTGTGTCGGGCCCAGCCATGAACGGGGCAACCGCGGCGCCGATCACGGGCACGTGCAACGCCAGTTCGACGTTGCGACTACCTGGTCGTTGACTCGAACTCCGGTCCCCGCGCGAACGCCCTGCGTAGTGATGCTGAGCTGACGTCATGTGGCCCCGCCACGGGCGGCGATTTGGGCCGGCCATCGGAATACAGTCCTAAATTTAAGCACGGTTCTGTGGGAGACCGGGGGTGAGATTCCCCCGGGCCACCCGGCGCATTAACTCGGACGCCTTGGGCAGCCCACTCCACGGCCATTGTCTTGGTCATCGAGTGGACCGCAGCCTTGGCTGACGAGTAGGCGATGCGCCGTGGGTGACCGAACTGGCCGGCGATCGATCCCACGTTCACGATTGCTTCTGGCCGCCCGTCGAGTGAGCGAACCAGCGCTTGTGACCACAGCAAGGTGCCGTGGATGTGAACTGCGTGGAGTCGAGTGAAGTCGGCCAGCGCGATGTCGGCGGTGGCTTCGTTCATGACGGTACCGGCGCAGTTCACCAGACCGACCACCGGTGGGGCCGCCTATTCGATCTGCGCCCGTGCGTCCTTCGCTGATGCCGGATCGGTGACGTCGCAGGCGATGAGATGTACTCGATCAGTGAAGGCCGGGGGCCTCGCCAGCGTCGAGGTCCACCAGGACGACCTGGCGCTTCGGGCAATCCTCAGAAGGGTACGCGCTGTCGCGAGCCCGATTCCGCCGCGGCCTTCTGTGACGATCGTGGTGTTCACGCCTGTGTCCTCACTTTCAGATGGACGCCGGAACTCCGGTGCGCCCGACTTGCGCGACGGCCACATGAGCGGTCGAGCGTCCTTCGTGAAACTCTTCGAGCGTTGTTGTGTTGTAGCAGAGGTAGAGGGTGTCGAGGTTCTCTCCGCCGAATGCGCACGCCACTGCCCATGTGTCGGTGATCTCGACCTTATCGGTGATCTGGCCGCCTTCGACGACCCGATAGAAGCCACTGTCGGCGCCGAGGGTCAACGCGTTCCCGAACCAGAGGCCGCCGTCACTATCCAGGGCGATGCCATCGGGATGAAACGATTCGTCGAGCTGCGCCCATACTCGGTGGTTGGTCAGACCGCCATCTTCCGCCATGTCGAACGCGCTGATGCGGTGCGGGAAGGTTTCCGCGACCAGCAGGGTGCCGTGGGGGGTACGTGCGCAGCCGTTGGGGAAGATCAGATCCCCAGGACCCTGTGGGACGCTGCCGTCGGCGCGGATGTGGACGAGGTGAGTCGGCTTCGGATCCTCTTCACCGAGCGCGAATCCGAAATTGCCGGCATAAGCGTCGCCGGCCGGTGACACATACAGGTCGTTGCCGATCCCTCCGGCCAGTGCGCTGAAGTCGGCATACTGCTCGAGCTTGCCGCCGGTGGTGATGCGATACACCGACCGCTCGTTCTGCGAGACGACAAGGGGGTCCCGTCGGGTAGGAAACCGAGTCCGGACGGTCGTCCGGGCACTTTGGTTATCGGCGTTGCGGTGCCGTCCTCGGCGAAGGTGAGCACCTGTTCGCTGAAGAAGTCGCTGGCCCAGAATTTTCCGTCATGCCAGCGAGGTGCCTCGAGAAACTGATGCCCGGTCGAGAATACTGTGGGTTGGTAGGTAGCCATCGCGTGAACTCCTCAGTCCGTGCGGGTTGAGGTACTGGGTGATTGGCACTCGGCTGTCAGGAATTGGGTCCCGAGCCAGGATTCACACTTGGGCACGATTGTGGACTGGATCAGCTCCTTGTGGAGAGGGTGGTCGAGATACTGCTGGAAGTCGGCTTCGTCCTGGAAATGGGCAACCAGTGCGTAGCTGGCGTTGTTCGGTCGCTTTCCGAGGTCGATACCGTGCCGGACATTGCGCGCGTACGGAGTTTGGACGACGAAAGATTTGAAATCCTTTTGGAATTCGTCGATTTCACTGGTCGAGATGGACGGCTTGAAGGTGAATGTCACGACATGTATGAGCATGTTTACCCTCGGGTTCCGCTCGGGGTGGCTGGTCACGTGAGATCAGACGAGTTCGAACTGCTCCTGATATCCACCGGCAGCAGCCTTCTCGAGGATCTCAAGGTATACCGAAAGACCGCCGGGATACATGAGCATTTCGACGGTTTTGCCGGGCACGTTGGCGCCCATGTACCAAGACTTGGCCAGCGGGAACAGGGTGGCCGAGGTCAGCTCTGCGATATGCGCACCCCAATATTGCTGGGCTTCCGGCTTGGCCTCGATACGGGTGTAGCCGTTGTTCCGCATGTGCTCGACGATCTGGATCAGATGTTCGCCTTCAAGTTCGGCGCATGTCGGACCATTGCAGAATGCGTTCGGGCTCTGGGGTCCGTATACGTACAGGAGATTCGGGAAGCCTACTGTCGCCTTGCCCAGTGCTGTCCGGCTGCCGCCGCGGAACACCTCCTCGAAGGTCTCATTTCTGGTGTCGCGAATATCGATGGCAGTCAAGCCTCCGGTGACCGAGTCGAAGCCGGTGGCCAGCACGATGACATCGACTTCGTGTCGGGTACCGTCCGCGGTGACGATGGCGTCACTGGCGACCTCCCGGATCGGATTGGCAGAGGTATCGACGAGCTCGACATTGTCACGGCACAGGCTCTCGAAGTAGTTCTGCTCCAGGGAGACACGCTTGACGCCCCACGGATGGATCGGCTCGGTCGGTGCAAGCAGTTCCACCAGCTCCGGCCTGGTGATACGTTGACGTGTCTTGTCCCGCCAGAACGCGTACAGGATGTCGTTGTCGTCCTTGTCGAACAGGACATTCAGGAAGCCACCCAGCCAGGGCTGCAGTCCACCGTTGGTCCAGAGTTCCTCGAGTATTTCGTTGCGACGTTCCTCGGTCAGATCCTGGATGTTCTCTTTGAGGAAGTCATAATCGAAACCGGCCCAGGTGTTCTTGCGATTGGCGAATCGCTCCGGGTAGGTCTTCTTCATCTCGGCATTGTCCGCCTCACCAAGCGCCCGCTGATTCATCGG
Source organism: Rhodococcus sp. T2V (assembly GCF_029269925.1). Lineage (NCBI taxonomy): Bacteria > Bacillati > Actinomycetota > Actinomycetes > Mycobacteriales > Nocardiaceae > Rhodococcus > Rhodococcus sp. T2V. Next base: position 3,620 of record NZ_JARJBD010000080.1, read on the forward strand.
AAGCGCGGTGTTGGGGGTGCGCTGAAACACCGTCAGATGATCTGCGACCTTCGAGGCCTCCTGGATTACCTGGATGCCGCTGGCTCCGGTGCCGATGACGGCGACCCGCTTGCCCGCAAGGTCGTAGCCCTCCTGTGGCCAGCGTGCTGTGTGGAAGCAGTCGCCCCCGAACTTCTCGAGGCCAGGGATGTTGGGGAAGAGGGGCTTGGAGCCGGCACCGAGACACATGATCACGAACCGCGCCTGGGTGGTGAATTCCTCACCGGTGCGCTCGTTGCGGGAGACCAATGTCCACGTATGTGTTTCTTCATCGAATCGGCCTGCCAGGACACGGGTCTCGTAGCGGACGTCTTTGCTCAGGTCGAGCTTCTCGTCGACGTATTCGAAGTAGCGAACCAGCTCGTCACGACCGGGATACATCTCGCTCCAGTTCCAGTCGCGCCAGAGCTCTTCACGCGAGAACTGGTAGACCGGCGCCCAGGTATCGACGCGTGCACCTGGATAGGAATTCCAATGCCAGACGCCGCCGAGTCCGGTGCCGGCTTCGTAGATCTTGACGTTGTAGCCGAGGATGCGCAGCCGGTCGAGCTGGTAGACGCCGGAGAAGCCGCCGCCGATGACGAGGACGTCGAGCTCCTCGAGGAGTGTGGTGTTCACGCGATTTCCTTCCGGAAGGGGTATGAGGGAGATGGGGGAGTGCGATCAGACAGCGTTGTCGGAGGTCAGAACGTCTCGGATTCGGTCACGCAGGACGAACTTTTGGATCTTGCCTGTCGCCGTCCGCGGTAGTTGTTCGACGACTTCGAGCCGTTCGGGTAGCTTCTGGGTAGCCATCCGATGTTCGCGCAGGAACGACGTGAGCTCGTCCAGCGCAGGTGGATGCGCCTGGTCGCTCGGTACCACATAGGCGCAGATGCGTTCGACCATGATCGGGTCGGGCATGCCGATCACCGCGATATCGGCAATACCGGGATATTCGAAGAGCAGGTCTTCGATCTCCTTGGCGGAAATGTTCTCCCCGCCCCGGACGATGATGTCCTTGCGCCGACCGGTGATCTGGATGTACCCGTCCTCGTCGATCACCGCCAGATCACCGGTCCGAAACCAGCCCTCCGAGGCGAAGGCATCCGCATTGAGTCTCGAATCGAGGTATCCGGTGAACAGGTCAGGGCCGCGAACCTGCAGGTCGCCGACCGCGCCCGGGGGGACCGGAGTGTCGTGCTCATCGACAGTCCTCGCTTCTGCGGACCCGATAGGACGCCCGTCTGTGGTGGCGCGCTTGTCCAGCGGATCGCTCGCGTTTCCGCCGGACAGAGTCGGGAATTCGGTCGATCCGTAGATGCGGGTCGCGGTGCAGCCCAGCTGCTCCTCGGCCTGCCGGATCAGTTCGGGGGGTACGTCGGCGCCACCGCAACCAAAAACCCGCAGGGCGATGTCGTACTCGGCGCGAGCCGGGTGGTGTACCAGTCCGTGCAAGAAGGGTGTGGCACCGACGACGAACGTGCAGCGTCGGCGTTGCAGCAACTCCAGGCCGGCGCCGGGGTCCCAGATATCTTGGAACACGACATGGCTGCCGAGCATGAACGGCAACTGTAGTCCGTACAGAATGCCGGTGATGTGACCGACCGGTGAGGGCATGTACACGATGTCCTCGCCGGTCAGATCGAAGAGTTCGATGATGCTCCGGTTCTCGTAATCCAGGCTTTCGTGGGTGTGTAGAGCACCCTTCGGATCGGAGGTGGTTCCGGATGTGTACAGAAGCAATGCGATATCGGTGCTCGCGTGCTCGACGGGATTGTCGAGTGGAGTTGCGCCCGAGAGGAGGTGGTCGAACTCGTTGTCGGAACCGCGAACGGTGATCACATGCTCGAGGTCGGGAAGCGTGGGCGCCAGCTCGTCGAACATCCCGCGGTGATCGAAGGTGCGGAACATGCCGGGCACAAACGCGATACGCGCTCGCGATTGCTTCAGAATGAACTGCACTTCGCGATGTCGATAGATCGGGATGATCGGGGTGGAGACCGCGCCGATCCGCAGCGCACCGTGATGTACGACGATCGCTTCAAGCCAGTTCGGCAACTGCCAGACCACCGAGTCGCCCGGCCGGATCCCACGCTCGAGTAGCACGCCGGCCAAGCGGCGGATCATGGCGTCGAGTTCGGCATAACTGACCTGACGATCGCCATCGACCACAGCCAGCCGATCGGGGTGATGGTGTGCATACTCGGCCAAAGCAGAATCGATCGTGCTGTGGCTCCACTCGCCGCTGGTGAGGTAGCGGTCGCGGCGCGCGGAATCGGTGTGAGTTGCGGTGATCATCGGTCGACTCCGTCGGACAGGCGCCGCGAACCGATGAGTGCGTGGAGTTCGTGCTCGTCCCCATACCAGGTCCGCAGGGCGAGGACGCGACGGTAGTACCAGTGTAGGTCGTATTCGGTGGTGAAGCCGATCCCGCCATGCAACTGCAAGGCGTCCTCGACCACCTGTCGTCCGGCGCCGGCGGCATAGGCCTTGGCCGTCCACGTTGCCATCTCGATGTCGAAATCAACCTCAGCAGAGGCAATATCGGAAACCGTTGCCTCGCAGAGCGCCTCCATCGAGATGGCCGCCTGTGCCATCGACGCCGCAATGTGTTTCACGGCTTGGAAGGATCCGACGGGCTTGCCGAATTGCTGGCGCTGCGCGACGTACTCGACAGTTTTCTCGAGCATACGGCGGGCGATACCACTGATTTCGCAGGCGGTGAGAAGCCGGAACCATGCCCGGATCTGTCGTAGGAGTGTGGCCGCTTCGATTCCGGTGGCGAGGATCTCGGCGTCGGCGACAGTTCGCGGTGCGATCTCCAGGCGCACGTAATGCGATGTGGGATCAGAACTGGTGATCGGCGTGAGCGCCAGCGCCGGGTCACCGCCCGGTAGGAGCAGCAGCGCCGGTCCGTCCGGGCCGTCGACTGCCAGTACCAGCGAGTCGGCCTCGGCGCCGAAGCGTACGAGTTCGATCGTTCCCTGGATCTGCCCCGATTCCATGTGCACGGAACCGATCGAGGATGCCCAGTCGAGGGTGACGGCAGGGTCGGCGAAGGCGACGAGCGAACCTTCGGGAATGTCGAGGTACGCCGGCAGGATCAGTTGCTCGACCAGCGGGCCGGGCACGAGCCGATCGCCGACCAGCGCGATCAGACCGGCGACCGCGGTCAGATCGAATCCTAGACCACCGCGGTTTTCGGGGCGGGTCAGCTCGCACCAGCCGAGGTCGTCGAGTTCGGCCATCAGATCCGGGTCCCAGCCGCCGCCGCTGAGCAGGGCATGACGGTAGTCGGATGTGACACGGCGGTCAAAGAATTCGCGGATCGGGGTGACGAGGTCCACGTCAGGTGCGGTGAGACTCATCATCAGCTCCTGGGTAGGCCGAGCAGCCGCTCGGCAACGATGTTGCGTTGGATCTGTGACGTACCGCCGTAGATCGATGCGGCACGCGAGAAGTAGTGATCGTGAAGCAACTGCGCGGCGTTCAGCCCGAGAGGTTGTGATTCGGTGTCGAGGCGGAACGGTCCGAGAAGATCGGCGAGGGCGCGACCGACCACCTGCTCTGCGTCGTTGAGGACGAGCTTGTCGATCGAGTCGAGCGGATGTGGTCCCTCTTCGTCGATCAGGCGTTGCACAGTTCGGCGGATCTGAGCATCCAACACCCGCAGCGCCACGTGTGACTCTCCGATGGCGGAGCTGATCCGACGATTGGTCGCCGATTCCGGGGCGGTGTCTCGTAGTCCGTCGATCGTCTTCTCGACACCCCAGCCGATCTCCACCTGTCGGCGCATTGCATAGTTGCCACGTTCCTGAGACAGGGTGTCGAGGGCAATTCGCCAGCCGTCGTTGTCCTTGCCGACCAGGTTGCCGACCGGGACTTCGACGTTATCGAAGAAGACCTCGCAGAATTCGGCATCGCCTGTCATCTGGACGAGTGGACGGACGGTGATTCCGGGGGAACTCATGTCGACGATGAGGTAGGAGATGCCGGCGTGCTTGGGTTCGGCGTCGGGGTCGGTGCGGCACAGCAGTGCGCACCAACTGGCCTGATTGCCCCAACTGGTCCAGACCTTCTGTCCGTTGACGACGTACTTGTCCCCGTGGCGAAGAGCGCGGGTCCGCAGTGATGCGAGGTCGGAGCCGGCAGAGGGTTCGGAGAACCCCTGACACCAGATGTCTTCGCCGGCGAGCAGCGGTGGCAGAAAACGGGAGCGCTGCTCGGGCGAACCGTACCGGTGGATCGAGGGCCCGACCACATCGAGGCCGATCAACCCGATCGGGGCGGGTGCATGAGCGCGCGCCAGCTCCTCGGAGAAGACTTGCTGGTGCCGCGCGGTGAGGCCACGTCCGCCGGCTTCACGTGACCATCCCAGCCCCATCCAGCCGGCATCGAATAGTGTGCGCTGCCATCGACGAAGGACGTGGAACCGTTCCTCCAGCTCCAACGGCACGGTGGGGATCTCTGTTTCGGCAAGCCACCTCCGAGCCGCGGGCCGCAGATCGGCGATCTCGGTGATCTGCTCGACCGGCACAGGTGAAACAGCATTCATCTCATGCTCCCGTGTAGGCCGGTGCGCGATGCTCGAAGAATGCTGCCACGGCCTCTTTGGCGTCTGAGTAAGCGGACAACTCCCCGGAAAGACCCTGCTCGAACTCGTAGCCGCCCTTGAGGTCCTGGTATTCGATCGCATTGAGGCTGCGCTTGGCGAACCGCAACGTGACCGGGGAGTGCCGGACCACCTTGGCCGCCACGTCGTAGGCTACGTCGAGTAGCTGATCCGGATCGACGACTTTCAAAACGCCTCCCTGCTGGGCGAGTTCCTCGGCAGACAGCGGTTCGCCGGTGAGGTGCAGGTAGCGGACCAACTGCTGCGGTACCAGGCGTGAGGCATGTTTGGCGCCGCCCATCACACCGACGTTGACCTCGGGAAGCCTGAAGGTGGCGCCCTTGGCTGCCACGACCAGATCACACGACGCTGCCAGGGCCAATCCGGTGCCCACGGCCACTCCGTGGACAGCTGCGATCACCGGCAACGGGCAATCGTAGATCGACCAGAACGCTTCACGGACCGCAAGCATGCGCTCACCGGCGTTTTCCGGCGTCATCGTCTGGAATTCGGTGAGATCGTTGCCGCCACAGAAGTGCTTGCCGGCGCCGGTCAAGACGATCGCCCGAACCTCGGGGAGGTACTCCTCCGTGTGGGTGAAGAACCACTTGATCTCTGCGTACATCTCCCGGGTGACCGCGTTGACCGGCGGGCGGGTAAGCCAGACCGTGCCTACCTTCTGATCGGTCTTCCATTGCAGAAATTGCAGATCCTTCATCGAAGTTCCTTTGTTCGAACGGGCGTAAGCAGACGCTGTGACCGGCCGGGTGCGGATGGTCGCCTCCATGAGGCGGCATGTCCTTGATCCCTAGTGGTTTGCTTCACAAACCTGGTGTGCTTCTACCCACATTAGTAAGCCCCACTCTGTAGATATGTCAATAGCTCGTATCTGAAAATGTAAAACTGCTCAGAGCCAGAGAGTTCAGAGGATGCATGGTTGATATTTTGTTCATTCGGAAGCATATGACCTGTTCAAGCGGCAAATACCAAGCAGGAAGTGCTGCCGATCCGCGCGTGAATCGCGGCAGTGCGAGAGGGCGCCGCTGAGTGCTGAGGCGAACATGTCAGGTGAACGTATCTTTCATCGAATCAAGCAGGTAACATCATGTAAAGGAATTTGTCCATGACTCGTATCGCAAATTGTGCATACTGTTCGGACTGCGGCCGTAGTGGAGACTTCACCTATCGCTCGGGCGCAGTGCGCCTGCGCCGCCCCGCGTGGGAGGAGGCATTGTGTCCGATCGGCCCTCGAACGGCGGCAGTGCGGGATACTGCGGGGGACCGTCCGCCGCCGGTATATCGTCGGAAGGCTGTATTAATGGCTGCGCCGCCAGTCCGGACGTCGTGTGCATCCCATATGGCCTCAAGGAGGAAAGGGGCGTCGTGACCGCACCGCAAACTGTGAAGGCGTCCACTGCCACGCGCCGGCGACCCCGTGACCGGCGTGCGCAGATACTCCACAACGCCAGTGAATTGTTCACGAAATACGGGTTTCACGCCGTGCGGATGGAAGACATCGCTGAGGCAACCGGCGTCACCGCACGGGCGATCTACCGGCACTTCGCCAACAAGCAGGATCTACTGTCGCAGGTGGTCCTCGAAGACCAGGACCGACTGCTCATGGCAGCCCAATCCGCCGAGCGCTCCGAAACCGGCGTCTGCAGTTTAGAGGAGTTATTGACGCGGATGGTCGAGGCATCACTGGAGAGCCTTCGGCTCGGCCCCCTATGGCAGCGAGAAGCACGGCACCTCACCGCCGATGACTTCGAGCGAGTGCGCGAGGGTACTCGCCGCATCGGAGGCGCGGTGCGAAGGGCCATTGAAAAAGCCGATCCCTCCAAGAGCAGATTCGGTGCCGACGTACGCGCGTGGATGGCAGTGAGCATCATCACCAGCCCAGGGCACTACGACCGGTCACTGTCACAGCGTCGCCTGTCCCCACTGCTGGTGTCTGCTGCGTTGGCAGCCATCAATACCCCCGAATGCGCGTCAGCGTCACCCGAGTCCCGCGATGCGCCAGCGGCGGAGGCTCCAGTCGCAAATGAACGACCGGGTACATCACGTCGCGAACAGATCATCGCAGCAGCGGCGCGCGCGTTCCGGGAGCGCGGTTTCGGTGGAGTCAGCCTCGACGAGTTCGGCATCGCAGGCCCTGCCGTCTACAGGTACTTCGACAGCAAGGCCGACATCCTTTCCGCCTTGATCATCCGAGTACAGGAATGGATGGCCCTGGAGAGCTCCAGGGCTATGCATCACAGCGCCTCCGATGAACAGGTCATCGAAGGCCTCGTGAGAGGTTATGTTCGTATCGCAACCGAAGCAACGGATCTGCTCGCGGTTTCAGTTACCGAAGCCCTCAACCTCCCCGCTAGTGCTGCCGAGCGTGATCGGCGAATCCGCCAGGACGACCTCGCCGAATGGGTCAAATGGCTACGAACCTCGCGTTCAGAAGTCACCGAGGCAGACGCACTCGCGCTGGTGAATGCGGTTCGCACAGCACTCAACGATCTTGTCCGTATTCCGCACCTTTCACGACACGCCGAGTTCCCCGACGAGCTTGTTGCGTGCTCGATGAATGCTCTTCTAAATACCCCGATGCCATCGGCACGATCGGGTCGGCGGCGTGATGAATAACCATGGTTGGCTAGAGACCGCCATTCGCAGGAGTCGCAACCGTCGCGTGGAAGCGTGCTTCGCGAACTTGCCATCGAGTGCACCGGTGCCCGAGAGTCTGCTCCATCAAGGCCGCTAAAGGGACTCAGGCCGTTGGCGAGAGGAATCGTCAAATCCTGTGGATCGGGGTGTGTCAGGCGACCTCGGATACCGGCGTGTCCGGTGACGGGTGCGGGGTGATCTCGACGGGCCGTTCGAGGAGCTTGCCCTTGTGGAACAGCGCACCGGCCCAGCGCCACCAGGTGTGGTGCGTTGACGGCCCGCCAGCGGGTCTGGGCGGCCTCGATCAGCTTGTAGGCCATCGCCATCCCGGCCGCCCGCGAACCCGGCCCCTTGGTCACCTTGGTTCTCAATCGCACTGTCGCAAAGGTCGATTCGATGGGATTGGTGGTGCGTCGATGTATCCAGTGCTCGGCCGGATACCGGAAAAACTCAAGCAGCACGTCGGCGTCGTCGGTGATCTTCTTCACCGCCTTCGGGTACTTCGCGCCGTAGTCGATCTCGAATGCCTTGATCGCCACCTGCGCCTTGTCGATGTCCTCGGCGAGGTAGATCTCCTTCATCGCCGCCAATGCACCAGGATGCGCCGACTTCGGTAGCGCAGAAAGAACATTCGGTTGCTTGTGGAACCAGCAGCGCTGTTCCCGCGTTTCCGGGAACACCTCGCGCAGGGCCCGCCAGAACCCCAAGGCACCGTCCCCGACCGCCAGCACCGGGGCCCGCATCCCGCGCCGCCAGCAGTCCCGCAACAGATCCGCCCACGACTCGGTCGATTCCCGGTACCCGTCGGAGAGGGCGACGAGCTCCTTGCGGCCGTCGGCGCGGACCCCGATCATTCCCCCAAGCGCTCCGTGCGGGAGGGACCCCCACCAGGCGGCAGAGTTTCTCCTGCTCGAGCCGCACTTTCAGGTGGATACCATCGACCCAGAGGTAGACGTAATCCGCCTGCGAGAGATCCCGCCGGGCGAAGGCGTTCGCCTCGTCCTGCCACTGAGCGGTGAGGCGGGTGATCGGGCTGGCCGACAGGCCGGCACCGGTGCCGAGGAACTGTTCGAGCGCGGGCCCGGGTGTTGAGCCCGCGCAGCACACTGAGGTGCTTCGCCGTGGCAACAGAGGACATCCGATGTTGCGATGCCCGCGTGCATCCATAACGTTACGACCGCATCATCCACACCGTCCGGCTGGCCAGTGTGGGGTGTTCACGGGACTGGGGTATCGACCCACTCCCGGTAGAACGGCGGCATCTCGGATGCCTTTCCGCGGAAGCGGGGTGGGCGCTTGTCGAGGAAGGCGCGCACGCCGTCGGCCCCGTCGGCGATGCTGGTGTAGAACATGGCCAGGGAATCGACGCGATGAGCTTCTACGGGGTGCGGCGCTGCGGAATTGCGCAGGAGCATCTGGCGCATGAGTGCGACCGATACCGGGGACCGGTCGCGTGTCCATGCGTCCGCCAGGGCCCGTGCTTCACCGAGCAATGTGTCGGGTTCGTGGATGGCCTGTGCCAGCCCGGCGTCGTGGGCGGAGTCGGCATCGAGGATCTCTGCCCGGTACACCAGATCCAGTGCTGCGGGCAGGCCGATGAGCCGGGGCAGGAACCAGGTCGAGCACGCTTCCGGCACGATCCCGAGCTTGCCGAACACCAGCCCGAACCGCGCCCTGTTCGACAACAGACGCGCGTCCATCGCCAACGTCATGGTCGCGCCGATCCCGACGGCCGCACCGTTGATCGCGGCGATCACCGGTTTCCGGCAGGCGTGGATCGCAAGGGTGACACGGCCACCGGTATCGCGGATCCGGCGCAGTCCCGGATCGTCGAGATCGTGCATGTCGGCGAGGGTCGGCGTCTTCGATTCGTCGAGGCCGAACACGTTTCCTTCGCTCGACAGGTCCATGCCGGCGCAGAACGCGCGTCCCTCACCGGTGACGATCACGGCCCGAACCGCATCGTCGTCGTTCACCGACACGAAGGTGTGCTCGAGTTCGTCGGCCATCTCGACGGTGAACGCGTTGAGATGGTCGGGACGATCGAGGACGATGGTGAGGATACCGTCCTCGATCTCGTGGCGGATGGTCGTGTATTTCATGGCTGCTCCTGCCTGCATGTCAGGTGAGGTCGGCGGCGAGCTTGCGGATGGCGGTTTCCGCATCGCTCACGATGTCCGAGATGATGGCCTTGCAGGGCAGGACGGCGTCGATGAGGCCCTGGGACTGGCCCGCCCACCACATTCCGGCGTCCATGTCGCCCTTCTGCAGTACCTCGGTGCGGCCGCGTGCCCCGGATGCGAGGTGTGCGACATCGGCGAATTCTGCGCCTGGCCGGGCCGAGAGGGCTGCGATCTCCTCGGAGATCGCGTTCCGGGCCACACGAGCGGTGTTGCGGAACTCCCGGAACACCAGGATGGTCTGGCGTTCGTCGTTGGCGACGATCTGGGCCTTGACGTTCGGATGCACCGGGGCTTCGTCGCTCGCGACGAATCGGGTGCCCATGTTGATCGCGGATGCCCCGAGGGCGAGTGCTGCTGCCAGCCCGTCTCCGGTGGCGAATCCGCCGCTGGCGATGATCGGGATGTCGAGTACGCGGGCCGCGGCGGGGATGAGGATGAGGCCGGGGATGTCCTCGTTGCCGGGGTGGCCGGCGCACTCGAACCCGTCGATGCTCACCGCGTCGACGCCCATCGACTGCGCTTTCACGGCGTGTCGGACGGCTACGGCCTTGTGGATGACCTTGATCCCTGCGGCCTTGAACGCGGCGACATGCTCGCGGGGATTGCTGCCGGCGGTCTCCACGATGGTGATGCCGCTGTCGATGATCGCGCCACGGTATTCGTCGTACGGGACGGGAGTGACCGTCGGGAGAATGGTGAGGTTGACGCCGAACGGTTTGTCGGTCCTGTCCCGGCATCGGGCGATCTCGGCTGCGAGCGCGTCGGGGGTGGGCTGAGTGAGCGCGGTGAGAAAGCCCAGCCCGCCGGCCTCGGCGACGGCGGAGATCAGCTCCGCGGTGCCCACGCCGGTCATGCCGCCGCACACCACCGGATGCTCGACACCGAAAATCTCGGTGAAACGTGTATTCAGCATCGTCACGGCCTCCCGGCATGAGGAACGTCGACCGTCGTCGAGAGAACCTTGGCCTCCCGTGCGGCGCTGCGCTTCGCCTCGTCGAAATCCGGTGCGACCGACAGGAACAGGGTGCGCCCGTCGTCTCCGCCGAGGGCGACCGCGAACACGCCGAGCGGTGCGGTGCTCACCTCGTCGAGGACGGCCCCGCCCTCACCCAATCGGACGGCACGTTGGTTGACGCAGTCGGCGATCCACACCGCGCCTTCGGCGTCGAGGGCCTGACCGTCGGGGGCGATGGTGCATGCCGCGAGCCGCTTCTCCACGTTCGGTTCGTCACCGAGGTCCCCGAACGAGGCGAAATCCCCTCGGGCGCCCAGTGTTCCGTCGCTCGCAATGCCGAATTGGGAGACTCGGTTGCCGAACAGTTCGTTGACGTACAGGGTCTTTCCGTCCGGGGAGATGCACATGCCGTTCGGGAAGGACAGCCCGTCGGCGACCACGCGGGAGGCGCCGTCGGTGTCGACGAGGACGACGACGCCGTGCTCGTGGTCGGCGCCGCCCATGAGGTCGAACCCGAATTCGCCGACGTATGCCTGCCCGTTCGCGGCGACCACCATGTCGTTGGCGTATCCGCGGCAGTGCTCGGAGATGTCGGCGTGCTCGACGAGCGAGCCGTCGGGTTCTCTGCGGAGGATCTTGCGGTCCTTCATCGAGACGACGAGCATGCGTCCGTCGGGAAGCCAGCCGAGACCGGAGGGCTGGTGCTCGACAGTGCAGACCTGTTCGACGGACCCGTCGGCGTCCACGACGTTGACCGAGTGGGTGTAGAAGTCCACGAACCACAGCCGGCCCTCATGCCAGCGGGGTCCCTCGGTGTAGGTGAAGCCCGCCGCGATCTCGGTGAGCTGACGATCGGACATGTCGGTACCTTCTTTCCTGGGTTCTCGTGCCCTCCGCCGAAGGTCGATCGACCCGTACGGGTGGTGTGAGCCCAGTGTCGCGACGTGCGCTGTGGTGCGGGTGTCCCACAACGCAACAGTGCGTTGCAGAGCGGCGTGTGGATCGGGGTGCTGTCGCGAATTCGGACGGTCTGCGAGCCGGTTCGGCATGGACGCTGGTCGCACGCTCATCCACCGGATCCGGAGGAATACCGCCATGCTCACCACGATGATGGATCGTCCACTGCTGATCAGCTCGTTGCTGTGGCACGCCGAGAACGTCTTCGCCGACCGGGTCGGGGTTTCATGCGGCGCCGGCCGCGGCGACCGGGAGTTCACCTACCGCGATCTCGGCGCGGCCAGCCGCCGGTTCGCCGGTGCCTTCGACGACCTGGGCATCCGGTTCGGAACGAGAGTTGCCACGCTGGCGTGGAACACCTTCGAACACCTCGTTGCCTACTATGCCGTTCCGGCGTCCGGGGCGATCCTGCACACCGTCAACCACCGGGTCTCGCCCGACCACATCGCCTACACGATGGACAAGGCCGAGGACGAGGTGGTTCTGATCGACGCCGACCTGCTGCCCGTGCTCACCGAAGTCCTCCCGCGCCTGCCGCGCATCCGGCACGTGGTCGTCTTCGGCACTCTCGACGGCCTCGATCGCGCAGTCTCTGCGACGGTGACGTGGTGGTCGTTCGATCGGCTCCTGCACGATGCCGTACCGATCGAGGAGTTTCCGGAGTTCGACGAGACCACCGCGGCGTCGATCTGCTTCACCTCCGGTACCACCGGGTTGCCCAAGGGGGTGGTGTACAGCCACCGCAGCACCGTGCTGCACGCCCTGGCGATCAGTGCGTCCGGTGGTGTCGCGATCGACGGGTCACGCTCGTATCTGCTGGCCACGCAGATGTCCCACGTCCACAGCTGGGGTGTTCCACACGCGGGGGTCCTGCAGGGCGCCCGCCTCGTCCTCCCCGGGCCGCACCCCTCGCCGGCCGAGCTGCTGCGGATCACGACGGAGCAGACCCCGGACGTGGTCGTCGGCGCACCGGCCGTTGCCGCGCTCATGCGCGAGCGGTTCGACGCCGATCCCGCCCACTACGACCTCGGGAGCGTGCACACCCTGTGGCTGGGCGGTCAGGTACCGCCGTCGGGGCTGGTGAACTGGTGGGCCGCGCACGGAGTCTCGACCGTCAACGGGTGGGGTATGACCGAGACCTCGCCGATGGGGACCTTCAGTCACGTCCCGGCGAGCCAGGGGCGGCCCCTGCCGCTGTTCCAGGTGCGCATCGTCGACGAGGAGGGGCGAAGTCTACCGTGGAACGGGTTCACCACCGGTGAGCTCGAAGCTCGCTCACCGTGGGTGACCGGCACCTACCTCGACGACGACCGTACCGGCGACGCGTTCGACGACGGTTGGTTGCGGACCGGCGACGTCGCGGTGATCCACCCCGACGGTCAGGTCGAGATCCGCGATCGGGTCAAGGACCTCATCAAGAGCGGCGGGGAGTGGATCTCCTCCGTCGAGGTGGAGAACACGCTGCTGCTGCACCCGGCCGTGCTCGAGGCCGCTGTCATCGCGGTGCCGCACGAGACGTGGCAGGAACGCCCCGTCGCGTGGGTCCGGCTGACCGACGACGTCTCCGACGACGGACTGCGGGCGCATCTGGCGGCGACCCTGCCGAAATTCTGGCTTCCGGACACGTTCGTGCGGGTGGACGAGGTCCCCAAGACGTCGGTGGGCAAGCTCGACAAGACGCGGATGCGGCAGCGGTGGCGCGCGGGCGTCGAGGTGTAGCGTTCTGGGACACTCACAGCCGGTGTGACCTCGGTTACATAATGGGTGTACTGGCTGCGAGATGTTCCGAGGTGGTGATGTGTGGTGAGCGACCGGATCCGCGCGCGGTTGGATGATCGTGACATCGACGCGCACGAGGGTGCTCCATTGGGGTTGCGGCCGGAGATCGAGCAGTCGTGGCGCCGGTGCCGTGCGATCGGGGCGGCGGCGGATGGCTCTCGGTTGCGGTTCGTCGACGACACCCGCACCGACTCGAAGCTCGTCCGTGCCGCCCGCCCCGTGGTGGATCGGTTGGCCGAGCAGCTCGCGGATGTGCCGGTGACGATTCTGTTGGCCGATCAGGACGCCACCATCGTCGACCGGCGCACGGGGGTGAGGTCCCTGCTCGGGCGTCTCGACCGCGCCCAGGTCGCGCCGGGTTTCATGTTCTCCGAACAGTACGCGGGTACCAACGGCATCGGCACCGCGCTCGAGGAACGCAAAGCGTTCCGGGTGCGCGGCGACGAGCACATGCTCGAGTCCCTGCAGTCGCTGGCGTGCGTCGGCTCGCCGATCGTCGACCCGGTCTCACGCACGGTGACGGGCATCCTCGACATCACGTGCAACATCGACCAGGTCAGCGACCTGATGGCCCCGCTGATCCTCTCCGCTGTCCGGGACGTCGAAGAGCGGCTCTTCGCTCAGTCCGCGAGAAGCGAGCAGGTTCTGCTGCGCGAATACATGCGCAGCAAGCGCCGCGGCAACGCCGCGGTGGTGGCGATGAGCCGCGACACGGTGATCGCGACTCCGACGGCGTCGCGGCTGATGGACTCGACCGACCAGATGATGATCTGGGACTGGATCAGCAGCCACCTGGGCACCAGGCAGGAATGGGAGGGCCCACTGCGCTTCGCCGAGGGCATCGACGTGCGGGTTCATGCCCGTCGGATCAGCGAATCGGGAGACTCGCTCAGTGCGATCCTCGAACTGCGTCCGATGGCTTCCTCCGCGCGCTCCCGACCTCGGACGGCCGTAGCTCCCGCGTCGCATCGGGGTCCTTCCGTCGAGCCCGTGGGCCGGATCGTCGGCCGTAGTCTGGCCACGTACCGGCTGCAAAGCCGCATCGACGAGATCGCGGGCACGGTGGGTCCGGTCCTGGTGACCGGCGAGTCCGGGGTCGGCAAGTCGCATGTCGCCCGGCACATCCAGCAGCGGTGGGGGCACGGTGGCGAGGTCCTCGTGATCGACGGTTCCACGTTGACTCCGACCGCTGTCGCGGACCTGCGCGCACGCCTGTCGAACAATGCCCCGTGGATCGTCGAGCACGTGGACGAGGTACCTGGCGACGCGGTCGCTCCCACGCGCCGGCTGCTGGACGCCGCCGCCGAGATGGCCGCGCCGCTGGTCGCGACTGCGACCGCGACCGCACCGGCCGGTGGCCACCAGCTCCACACCCACGTTCGCCAGAGCGTGTCCGTGCTGCCATTGCGGCAGCGGATCGAGGACCTCGACGACCTCGCGCGGGAGCTCCTCACCGCCCAGCTCCCAGAGCGTCCCACGCCGCAACTGCAGCCGGCCGCGCATCGAGCGCTGATCGCCCACCACTGGCCGGGCAACGTCCGCGAGCTCGATGCGGTGCTGTCGACGGCTGTCTCGAGGTCGATGGGGTTCGACATCAGACTCGAGCACCTCCCTGACGACTATCGCGCACTCGGGTCGGGTCGACAGCTCACCTCCCTCGAACGCAGCGAGCGGGAAACGATCGTGCGTGCCCTCGACGAAGCCGACGGCAACAAGTCCCTCGCCGCGGATCGGCTCGGGGTCGCCCGGTCGACGCTGTACCGCAAGATCCGCGCGCTCGGCCTGGAGAACGAACGCTTCGGATCCTGACCTCCCGAAAGCCCCTGTCGCATATCGGGACATCCCGGTCCGGCTCGGAGCGGACACGATGGGCGCAGGACGGGCGACCCTCGGTTACCCGGCTCCTCGCGCCACCCCATCAGGCGGTGACGTCGGACCGACCCGAAGGGATGATCAACGATGAAACGCACGGTCTACGGCGACGACCACGAGGCCTACCGGGACTCCGTCCGTCAGTTCCTGGTGCGGTATTTCGAACCGCGCGCCGAGGACGTCCGGGCCGATAAAGCGCTGCCCCGGGACTTCTGGCTCGAAGCCGGCAAACACGATCTGCTCGGTCTCGAAGTCCCGGCCGAGTACACAGGTGGCGACGCCGGCGACTACCGCTTCAACGCGGTGCTCATCGAGGAGTTGGCCAAGGTCAACGCAGCTCTGGCGTCGAGTGTCAGTATCCACTGTGACGTCGTGGCACCATATCTGGTGCAGCTGACCACCGACGAGCAGAAGGCTCGGTGGCTGCCGGGAGTGTGCTCGGGTGAGGTGCTCACTGCAATCGGCATGACCGAGCCCGGCGGAGGTTCGGACCTGGCTGCGCTCAAGACCACTGCCGTTCGCGACGGCGACGGCTGGTTGCTCTCGGGTGCGAAGACGTTCATCACCAATGGGTATTCGGCGGATCTGGTGGTGATCGCGGCGCGGACCTCGCCGGAGAGGAAGGCCAAGGGCATCACTCTCTTCGGCGTCGAGACGTCCCTGCCCGGATTCGAGCGTGGCCGTAAACTCGACAAGGTCGGCCAGGACGAAGCGGACACCGCAGAATTGTTCCTCGACAACGTGCGGGTCACCGACGCCCACCTGATCGGTGAGCTCGATCGCGGGTTCATTCACATGATGTCGTTCCTACCCCAGGAACGATTGGGATGTGCCGTCTCCAACCTCGCACATGCTGCGCAGATCCTCGTCGAGACCGTCGACTACTGCCGGGAGAGAAAGGCGTTCGGCCAATCGATTGGAACCTTCCAGCACAACAAGTTCCTGATCGCCGACCTGGTGACGCAGATCGAGGTCACGCAGGCGTATGTCGATCGGTGCGTCGCGGCGCACGTGGCCGGTGAGCTCACCTCCGTCGATGCGGCGAAGGCGAAGTGGTGGACCGCCGACGTGCAGAACCGGGTGATCGACCACTGCGTGCAGCTGCACGGTGGCTACGGCTACATGAACGAGTACCGGGTGGCGCGGGCGTGGCGGGATGCGCGCGTCTCGAGGATCTGGGCGGGTTCGAACGAGATCATGAAGGAACTGATCGGCCGCGATCTCGGATTCTGAACACGGATAACGTTCTGGCACTGAATATGTGGATGCAACCTGGCGTGTGTCCGTGATTCGATTTCGGACACTTCACATCACACGATCGCTTCTACCGTCTTACGT
This sequence comes from Rhodococcus sp. T2V, assembly GCF_029269925.1. Classification (NCBI taxonomy): domain Bacteria; kingdom Bacillati; phylum Actinomycetota; class Actinomycetes; order Mycobacteriales; family Nocardiaceae; genus Rhodococcus; species Rhodococcus sp. T2V. Next base: position 19,992 of record NZ_JARJBD010000080.1, read on the forward strand.
GTCCGGGCGGGAATACACGTCCCGGGAAATCTCGAGGAGGAACGACATGACGGCATCCCAGGCCGACACGGCCACCCGCACCGGCAAACACTCGAACAACGACGTGCTCGACGTCCTGATCATCGGGGGAGGCTTCTCCGGCCTGTATGCGCTGGACCGGATTCGCGACCTCGGCTTCACCGCCAAGGTCTGGGACGCCGCTGGCGGCCTCGGCGGAATCTGGTGGTGGAACTGCTATCCCGGCGCACGCACCGACAGCACCGGGCAGATCTACCAGTTCTCGCACAAAGACCTGTGGAAGAAGTACGACTTCGCTGAACTGTATCCAGGGCACGACGGAGTCCGAAATTACTTCGAATACGTCGACGCACAACTGGATCTCACCCGCGACGTCGTGTTCGACACCTTCGCCGAGTCCTGCACATGGGACGAGGAGACCCGGCAGTGGACCGCGCGGTCCTCGGACGGCAAGGTGCAGAAGGCGCGTCAGGTGATCGTCGCGACCGGATTCGGTGCCAAGCCGCTGTATCCGAACATCGAGGGGCTCGACTCGTTCGCCGGCGACTGCTACCACACCGCTCGCTGGCCGCAGGAGGGCGTCGACATGACGGGCCGCAAGGTCGTCGTCATGGGCACCGGGTCCAGTGGTGTGCAGGTCGTCCAGGAAGCCGGTCACGTCGCCGAACACGTCACGGTGTTCCAACGCACTCCGAACCTGGCGATTCCTATGCAACAACGCGCACTCACGCACGACGACAACGAACAGTTCCGGAAGGGACTGCCCGAGCGATTCGAGGCACGTTCCAAGGCCTTTGCCGGATTCGACTTCGACTTTCTGCCGCAGAACGCCGCCGACCTGAGCAGGGAGGAACGCGACGCGATCTACGAGAAGATGTGGGCAGAGGGTGGTTTCGAGATGTGGCTCGGAACCTTCCAGGACATCCTCGTCGACGAGGACGCCAACCGCACGTTCTACGACTTCTGGCGCAACAAGGTCCTCGAGCGGGTCACCGATCCGAAGAAGGCCGCGATCGTGGCGCCCGAGACACCGCCGCACCCCTACGGCGTCAAGCGCCCCTCCCTCGAGCAGGACTACTTCGACGTCATCAACCAGAGCAACGTCGAGGTCATCGACTCCAACCTCACCCCGATCCGCCGGGTGCTGCCCCACGGGATCGAGACCGACGACGGCGTCATCGAATGCGACCTGCTCGTACTGGCCACGGGCTTCGACAACAACAGCGGCGGCATCATGGCCATCGACATCACCGGCGTCGACGGATTGAGTATCCAAGACAAGTGGAAGTCCGGCGTCGACACCTGCATGGGCCTGTCCACCCGCGGGTTCCCGAACATGATGTTCCTCTACGGCCCCCAGAGTCCATCCGGCTTCTGCAACGGCCCGACCTCCGCCGAGTACCAAGGTGAGATCGTCGTCGAGTTCCTCCAGCACCTGCGGGAGAACGGCATCACACGATTCGAGAACACCGAAGAATCGGAGAAGCAGTGGCGTGCGCACGTCGACGAACTGTTCGTCAACTCGATGTTCACGAAAGCCCGCTCCTGGTACTGGGGCGCGAACGTGCCCGGTAAGCCTGCACAGATGCTCAACTACTCGGGCGGTGTTCCCCAGTACTTCGCGCGGTGGGACGAGATCAAGACCAACGGCTACGCCGCCTTCGAGACGAACTGACCGAAGTGTGGGCGCGTGGGTCACGGTGCATCTCCGTGGCTCACGCGGCGTCGTCCCGACAGCGCGTTGGGAGCGGCGGGTCGACGACGATCGCCGCGGCCTCTGCCGGATGTAGGACCGATGCCGAACCGGTCCGCTCCGGAAGATTCTGGGGATTGTCCCCGAAGGCGACCACACGATAGTCGAGCTGCCGGCCGTCGCGGACGGACTCGACCACGAGTCGACGATGGAGGACCGCCCTGGTTCCACGTCGAGTAGGTACTGCGCATCGGAGGCGAGGAAGGTTGTCCAGGGCTCGAAATCCAGTCCTGCTCTTCACCTTCGGCGATATCGAAGAACAGTTCGGCGATGTCGTGGAAGCGATCCAATTCCACTACTTTGTCGGCGGGCCGGTTCGGGATGTAGCCGACGACATGCGGGACCCGGCGTGCCTTCCTAGCGCACTTCGAGAAGAGGACGGCGTCCGTCGGAACCTGCGCGCGACCATTCGGCACGCCCTGCGTCCTGAACACCAAATCCAGCACAGCGCACCAGGCGCGAGCAGATCCGCGACACTGATGGCGTATCTGCGGGATCAGCCGGTGGACAGTGGCTGGTAGCGTTCCTATCGGCGCCTGCACCGTGACCTCGAGTGGTCCGTCGGCGATGTCACCAGCTCGAGACCCGCTTCGAGGAGGCCGACGGCCGGCCGCGGTGAGAAACGCGATCCCGGGCACATAGGGATGCGGCCGGGAACGGGTGTTCCCAGGCAGAGCTGCGAGTGACAGCGGGGTCAGCCGAACGAACAGCGGCAAGATTGGTGCAGGTCGATATCGTGGGCCTTCTTGGGCTACGACACGCCGTTCATCCGATTCCGTTTCGTACGCCATCTTGCAGGGAGCAGCCAGTGTTGTGAAATAGGACACGAGTCACCTCAGACGTTCTTCCAGCGTTCTCAGGTGCCGACTCCGATGTAAATATTCGGAGCCGTTTGGTGTCCCACTTCCGCTGTCGCCAAATCGGTGTCTCCGATGCGGTGGCGCCCAGACGGCGGACTGTTACCCGGTGGGCGCCCACGCGTGGGGAACGGTGCGGAGCGAGGCGACCGCTCGGGCGGTGTCGATGAAGTCGCGGACCGGCTGCGAGTCCACGTCGGTGCGCCACGCGATGGACAGGGACGTGGGTGGAATGTCGGTGACGGGGACGAACGCCAGTCCCGGCCGACCGTAGAACCGCTGGGTCGAGGACTGCGAGAAGGCCACTCCGCGTTCGGACAGAATTGCCTCGAAACACTCGTCCACCGTGGACACTTCGGCACCGAGCCGGACGGGCTCACCGTGGCGTGACTCGGTCGCGAGCCAAAAGTTGCGCCACTCCTGCGGCGCCTTGCGCGCCACGAAGAACTCATCGGTCACCTGCTCGACGCTGATGTGCGGCTTGTCGGCCAGCGGCGAACTCGTCGACACCACCAGCACTCTCGGCTCGACGAAGAGGGTTTCGAGGCCCAGCCAGTCCTGCATCAGCAGAGGCGGGCGGACGAACGCGACATCGGAGGATCCGTCGGCCAACCCGACGTACGGGTCGGTGAAGTCGAACGACTGCATCTGAACCTGCACGCCCGGAAACTGCGACTGGAACGCGCCCAGGATCTGCGGCGTCAGTTCTGCCGCGGCGTTGGCCTGGAATCCCACGACCAGCTTGCGGGCGCTGGATCCGTGCGCGGCGTCCCGGGTGAGTGCGACGATCCGTTCCGCGTCGGCCAGCATTCGCCGGCTCTCCGCGAGTAGCACCTGACCCGCCGGTGTGAGCTCCACGTGCCTGCTGTTCCGCAGCAAGAGCACCGCACCGAGGGTGTGCTCGAGCTTGCGGATCTGCACGCTGAGCGAGGGTTGGGCGATGTGCAGTCGGGCGGCGGCGCGGCCGAAGTGCAGTTCGTCCGCGACGGCGACGAAGTACGACAGCAGTCGCAGGTCGAGCTGGGGGAGCATCCTTCGAGGCTAGATGAGCAGGCCGGTTGCAGACCAGTAGTCATTGCCTATCGATCGATGGCCGGTAGGTATTGGACGTGCACCGGTCGCGGCGAGTGTGATGGGAGTCATGTCCGGCACGGCCGGCGCCGCACAGCTCGTGTGGAACCCGCGCCGACATCGCGGCGAGTGCGGACCTGCGGCTCGCCCACCTCCACCGATCGAAGGAAACACACCATGACCGTCACCACCCGCGTGTCGACCGCGGCCGATTGGGCCACCTCGTTCGCACAGGCCAGTAATCAGGACCGGGAGATCCAGGCGCACGGCAAATACTTCACCTGCTCCTACCAGCTCGACATGGCCGAGCACACCTTCGTCGTGCAGATGAGCGGCGGTCAGGTCGTCGACGTCGCCGTCGATCCGGGGCCCCTCGACGTGCCCTACCAGTTCGCCATTCGCGCGAGCGCAGACACCTGGCGCAACTTTGGTGTTCCGGTACCGGCCCCGATGTACCACGGTATCTGGGCCGCCAGCTTCCAGCGCGACATGAAACTCGAGGGCGACATCCTCGTGCTCATGCAGAACCTGCGCTGCGTCACCCGGCAGATCGAACTCCTGCGCTCCGTCGGCGTCCCCGTCTAACTCCTCCCCACGAAACCCGAAGGACTACAACACATGAGCAAGATCTCACCCGTCACCGGACACTACGTGGACGTCGATGTCGACGGTTTGCTGTATAAGGTCTTCTACCTCGAGAACGGCACCGGGCAACCACTGGTGTGCCAGCACACCGCCGGCTGCCACAACCACCAGTGGCGGGGCCTGCTCGAGGACGAAGAAATCACCAAGAACTACCGCGTGATCGCCTACGACCTTCCCCGCCACGGCAAGTCCGACCCGCCGGAGAACACCGAATGGTGGACCGAGGAGTACCAGCTGTCCGCGGACCACTATGCGAACTTCATCATCGCCTTGTGCGACGCGCTCGACCTCGAGAACCCCATCTTCATGGGCTCGTCGTTCGGTGGGAACATCGCGCTTCAACTGGCCTACCGCCGGCCCGACCGGTTCGCCGGCGTCATCCCCGTCGAGGGCGCCGACTACTCGCCGGGCTTCTACCTCGACTGGTGGCAGCACCCCCACGCCAACGCCGCTCAGGTCTGCGCCAGTGGAGTGTGGGACCTGATGGCGCCGCAGTCCCCCGAGGCGGGCCGGTGGAAGACCTGGTTCTACTACAGCCAGGGCTCCGAGGCCTTCAAGGGTGACCTGCACTTCTACTCCGTCGACCACGATCTGCGCGACAAGCTCGGTGACATCGACGGCGACCAGTGCCCGGTGGTCATGCTGACCGGCGACTACGACTACCTCACCACCCCTGAGGACAGCGCACGCACCGCAGGGCAGATCACGAACGCCGAGTTCATCGAGATGAAGGGCATCGGACACTTCCCGATGAGCGAAAACCACGCCGTCTTCCGCACGTACCTCATCGAGGCCCTACAGATCCTGCAGAGCAAGGCGCCGCGGACGAACGAAGCACTGACCACGCAGTCCTGACCAGAACCGGCACTCTCCGGCGTGCCCGCCAGCGGAGCACCGACAGGCACGCAGGACACCCGTAGTCCAGGACGCTCGGCTACCAATCGTCTCCTTCACCGGATCAGTCCCAGTGGGCTGGCAGATCCGGGAGGCAGTCCCACGCACACGTCACCCTCGAACTCGGCGGCAAACCAGCCGTGGTGATCTGCCCGGACTGAAGTTCCGATCGCGACCTCGCACAGCCGGCCGACCGCATCGCGACCTTGGCATGTACAAGCGGGACAAGTCCCGCATCGCAGTCCAACGCGTCTACATGGGCAACGCAGGGAAGGAGGGCCGGCGCCTCGCGGCCGTCGGTGAGGGACCGGCCGAACCCCCCGGGCGCGGCCGGAGACGAGGGGGGGGTGACGGCACCGGTATCGATGGCACGGGCCACCCTCGGTGTGCAGTTCGAGGAGCTGCCTCGCCGTCGCGACGAGCTCCGCGGTTTCCTGAAGCCGTGACTGATGTCGAGGCGGCCGCAGCGGAGGTCGACCAGGTCCACGTCGAGGCGCTCGCGAAAGTGGCCGAAGCCGACCGGTTGCAGGGCGAGGAGGAACGTCGGCGCCGTCAGGCCGAGGCCCGCGGGTGAACATCAGCAGGCACGCGAAGAGGCCGACGCGGCCGCGGAGGACGCGGACACGGAGCTGGTGCGGATCCAGACCGAGGCCGCCGCAACCGTGGAGGACGTGGTGTCCCGCGAACGGGAGGCACGCGGGACCTCTAGCACATCCATGCTGAGACGGCGGAGAGGATCACGGCCGCCGAGACCGACGTGGCGCGCGACCGGGGTGCGACACCTGAACCGGACGTGGTTAGGTGAATCGGAAAAGGCTACTGCGCCAACTATTCTCTGGTAACCAAGATGATCACCCGGCGGCTGACCACGTTGGCGTGGTCACCGAAGCGTTCGTAGAATCGGCCGCGCAGGGTGACGTCGACAGCGGCCCCTGTGCCGTCGGATTCGGGATGGAAGATGCCCAGGCGGGGGTCGGGTCCGGGTGTCGTGCGCACCGGAGGCGCTGCTGTGCCGCGGCACGGCGCGGGAGTGTGAAGCGGAGAGCGGCGTCCTACGGTGGTGTTCGTGCAGATCCGCTCGCGTGCCGGCCGGGGTGGTGCTTATGCTCGATCCGGAGTGTTCGTGGAGTTGGGGAGGTGGCGGAGCGTGGCCCAAAACAGCGGCAACCGGCCGGTCGAGGGCCCGGAGCTGACGGTCGGGGTCCGGGTACTGGTCCGCAGGAGCGCCGGGGCCGACCTGACCGGTGAGGTGGTCGAGGACTACGCAGCGGTGACCGACCCGGGCGGCGGTGGGCACGAGTGGGAGCCGGTGCATCGATGGGCGGTCGCGCTCGACGACGGTCGGCTGGTGTTCGCCGACACCGAAGACCTGACCATCGATCCGAGCTTCCCTCACCCCAACCCCAACCCGAATCCGGATTCGAACCCGGATTCGAACCCGGATTCGGCCGCGCGGACACCGGGCCGGCACCGGGCAGAGTAACCGGCAGATCGGGCCGCCCGCGGACACCCCCGGGATGAGGGGGCGTGGGGACCCCATGCTGTGAGCCAAGCCTGGACACGTCCGAGGTTCCCGGGGTACCCGGCGGGGCCCGGGTGGTCGGTTAGGTGCAGTCCCGGCAGATCAGCCGCGCGGGGTCGGCGAGCCGGCTGCGATGGTGGACCAGGACGCAACTGGTGCAGGTGAATTCGTCCGCCTGCTTCGGCAGGACGCGGACGGTCAGTTCTTCGCCGGACAGGTCGGCGCCGGGCAGTTCGAAGGATTCGGCGGTGTCGGTGTCCTCGACGTCCACGGCGGGGACTGGGTGTCTTTCCGTTTGGCGGTGAGCTGTTCGAGGGACGTATCCGAGATCTCGTCTGATTCGGTGACTCTGGGGGCGTCGTAGTCGGTGACCATGGCTGCTGCGTCCTCATGCTCTGGGTGTTCGGACCCGCCAGGTCAAGGGGTATGCTGCTCCCACCCGCGTGCGGGCCGGGCCCTCGTGTGCCGGGTGCGTCGGGTGTGGCGGGCGCGTTCGGCTTCGGACATGCCGCCCCAGATGCCGTAGGTCTCGGTGGTGGCGAAGGCGTGGTCGCGGCAGTCGGCGAGGACGGGGCAGTGGTGGCAGATCTGTTTGGCGGCGCGCTCGCGTCGGGCGCGGACGCTGCCGCGTTCTCCGTCGGGAGAGAAAAACATGTCGGTGTCGGTACCGCGGCAGGAGGCGCGGTGCTGCCAGTCCTGGTCGATCCGGTGGTGTGAATGGTCGAGCATGGTGAAGTAGGTCGCTTTCGACAGTCGAACGAGGTGGCGATCTGCCCGTCAGGCGCGGACAATCAATCGGGACGGCGCTCGGTCGGGGTGGTCGCCGGTGGCGGCAGGGCACGTCGACGACATGGGCGGACTGGGTTGGGGGTCCTCCTGAAAAGGGCAGCGAATGGACGGGTTACGCACCCCGCCTGCTGCAGACCGCACAAGTGCTGTGCGGCATGACCCCTCGACACATCGCGTGCACACTCGCGCGGCCTACGGACGTGGTCGCCGGCGAGAACGACAGACCAAATCCGGGACTGCAATTCGGTGCGCCGCCGCGTCCACAGCAGTGGTCGTATGGGTGCGGTGATGCCTGGGCTCGACATCGGCGACCGGGAGTAACCCCGGATGCTCCACCCCTACGTCGCCCGGAACGGGCGGGTACGGGGTGTGCTGTCTAGGGTAGCGACACCGGCCGCGGCGGTGAACGGGAATCGCTGGAAAGTAATTGCGATCACATGCGGTGCCGCGTCGTGTGTCGGCCGCTGTCGGATTGCCGGTCTCCATGATGTGGCCGGATCGGGGGTGGGTCGGCTACTTCCATAGGTGGCGAACAGGCGGAGGCGGGCTGGCACGCGCGATGGGCTCACCCCATTTGGGACGGGCAGCGTTGAGCCCCACGGTGTCGGCGGACGTGCCGGGGCAGGACCCGCGGATGAGCAGATCGGTCTGTGTGGTGACCTTGTCGGTGATGGTGGGGCCGAGCCTGTCGGCGAGTGTGGCTGCGGTAGGCCGAGTACGGGTGGTCATACGGTTAACGAGGATGGCGCTGCGACCGGCGAGGATCCCGGCCGTCGTTTCAGACAGCGTCATCGTGCCGATACGACATCCGGCGTCGAGAGCGGAGAGCCCGGCTCGGAAGTCCGCGGTTGAGGGTGTCCATCGGTTGGCCGGTGTGGACCGCGAATTCGGCCAGCCGGTGGTGAGTGCGGTTGGCGTAGTTCATTTCGCTCAAAATTTGTGCGCATGCATGGGCGTCTTCGCCGGCTTGGTGATGCTTGCGCAGTTCGACACCGAAATGCGTACGGTGACGAGCCGATCGGCTCGGGCGAGCAGGCGTGGTGCAAGAAGCGGGCCGAGCAGCCACTGGAGCGCTTCGAGGAAAGGCATGCAGCGGTGTATGAGCAGCGCCTGGTGAGCGGCGTGGTTTACGACACGCCGGTCAGATCCGATTCCGTTCTATTATTCCTCTTCGAGGGGCAGCCAGTGTTGCGAAGAGGGGCAGCCAGTGTTGCGAAATAGGACACGAGTCACCTCATCGGTACTTCTAACCTTCTCGAGTGCGCAATCGATGTGCATGTTCGGAACCGTTTCTTTCCCCACTCGAGGAGTGACCATGGCCTTGTTTGCTGTGATCTGGTCGTATACAACCGATGCCTCTGTCAAAGAGGCCGCGCATGCCGAACACCTGACTTTCGTCAAGGATGCCGCTGCCCGAGGCATGCTGCAGGAGGCCGGCGCCTGGGCCGACGGCGCCGGAGCCCTACTGGTATTCCAAGCGGCCAGCGAAGACAGTGTGCGTTCCTTGCTTGCGGAAGATCCTTACGTCAAGCAGGGTGTCGTCGTAGAGCAGCGTATTTACCAATGGAATCCAGTCATAGGCCCTCTCGTCGGGGTCTAACGACAGTGGGGCACGTTCAGTCTCTGGCGGCTCGTTGTCGAGGTATCCTTACGGTGCGCCTTCGGTAAGTACGTGGTCCGCGGTGGTGGTCCAGACAAACGGGCACCGTGGGTGTTCCATCCGTTGATGAAGGCGCGGATCTTGGTGGTCAGCTCCGTGACGGAGCTGCACAGTCCGCTGTGGATGGCCTGCCGTGCTTATTCCGAGACCACACCTCCACAAGGTTCGTCCAGGATGCCGAGGCCGGGTGAGATGCCATGCATATGCGGATTTTCGGCCGGCCGCGCCCGGGCTCGGTCTGCTTGTGGATGGCGTCGTTGCTCGTTACCGGATGCAGCTCTCGCTGCGGCGGGGCCGCCGGCGAGGTGTGTGAGGAAGATGAGGAAACCTGACGGTGATGTCGCGGGTTGCGCAGCTCGGTACCGTGCCGGTGGCGATGTCCGGGGCGGAGAACAGGGTGAAGGTGCGGTGTCGGGCGTAGTCGTGGGTGTGCTTCCCGCGCGAGCCGATCCGCATCGACAGCGTTGGTGTGGTTCGGTCCCAGGGGCTGAATCTGCGATATTTCGGTCCACCACAAGCACGGTTGCGTTCAACTTCGAACGGTGAGTTTCAAGCCGCGGTAGTAAAGTCCCCTCTTTTATGATGGTTGATCTCACTGCCGCAGCATTGTTCGCCGCGGGTCTGTGCGGCGAACAATGCTGCGGCCATCCTGCGCTCTCGAGGTGTGCTGTAGCTCCGGCGTAGGTCGCAGCTGCCAACCCGCACCCTTCTCGCGTGACAAATGATGTCGGCACTGCGGTGACGGGAATGCCTGATTGCGAAGTCGGGGTTTCGAAGTCGGGGTTTCGAAGTCTCTGCGGTCAAGGCGGACTGGCTCGAGTGCGTCCCCCGAAAGTATGTGGCGCAGGGTTGTACGGGGAGCGGGGGTATGTCGCCGGGATCGACCGTCCATGCCGCCCGCCACCGCGATCCCGCGAGGTTTTGTCGTGCATCTACCCGCTCGACACAAGCTCAAAGCTTCGTATATACGTAAACTATTCCTCTATTGTGTTTTCGAGGCTGGGGTGTCATGCTTGCCCTGCACGGTGTTTCAGGTCACTTCGGGTAGTCGTTGCTGAAGCGGATGGCAAGGTGGCCGGGGCGTTGGACGGCCCACTGGCTGTCGCCATCGCAGCGATTCGATGCCACTGCGCCGCAGTAGATGTGCGAACAGGGAGCGGATGTCGTGAAGGTCGAGTCGCTGAGTGGGCGATGCCGGTCCGGGTGCCGGCCGAAAGCGCCGGGCAGCAGCGAGTCTGATGCCTCCGAGTCGTCAAAGGCATTTGAGTGCAGGGCTTTTGAGGGCAAGGGAGCGAATTGTCCCAATTGCTGCGATTACCGTCGCTCTACCCGCCCCGAGCGCGGAAGGTCCGGCATCGACCCGCCCGCGGTCGACGTTCGGACTACCGAACTGCCGAGAAGGGTTTCGTACCGGCACGGCTGCCGCGTTGCGCGGACGGCTGATCAGGCAATTCAACTCCGCGCCGGGTGGTGAACTTGCACCATTTCTGCGCCTACACAGATCGGGGAACAAAGATGTCCGTGAACTTGGACCACCCAGCGTTGTCGTCGTCGATCGCTGACGGGAGAACGTTGTACATCGCAGGTCGATGGCGCACCGCCACCGACACTTTCAAGCGTGTAGATCCCTCCGATCTCCGCCGTGTGACGGGAATCTACGCTTCGGCGACTCCTGGCGATGTCGAGGCCGGGTATGCGGCCGCTGCCGGTGCTCAACCAGCGTGGTCGGAGTCGACAGCGATTCAGCGGTCGGACTTTCTTCGTGCTGCCGCTGACCTTTTGGAAAGCCGCGTTCACGAAGCTGCGCTGACGATCACCGCGGACATGGGGAAGGCGATCCGCGACGCACGCGCCGAGGTCCTGCGAAGTGTCGCCATTCTGCGCTACTACGCCGGCGAGGTCCTGCAGCCCAGTGGTGAGACGTACCCCAGTGCTGATTCGCACACGATGCTGATGACGGTCGAGCAGCCGCTCGGCGTCGTCTGTGCAATCACACCGTGGAACTTCCCCTTCGCGCTTCCGGCATGGAAGATCGCGGCGGCAATAGGTTTCGGGAACGCAGTGGTGTGGAAGCCCGCCGAACCGGCCTGCGGATCCGCGGTGTTCCTGACGCGGATCCTCGCAGAAGCCGGGTTGCCCGCGGGGGTCCTCAATCTGGTGACAGGCAGCGGTAGAAAGCTTTCGGCGGCACTCACCGGGAACGCGCGACTCGCAGCCTTGACCTTCACCGGTTCGGGTGCGGTCGGGTCGCGACTGCGACAGGCCGTCGCCGATCGCAACGTCAAGGTCCAGCTCGAGCTGGGCGGCAAGAACCCATCCATTGTGCTCGCCGACGCCGATGTCGAGGATGCAGCGCTACAGATCGTCAAGAGCGCGATGCTTCACACCGGACAGCGCTGCACAGCGACGAGCCGGGTCTACGTCGACCGCACCGTCGCTCCCAGACTACGAGAACTGCTGGTGAAGCATGCTGACGCGCTCGTCGTCGGTGATCCGTACGACGATGCCACCGACATCGGGCCCCTGGCCTCGGTGGAGCAACGTGACACGGTGGCCGGATACCTGCAACTCGCCCGCGACGAGAACGCCGAGTTCCTCACCGGCGGGGAGTTCGATTCCGACACTTGCTATATCGCCCCCACCGTTCTGGCCGGAGTGTCGGAGAAAAGCAGGCTCGTCCGGGAGGAGATCTTCGGACCAGTCGTGACCGTGCACGAAGTCGACGGATTCGACGATGCACTGTTGGCCGCGAACGACACGGACTACGGCCTGTCCTCTGGAGTGTTCACCCGAGACATCGCGACCGCGATGACCTTCATCCGGCAAACACAATCGGGGTTGGTGCACGTCAATCGCGAGACGAGCAGTGTCGAGCCACATGTGCCGTTCGGCGGCCTCAAAGGCTCGAGCAGCATGAGCAGAGAACAAGGGAAGGCCGCACGTACCTTCTTCACAACCACCAAGACCGCGTATGTCCGCTGGACCTAGAGGCCACGCCGGACGGCCTTCGCGTAATCAAGACAACCCCCCAAGTAACCCTTGGCTCAAGAGGAGACCAACATGAGCACTGCCGCACCAGCTGTGACCGAAGTACTCGACGTTCTCGTTGTCGGAGCAGGATTCGCCGGGCTGTACCAGCTCGAACATCTGCGGAGTCGAGGGTACTCGGTGAAAGTAGTCGAGGCGGGTGAGGACCTGGGCGGAATCTGGCACTGGAACCGCTACCCGGGTGCCCGAGTGGACAGCGAAGGCCCCATCTACCAGTTCACGCGGCCCGACCTGTGGGATGACTTCGCGTTCTCCGAGCTCTACCCCGGAGGGGAGGAACTGCGCCGCTACTTCAAGTACGTCGACGCGAAGCTCGATCTGAGCAGGGACATCTACTACAACACCCGGGTCGCTTCCGCCGAGTTCGACGATAAGACGAATACCTGGACCGTGACCGCGGAGAACGGAAGCATTTTCGTCTGCAAGTACTTCGTTCTGTGCACCGGATTCGCGGCAAAGCCGATCTTCCCGAAGCTCCCGGGAATGGACAGCTTCGCAGGGATCGACCACCACACCGGTCTGTGGCCGGAAGGCGGAATCGATTTCGCAGGAAAGCGAATCGCCATTATCGGTACCGGGGCCAGCGGTGTGCAGGTCGCGCAGGAGGCGGCGAAGGAAGCCGCGCAGCTGACCATCTTCCAGCGCACCCCCGTTCAGGCGCTCCCGATGCGACAGCGCCAGCTCACCGACGAGGACAACGCGAAGATCAAGTCCGATCTGGCGGACAGATTCCGTCGTCGTTCGGCGTCATTCTCCGGCTTCGACTTCGACTTCATTCCCAAGTCAGCCCTCGCGGTGAGCGACGAGGAGCGAACCGCCACTTACGAGCGACTGTGGGAGTTCGGTTTCGAGTTCTGGCTCGGAACGTACCACGACGTCTTCGTCGACGACGACGCAAACGACACAGCCTACGAGTTCTGGCGTGACCGGACGCGTGCCCGGATCAAGGACCCGGTCATCGCAGAGAAGCTGGCGCCGATGACGAAGGCGTACCCGTTCGGTGTGAAGCGCCCCTCGCTGGAGCGGACGTACTACGACATCTTCAACCAGGACAACGTGCGTCTGGTCGATCTGCACGAGGACCCGATCGAGACGATCACGCCCACCGGGCTGACGACCACATCGGAAGAGCACGAGTTCGACATCATCGTCTATGCAACGGGCTTCGATGCCGTCACCGGTGGCCTGACCGCCATCGACATTCGCGGCACCGACGGTACATTGCTGCGGGACAAGTGGTCGAACGGTGTGCGGGCAAACCTCGGGGTCGCAACGGCAGGATTCCCCAACCTGCTGTTCCTCTACGGACCACTGAGCCCGTCGGGCTTCTGCAACGGGCCCAGCTGCGCCGAGATCCAAGGTGACCTCATCGTCAACACCATCGACTACATGCGGGACAACGGGTTGAACCGTATCGAATCCGAGGCGGACGCGGATGCTGCCTGGTCCGATCACGTCGCCGAGCTGACGGCCGAGGCGCTCTACGACAAAGCCGACTCCTGGTACATGGGTGCCAACGTCCCGGGTAAGCCGCGGCAGTTGCTGAACTACCCCGGTGGTCTTCCCCTCTACCTGGCCAAGTGGGACGAGACCGTGTGTGCGGGATACAAGGGCTTCACGCTTTCCTGAACAGTCAATTTCCTCCCTCGAGCAGTGATGAAAGTGAGCAACACATGTCCGTGAGCAAAGAATCCCTGTTCCTCAACGACCTGTACGCCTCGTGGCTCACCCGGTCCGAAGGAATGGACCTCGCCAGTCAGCGAGATATGTTCGAAGAGTGGCATCTTCCGACCATCGAACCCGTCGACGTCACCTATGAGGAAGTGACAGCCAACGGTGTGCCGGCAACGTGGGCCAAGCCTGTGGGGGCCGCCGAGGACCGCGTGATCGTCTTCACCCACGGTGGCGGGTTCGTGACAGGTTCACGGTTCTCACACCGCAAGCTCGCAGCACACCTCGCCAAACTGGCGGGAGTTCACGCCCTGATCGTGGACTACCGGCTCGCGCCGGAGCACAAGCACCCCGCCCAACTCGAAGACTGCATGGCCGTCCACAAGTGGCTCCGCACGCAGGGTTACAAGGCGGAGTACACGGCGACTGTCGGCGACTCGGCGGGCGCCAATCTCGCGATCTCGACAGCGTTCGAACTCGCGAGCCTGGAACTTCCCACTCCTGCTGCCGTCGTCACGCTCTCGCCGTGGCTCGATATGGAGATCAAGGGGTTGACGGTCGAATCGAACGACGCGGTCGACGTATTGGCCAAGAGGGCGGTTCTGGAAATGATGCGGGGGATGTTCCTGTCCGACCCCGCAGACGCGACGGACCCGCGGGCGAACCCACTGCTCAGCGACTACACCGACTTCCCTCCGGTGTACGTATCGGTCGGAGGCCATGAGACCCTGCTGGACGACTCACGTCGGTTGGCCGAATTGATCGAGAAGGCGAGCGGCGAGGTCGTGCTCGACGTGGTCGATGAGCAACAGCATGTATTCCACTTCAACGCGGGACGGGCACCGGAGGCGGATCAAGCGTTGAGCCGGATTGCCCGGTGGCTGCGACCCAAGTTGGGCCTCGCCTGAACCCCGCCTGCGCCGCGTGCATATGAACGCGAAGGCTCTCAGCGGCAAGAGGTGAACGTGCTCGTCGGCGGCGGTCCACACCGGTGTGGACCGCCGCCGACGAGTTCGTTCGCGTGCCGGTCGGGTACCAGTCGAACGATCGATCCGCAGTGAAGATAGGGAGATACACCCATGGATAGTCCAGTCCTCGTCCAACGCGACGGGTTCATCGAGACATGGACGATTAATCGACCCGCGCAGAGCAATCCTGTTTCCGGGATGGACGTAGTCGACGCATTGGTCGCCTGCGTCGAGGCCGTCAACGCCGACTACGGTGTGCGAGCTGTCATCGTCACCGGTGCCGGATCGACGTTCTCCGCCGGCGGCAACGTCAAGGACATGGCGAATCGTCGCGGATTGTTCGGGGGGAAACCTCACGAACAACGGGATGGCTACAGAGCTGGGATACAACGGATTCCGCGGATCATGTACAACTGCGACGTACCGCTCATCGCAGCAGTGAACGGCCCTGCAATCGGCGCCGGATGCGACCTCGCCCTCATGTGCGACCTCCGCATTGCCAGCAGGAAGGCCTTCTTTGCAGAGAGCTTCGTCAAGCTGGGAATCATCCCGGGTGACGGTGGCGCGTGGCTGCTGCCCAAGGCCGTCGGGATGGCGCGGGCGGCTGAGATGATCTTGACGGGCGACCGTGTCGACGCGGTCGAGGCACTCGAGTGGGGATTGGTCTCCAGTGTCGTGGCGCCGGAGAAGCTGCTCGACGAAGCCCGCGCGCTCGCCGGCCGGGTGGCCGCCAATCCGCCGCACTCGGTACGGATGGCCAAGCGGCTCCTGCGCGAGGGACAGCACCAAAGCCTCGACAGTCTCCTCGAATTGTCCGCTGCCATGCAGGCGCTGGTTCAGCAGACGACCGATCACACGGAGGCAGTCAACGCCTTCATGGAGAAGCGAACTGCCACCTTCACCGGCGAGTGACGTGCCCGAGAACCGAAGAACTCCGTGGAGGCGGATCGGATGCCTCCACGGAGTTCCTTTTTTTCAGGTCACCTCACGAAACGGGTGCCCACTTCTGATGGCGCCTGGGGTGCATCAGCGGGTGATGAGACCCCAGAGATTGTCGCAACCTGCGTCGAGAGCGGCGGTAGTCAAGATCTCGTCCCAGTAGTGGACGGATCCGAATTCCGAGCGCCACGCCAGGGCGGATGTGGTGAATTCGTGCAGCCGGTGCTCGCGGGTGGTGCCGATCGCACCGTGTACCTGGTGGGCGTTACGGACGACGACCGATGCCGCGTGTCCGGCACACGACCGGGCGACGGCAATGAGGAGTTCGAGGTTCTCACTCGACCACTGCGCGCGGACCGCTTCCGTCAGAGCCGCTTCGGTCGCTGTTCGGGCGAGGGAAGCTTCGGCTGCCATATCGGCCACCAGGTTCTGCACGGCTTGAAACCTGGCCAGTGGGCGTCCGAACTGCACTCGCTCGGTGGTGTGGGCGACGGAGAGATCGAGGATGCGATCGAGGGCGGAACACACCTGCAACGCTCGGATGAGGGCGCCCCGCAGAAAAAGTTGTCGGATCACCGAGTCCGACACTGCGGTGCCCGACAATGCGGCCGTGTCGACGGAAACGACGTCGCGGGGTTCGTCGGCGAGGTTGGACCCGGAGGTGATGTCGAAGACTGTTGCCTCGAGGTCGGCGACGACGTACGTGTCGTTGTTCCGCCAGACCGTGACGATCTTGTCTGCCTGGGACGCCCACGGCACCCCGCGGGCGACGCCGTTCTCGTCGAGTACGCATGCAGTGAGCCGCGCATCGTCCATCGGGAGGCCGGCCTCGTCGAGGAGCCAACCGGCGAGCAGGTCGTGTTCGGCGAGAGGAATCCGGACCCCGTGCGACACCGCGGCGCGCAGGAGTTCCGCGGCCTCGTACCAGCCTGCGCCGCTGCCGCCGGTCTCTTCGCGGCCGGTCAGCCGGACCAGACCCAGTTCGTCGAGTTGCGCCCACAGCGAGGGATCGCACGTGGCCATCCCGTACTCGGGCCCGTTCCGTTCCCGGTGATCGGAAAAGACCGCGGACATCATGTCGGTGAGGTCCGCGTCGACCGTGGTTGGTGCGTGCATCAGCGTATCCCCAATCCCCGCGCGATCACGCCGCGCAGAACTTCGTTGGTGCCGCCCCGCAGAGTAAATCCCGGGCGTTGGACGATGGCGTCCTCGAGCATCGAAAGATAATGAGTTGGCGAAGATTCGTCGGTGAGGAGGTCGGCAAAGTCGGCTATGTCGCCTTCGGTGGACGTCCCGAGGACCTTGACCACGGCGGCGGCGGTGTCGGCGGGTTCGTGGCGCTCGAGTGCGCCCGCCACTGCGGTCGACATCTGGTGCAGACCGGCGAGCCGTCCGAAATGCCGGCCCAGGTTCGAATGCCGCGGCAAGGTTCCCTGCTTCATCTGTTCGGCGGTCTTCGCGAGCAGGACGAATGTCGACAGGAATCGTTCCGGGCCGCTGCGTTCGAAGCTGAGTTCCGAGGTGACCTGCTGCCACCCGTTGTCGATGGTGCCGAAGACCATCTCGTCCTCGACGTAAACCTCGTCGAGGAGGACCTCGTTGAAGTGGTGCTGCCCGTTCATCGACACGATCGGCCGGATGTCGACCCCGGGGGCGTGCAGATCGACGATGAACTGGCTGAGGCCATCGTGTCGATGTGCCGGATCGAGTGGGGCGGTGCGGGCGAGGCAGATGAACGCGTCCGCGCGATGAGCACCGGAGGTCCAGACCTTGGCTCCGGTAATAGACCACCCTCCGTCCGCTCGGGTGGCCTTTGTGCGCACACTGGCCAAGTCGGACCCGGAATCCGGCTCGCTCATACCGATCCCGAAATAGCATTCCCCGCGCGCGATGGCCGGTAAGAACTTGTGTTTCTGGACCTCGGTGCCGTACTTGAGCAGCGACGGGACAATCTGCCGGTCGGCGATCCAGTGGGCGGCGACGGGGGCGCCGGCGGCGAGCAGCTCTTCGGTGACGACGAACCGTTCGAGGTGGCGTCGACCGTGGCCGCCGTACTCGGCGGGCACGGTCATGCCGAGCCATCGGCGGTCGGCCAATGCACGTGTGAAGTCCTCGTCCCAGCCGGTCAACCAGGAGTCGACCTGTCGGCCGATCTTGCCTTCACTGAGTTGCTCGGCAAGAAACTCACGGACCTCGGTCCGCAAGTCGTCCACGGCGTGTGGGTCACTGGAGACCGGGGGCACCAATCTGAGGTTGATCATGATGGTTCTTCCATTCGAGAGGAGGTGGCCTGAGGCGACGTCGCCGTCACGACGGATGCATCGGCCAGCGCATGGACGCGATCGGCGGAGTAACCGAGATCTTGGAGGATCGTGAAGGTGTCCTCACCGAGCAGGGGAGCGTGTCGGCTGAACGAAATCGGTGTGCGCGACATCGCGAACGGAGTGCGGGTGGCGTAATACTCGCCTTCGGTGGGATGTTCACGCTTGGTGATCAATTCCTGGTCCAGGACGTAGGCGCTCTCGTGTGCGTGGGCGAGATCGAGTAGGTCGGACGCGGGAATTCCCTGTGTCTCACACAAGTTCAGCCATTCCCGGGTGGTCCGGCTCGGGACGGCCTCACGGATCGCCGAGAGGAGTTCGCCCATGTGGGTGTGGCGGTCGTTCACCGAGGCGTAGCGAGGGTTGTTCACCAGGTCGGCGCGGCCGGCGATGATGAAGAAGTCGTTCCAGTTCTTCGCCGAGTACGGCATGATGCAGATCCAGCCGTCGGCCGTCTGGTGCGGGACTCGTTCCGGTGTCAGTACCCGCGCCCATCCGAAGTTCCCTTCGGCGGGGGCGAAGGTGTGGCCACCGAAGTGCTCGACGAGATTGAAGCCGATCATCGCGTCGACCATCGGCACGTCGACCTCCTGACCGAGGCCGGTGCGGTTCTTCTCCATCGCGGCGGCGAGGACGGCGATGACGATGTAGAGACCGACGACCTTGTCGGCGATGACGTATGGGGCATAACGAGGTTCACCGTCGATGAGTTCCGTGAGTTTCGCGGCGCCGGACGCTGCTTGCACGATGTCGTCGTAGGCGGGGTAGTCCCGGAAGGCGGTCTCGGAGCCGTACGCCTGTGCGGTGCAGAGGATCAGTCCCGGATTGTTCTCCGAGAGCCGCTCATAGGTGATGCCCAACTTCTGCCGGGAGCGCGGCCGGAGATTCGTCACCAACACATCCGCGGTACGCACCAGATCGTCGAGGATCTCGCGGCCCTCCTCGGAGGCGAGGTCGATCGCGATGCTGCGCTTGTTGCGCTGGAGGTTGAGTGTCAGAGCGCTCATACCTTCATGGCGGCGGGCACCTACATCTCGGCTCATGTCACCGTCGAGACTCTCGACCTTGATGACGTCTGCGCCCATGTCGGCGAGGGTTGCGGTGGCGAAGGGACCCATGATCACGGTCGTCAGATCGATGACGCGCAGACCATGAAGAGCGCCGGGTGTGAGTTCCACTGAAACCTCTTTCGCTGCGACAGGAAGCACTTCAAGGACTATGTCAGCCGGAGCAATTTTCCGCAATAAAGGAGTTGATTACTGATATAAGTAAGATAGAGTGGGTGGTGACCGCTCGGATGGAGCAGTGCCCGTAGGGAGAATGTGCCGTGACGCAACCAGATGACGCCCTCAATGTTCGAGGCCGCAGTCGCCATCGAACCGTGGACCGCATTGCTGCGATTCTCGAGCTCGTGGCCCGATCCCGCACCGGACTCACCTTGAGTGGGATGGCCAAAGAGCTGGACGCGCCGATCAGTTCGACGCAAGGTCTCGTCAACGGGCTCGTTGCGACGGGTTATCTCGAGGAGCACGAGCGACGGTACTCGCTCGGCAGTGCCCCGTATCTACTCAACCGCCTCGCTGGGCGGCAGCCCGTCTCGACGGTCACGCACGCCGACCTCGAAGACGTCCACGCGAGTTCCGGCTTGACGACCGTGCTGTCGATCGCCGTCGGTCCGAACATCTTCTACGTCGACTACTGCTCTTCCGACCCACGGTTCGCGTACCTCGCCGAGAACTACGTGAGGCGATCGCTCATCCGTACCTCCGGCGGCTGGATACTGCTTGCCGGGATGGACAAGCGTGACCTCTGGGCGTACATCCAGACTCTGCCCGACGAGGATCGCGACACTGTCGAGCGGTTCTTCGCTGCCCTACCGGAGATCGAACAGACCGGAATCTGCGCCTCCCCCAACGAGTCGACCGACGGCGACGGTGTCTCGGTCGCGGTTCGCGAGAACGGCAAGACCGTCGCCGCCGTCGGTGTCATCGCACCACATACCGTGATCACGAAGGAGCGCGACAGGCTGGTCGCCCTCTTGGAGCAAGGTGCCCGGAGTTGGTCCGATCGCAGCGTACGACTGTAATGCTGTCGACCCGGGACACCGTGGTCAGTCGGCGAACTGCTTGCCGAGGAATTCGACGACGGCACCGTGCAGTTCAGCGCTGCGCGGAATGGCACCGGTCATCCAGTACACGGCATGGACAAGGCCTTCATACAGTTCGACCTGCACGGGGACGCCCTGGTCGGCCAGCCTCCGGCCGAAGTCCACGCCCTCGTCCCGAGTGACCTCGTATTCGTTGAGCAACAGCAGGGTGGAGGGAAGCCCCGCCAGATCCGCGGCCTTGGCCGGGGAGGCGTACGGATTCTCGGCGTCTTCCGGGGTGGCCAGGTACTGCTCCCAGAACCAGTCGATGGCTGCCGTGGTGACCAGGTACCCCTCGGCGTTCTCCTCGCGCGACGGGAACCGTGCCGTGCCGTCGATGACCGGATAGATCAATACCTGAGCGCGCAGTGCCGGGGCGCCGGTGTCGCGTGCCCGGAGGGCTGTGACCGCGGCCAGGTTGCCTCCGGCGCTGTCACCCATGACGGCTACGCGCGTGCCGTCGCCACCGAAGTCGGCTGCGTGCTCGACCACCCAGTTCAGTGCGGCGAACGCATCGTCGGGTGCGGCAGGAAACCTGTGCTCGGGAGCCAGCCGGTAACTCAGTGCAGCCACGATGACCTTCGCGTCGGCGGCCAGCGCGCGACATGGCTGCTCGGTGACGTCGAGGCTGCCGGCGACCCAGCCACCGCCGTGGATGTACACCACGATCGGCAGAGGTGTGTCGGACTCCGGGATGTAGAGACGCACCGCCTGGTCGCCACCGGGGCCGGGGTAAACCGTGTCGACGACACGAGCGACATCCGCCTTCGGTGCCTGAAGGTCGCCGAAGGACTCGACGACCCCACGGACTTCAGCAATGCTCATCTGCTCGAACGACTTCAGTCCCTGCTCGTGCAGAGTGTCTATCAAATTCTTGACCGCAGGATCGAGTGCCATGGTGTTCTCCTTCATGTCATGAGCAAGTCTGTTCAGCCGGCAGGTGGAGCCACACTATGGGGGCGTCCGGCGCGGGGAGTGTCCGAAAATCACACACGCATCTGCGCCCCCGGATGTCCCGGGCGTGTGTTTCACAATCGGACACTCCGACGCCCTACCGCGGTTCTAGTTTCATTCGGAGTGATCAACAGACGGCGGGAATTTCAGCGTCGACGACAGAGAGGAACGGCAGTGAGCGCGATTGCAGCGATCGAAGGAAGCGGTGACCATCGGGTCCTGGTGTTGCACGGCTGGGCGCTCGACAGCAGCGTATGGCTCACCGCCCGCGCCCGGACGGATCAGTCCCGCTTCACTTACGCGTACCTCGACTTTCCGGGATACGGGGTCAACCGTCCCGAAGCACCGGTCGACGGAATCGACGGGATGGCCGCGGTCGCCCTCGACGCCGCCGATCAGCTCGGATGGTCGACCTTTTCCGTTCTCGGTCATTCGATGGGCGGCACCACAGCGCTTCGGGTGGCGACCCTGGCACCTGAACGCGTGACCTCGGTCGTCGCACTGACGCCCGTCTCCCCGGCAGGTACCCCTCTCGACGAGGCGACGTACGGTTCCTTCGCCAGGGCCTGGGCCGACCCGGGAGCAGCCATCCGTGGCGCACTGGCACCACACATCGACGCCACAGATCTGAAGAACCTCGTCGACCGCAACCGCTCGACGATGGACCAGGCAATGTGGGAGTCCTACCTGAAGAACTGGACCAGTCCCGACTTCCTCGACCGGATGGGCATCTACGAAGGGCCTACCACCCTGATCGTGGGGGAGAGCGACCCGTTCGTCACCGCCGAGTACCTCGGGGACACGTTGGCGGCCTTGAAGAACGGGAACCTGAAGACCGTTCAGGGCAAAGCCGGGCACTACCCCATGGTGGAGAACGCTCCGGAGACGGTGGCGTTGTCGGAGCAATCTCTGTGCTGATCTGACCGGGAACGCATCCCGGGTTCCGACCATGCCACGTTGGAATGACGAATCCAAGGAGGGTTCTCCATGTTGAATCACGTTGTGACGTTCAAATGGAAGCAGGACGTCAGTGACGAGCACATTCAGTCCTTTCACGAAGCTCTGAGCGCGGTCTCGGAGAATATTCCGGAGGTCGTGGAATACCGTTACGGAAGGGATCTGGCCCTCAAGCCCGGCAGCGGTGACTACGCAATCTCCGCGACCTTCGCAGACGTCCCCGACTTTCGCACCTACCTGGCACATCCCGATCATGTGCGCCTCGTCCAGGAATTCATTTCGGTGATGGCCGAATCATATTCGTCCGTTCAGATCGAATTCGCCTCGCGATAGCCCCGACCGGACCGTCGTTCGCCGAACGACGATCCGGTCGACAGTGTCGCTCGTTTTCCGAAAGTTGCGATCCAGTGGTGAGTGTCGAACACACCCGGCAGGCCCTGTCACGGGGTGCCCTGAGCCGTCCCGTCTCGGTGCGTGACGACGCGGCCGCATGGGTGGAGGCGTGGCCGGATGCCCGAATACTTCGCGTCAACGGTCGCGGTCAGGTCCGGCTTGTCGACAGACAGCTGATGCTGGAACCGGCCGCCGACCTCTACCCGAAGCCTCCCGCGCACGCCGTGCTGCTCGGCGTCTGTGGCACGGTTCACGAGTGGGCGGTGCGGGAGGAGTTCCTCGCTGACAAGTCCTCAGCGGGAGCCGTGGTCGAGGTCGGTGACCTGCGCTCACACGGAGCACACCTCGATGCTGCTGACGCCGACCGGTATGTCACAGCGTTGGCATTGCTGACGTGGCAGGACGACGCCCACTTCTGCGCGCGCGATGGAGCGCCGACAACGCTCACCTCGGGTGGTTGGATGCGCGTGTGCACGGCGTGCGGCCGGGAGGAATATCCGCGTACCGATCCCGCGATCATTTGTCTGGTGCACGACGGGGCAGACCGAGTACTGCTGGCGCGTCAGGCGAACTGGCCGGCACGGAACTTCTCGACGCTGGCGGGCTTCGTCGAGGCGGGCGAGTCTCTGGAAAGCTGTGTGGCACGGGAAGTTGCGGAGGAGGTCGGTCTCGCTGTCTCCGACGTGGTCTACATCGGAAGTCAGCCCTGGCCCTTCCCGCGCTCCCTCATGCTCGGATTCCATGCCACCGCCGACCCTCGCGACGAGCTCGTCTTCAGGGACGGTGAGATCGGCGACGCTCTCTGGTGCACCCGCGCGGAGGTGCGGGAGGCACTGGCTGCCGGGGATTGGACGAGCTCGGCGGATGCGCACGTGTTGTTGCCCGGCGCGGTCTCGATTGCCCGGCGCATGCTCGAGGCCTGGGCGCGAGCCGGTGACTGACGCTCCGTCTCGATCGGCACGGTCCCGTCATCGACTGGCACTACTGCGGAAGGAACCGGCTTCCGTCGATTCCCAGGGCGCGCATTTTGCGGTAGAGGGTGGAGCGAGCTACCCCCAGGCGTTGCGCAGCTAGCAGTTTGTTGCCGTCGGTCTCGACGAGTGCCCTGAGCAACGCGTCACGCTCCGCCAATTCGAGTGAGGTCGAGGCATTTCGGCGGCGTAGATCACCGTCGCGGTATCCGTCGGGCAGATGCTGCACTCCGATGTCGGAGCCCATCGACCGCAGGAGCGAGGACGCCAAAACCGATTCGAGCTCTCTGACATTTCCCGGCCAGTCCCGCGCGAGCAGCAGTTGCAACGCATTGGGTTGTAGGCGCAGGCCGTTGCGGTCCGGGGCGTGCTTACGCAGTAGGGCGACACTGATGTCGGCGATATCTTCGGACCGAAGTCGCAGTGGATCGATCTCGATGCGGCGCATGAAGTGATCGCACAGTCGTCCGGCGGGGCCTTGACGGACCCCTTCGCCGGCGGTGGCAACGATGTGGGCGCGGTGGTCGACGGCCTCACTGAGGACCGCGCAGACGTTGGAGACCAGTTGTTCCGGCAGGAGATCGAGATGCCGGATGATGAGGGCTCCGTCGACCTTGTTCCAATTGACCAGTCCGGCAATCCACGCGTCGGGGTCGAGGGAGGCGGTACCCGCGTCGAACACCGTGAAATGGCCGTCGGCATCCTGCATCCGGTGGAGGGCGCTCGCGGCAAAGAACTTGCCGGCGCCGGGTTCTCCGGTGACGAGCACAGGCGCGTCGGTCGCGGCGAGCCGCTCGAGTTCGGTCTGCAGTCGTTTCGTCGACAAACTGCGGCCGGGGATCTTGACAGTCTCCGTGCGTCTTTCGACCGGGGAGGCCGACGCCAATTGACGGGCGGGCGACTTCTTCGTATCGCGGGGATGCTGCCTCATCTCGATGATGATGCCCGCCGGCGTTCGGGAGTCTCCGACTCTGCGTGCAGCCGCGGAAACCGTGACGTTGTCGGCGAGCCTGACTTCCCCGATGTATTCGTCGCGGCCGGCCAGCATTCGGCATGCCCAATCCCACAGAAGCGCCTGGTCGGACGTGTCGATGATCTGCGCTGCCATCGGAGTGGTCATGATGACGTCCTGATTCAGGGACACCACTGCAGAGGAGCCGCGGCGAGAGGCCTGCAGGAAGGAGCGGAGAAGCAGTTGTTCGCGATCGGAGGACTCGGCGTAGAGGCGTGACTGAATCTCGCGAACGGCTGATTGCGCCAGGGCGCCCATCAGCGCGTTGGAGTCCGACAGGTTGGAGGTGATGTCGAGTATCCCCTCCACGGTGCGGGTGATCGGATGGATGATAGGAACCCCGACGCACGCCAGGCTCTGCAGCGCCTCACGGAAGTGCTCACCACCACTGACTTGGAACGGTCGTCGCTCCTCCAACGCGGTCCCGATCCCGTTGGTGCCGGTGTCCTCCTCGGCATAGCGGAAACCGGGTGCGACGTAAGCGCGGTCCAAACGCGCTCGCAACCCTGCATCGCCCGCCCTGCGGTCGACGATCTGAGCGGCGGAATCGGCCAACAGGATGGTCGCGGGGGCGTCCTGCAGGTGCAGGACGAGGTTGTCGATCACCGGATCGGCGGCTCTCCTCAACCGGCTGTCGCGATCCACGTCCGGCGTGTAGGGAAGGTCGCCATCGCTGGACGAGACGCCGATCACTTCACACCGTCGCCACGACGCCTCGATCTCGGGTCGGAGAGTGCTCAACTCCTGGCTCTCTCGTGATGGCGCTGATGTCCAGAATCGTTCACGTTCATTCCCTGGCTCGCGGCCTGCCTCGTCGATACTCATAGCCACCTTACATAACTGGTCAGGGGATCGTCTGAGCGATCCCCCTTGCAATGTAACCTGGCTCACATCTGTGGCAGTGTCCCGTTTTGCTACAGCCCGCCCACTGTCCCGGACCCGGTGGGGATGACTGCAACGCTGCGCTCGCCACGATCGGAGACTGTGCTCGCCGGGTCTGCCGAGGTGGGCCGACCTGTGTTTTCCCGATGTTGTCGTCTGATGTCGGCTTTGTCGATCTTGCCCACCGCAGTCTTGGTCATCGACTCTCACCAAGCGATCGGGCAGCCAGAACCGGGAGGCCGGCAACGTGTGGGGATCATCGGCACCGGGTCGAGCGGCGTTCAGGTCACCCAAGAGGCCGCCGCAGACGCCGAACAGATCACCATCTTCCAGCGGACGCCCAACCTTGTGCTACCGATGCGGCAGCAACAGTTGACAGGCCAACTCAAGGAGAAGCTGAAGGAAAACCTTCCCGAGCGATTTGCCCAGCGCCGGAGGTCGTTTGCCAGATTCGATATGGACTTCATCCAGAAGAGCGTGTTCGAAGTCTCGGACGAGGAGCGAGCTGACACCTACGAACAGATGTGGGCTACCGGCGGTTTCGAGCTATGGCTCGCCAACTATCAAGATATCTTGCTCGAAGAACACGCGAACCGCACCATGTACGACTTCTGGCGCAACAAGGTCCATCAGCGCGTCACCGATCCGATCAAGGCCGAGAAGCTTGCCCCGAAGGATCCGCCCCATCCGTTCGGGACGAAGCGACCCTCGCTGGAGCAGAACTTCTATGATGTGGTGAACCAGGAAAACGTCGACATCCTCGACGTCAACAAGGATCCGATCGAGCGGATCACCCCGACGGGTGCCCATACCAAGTCCGGTCCACGCGAGTTCGACATCCTGGTGTTCGCCACAGGTTTCGACGCGAACCGCGGTGGCATCACGTCGATCGATATCCGAGGCACCAATGATCAACTCCTGAGCCACAAGTGGTCCGAGCGGCTCGATACCTTCATCAGACTCGCCACTGCAGGATTCCCCAACCTGATGTTCGTGTACGGCCCGCAGAGCCCTGCCGGATTCTGCAACGGGCCCACTTGCGCGGAGGTGCAAGGAGAGATCGTGGTCGACTTCCTGACTCACGTTCGCGACGGCGGATACCAGCGGTTCGAGACCAGCGAGGACGCAGAGCAATCATGGACGGCGCACGTGGAGGAAGTCTTCCACATGTCGCTCTTTCCGCGGGTCAAGTCTTGGTATCACGGGGCAAACATTCCCGGTAAGCCGAGCCAGATGTTCAACTACTCTGGCGGCCT
Organism: Rhodococcus sp. T2V; assembly: GCF_029269925.1. Classification (NCBI taxonomy): domain Bacteria; kingdom Bacillati; phylum Actinomycetota; class Actinomycetes; order Mycobacteriales; family Nocardiaceae; genus Rhodococcus; species Rhodococcus sp. T2V. Next base: position 46,719 of record NZ_JARJBD010000080.1, read on the forward strand.
TCCTTCCTACTTCGACCACTGGGAGGAAAACGTCGCGGCCGGGTACAAGGCATTCAACCTGTCCTGATCACGCGCGCGAACGGCGGACAGGTCGACCAACATCGGATCTCGCGGAAATCGTCGGGCGCAGGGTCCGGCGGCCCTCACATCCTGCCAATGAGTTCCGATGATGGCGGTCGTCGCGGTATCCGACCTGCTCGCCCTCGACGCGCGCGAGCCGCCGGCCTGACGACCGTCCGGCGGCCGCTCGTCGACAATGGCCCAAAGCGGCGCAACTGCTGCTCGAGCTTGTGTATGCCGAGCTCGAGCGCCGCGGTTTCTCGGCGGAGAACGCGATCTTCGGGATGGGTGGCGGGCTGTTGCAGCACTGCAACCGGGACACGATGAACTTCGGGCAGAAGGCGTCGGCGGTGTGTGTGAATGGTGAATGGCGGGGCATCGCGAAGGCGCCGACCGGGGATGCGATGAAGGCGTCCAAGCGTGGCCGTCTCGGGTTGCGACTGTCGCAGGGTGAGTACCAGACGGTGCCGCGGGAGTCGATCTCGCCGGAGGAGAACATCCTGCAGCCGGTGTTCCGTGACGGCAAGTTGCTGCGGAAGTGGGATTTCTCCGAGCTGATCGTGCGTAGTGAGCGGGAGGTGCCGGAGAGCTATTACGCCGAGGCCATCGCACCCGTGCGTGAAGGTGCCAGTCCGCCGCAGTTGTTCGCGGGCATACGGATTGCCGGTTCGTGTATGGCTAGGCATTGTGTGCGTAGTCAGTTCGCTCTGGTAGCTGCGGTGAACCTGCTCGTGGGCGGAGGCGGAGAGGGTAGCGTGCGCTTGGCGCGTGCGAGCGAGCGCTGTGCGGCGGCGGTGACGGCTTCGGCGGTGAAGCCGAA
>NZ_JARJBD010000081.1:0-46077 GCF_029269925.1 Rhodococcus sp. T2V
GGACACCGCCAGCACCGTCTCGAGCAACTGCGCCTCGGTCAACCGCAGCGTGTCGGCATCGGCCGGATCACCGTCCGGCAACGCCCCGTGAGCTCTCTCCCCGGCCCCCATGCATCAAGACTAGATCGAACACCAGTTCGAGTCAAGAGCTTTCCCTTAATCCGGCTGTGCCAAAACGCATTCGGCACGGTGCGATCGCACTGGATGGGCAATTCGATTGTTTCGCACATACCGTTACGCGAACTGTTCAGCGCCCTGACAGCGGTCGATTCGGCGACTATTCCCGGTGCGACGAGCGATCCGCCCATTCCAGCGCGTCGCCGGAGCTCAAGGTCCTGTTCGCTCCGCGCTTCAGTTCGTCGCCCCCTTGGCCAGTGCAGCGAGCCTGTCGACAGAGGCCAGGAGCCTGTCCGACGTGGTGGCGTGGGCCGGGTCGAGACGCTTCGGGTCCGTCAGTTGCGACCAGTCATACGTATGGGCGAGATGAACGCCGGGCGCCTGGTGTCCCTGCTCCGACGGCATCCAGCGATTCGGCGATCAGATCGAACACCACGGAAGCCGGGGCCGCGATCACCCGACCGGCGGTCATCACCGCAGCAATCTCGCTCTCCTCGTTGATAAAGATTCGGCACAGGATAATTACGGACTGATGCTCGCGATGATTTCGAGCCTGGGGCGGGGAGATGCTGCTGACCGTGTTGTGGAAGCTGGCCGTCCGGTGGCGCCCGTCCCGCCTCGGCGGCTGACCGGGCGGCAGTGCTAAGCGATGTGCTTGTCGAACCAGTTGATCGGCAGCTCCGGGTGGACGCCGAAGAAGTTGTACCCGTCGAACCGACGGTCCGTTCCCTCGATCCAGTACAACTCCTTGTCCTCCACCGGCAGTCGGTCGTAGATCGACTGGACGTCCGCGGGGCGTGTCATGACGTCGTCGTGGACCTGCGCGACGAGCGTGGGTACGGTGACCGCCTCGACGTGCTCGAGCGGTGACTGCTCGGCGAGGTGGAACCCGGTTCGCTCGTGTACAGCCTTGTCGAACTTCTCGTAGCCGTCGGTCATGCCGATGCCCTTGACGAACTCTTCGACGACGTACCGGGCGGATACCGGTTGCAGCATGACCATCGCCTGAATCTCGGAGAACTCTTCCGGGTGTTTGGACCAGGCCACCGCGGTGGAGTCGGCGCCGAGGCAGACCGACAGCAGAACTTTCTTCATGTTCTTCGTGTCCGGCCGTGCCGCCGCGTAGCGCAGCGATCCGATGACGTCGCGGTACTCCAGCAAGCCGATGCCGACGATGCCGCCGTTGCCCTGTCCGCTCATGCCGTGGTTGCGGATGTCGTAGGCCAGGATGTTGTAGCCGGCGTCGTGCAGCGCCTTGTACTCGGGCAGGAAATTGATCTCGAATCCTCCGAAACCACCGAACTCCGGCAAATGGCCGGGGTATCCGTACCGGTTGCCCGGCAGAAAGTGGTTGTGAATGACGAGCTTGTCGGAGTCGGCGGGAATGAACCATCCTTCGAGTGGAACGCCGTCCGTGGACGGGAAAGTCACGTCCTCGTACTCCAGCCCGACCTCGTCGGGGCGCCGCAGAAGCGGGGCGCGCCGTCCGGCGGTCGTGCCGGTGGTCCACAGGGACACGAAGTTGTCGAACGCGGCCTGGGCCTCGTCTGAATCAGCCATTGGGTGCTTCCTTTCCGGCGCCGGGGGCGCCTTACCCAGGGTGCTTCCCCGCCGCGGCACGATGTGGCTGTCCCGCGTCGGTGCCGCGTGAAGACGCTGAAGCCACAGTCGAGTGTTCTCCCACCCCGCCGGCGGATCCAGGTACTGTCAGCCCTCCCCTCCCGTCACCCGACCGGGCACGGTTCGTGGGTTATCGAGTTGTTCAGCACGGTGCGACCCTCGTTCAGTTGTCCGCCTGGCGGAGTGTCCAGATAGTTGGACACTGTCACCCCGGCTTCCCGGCCTACGTTCAGAGTGGCGAACTCGCCGAATCGAGAAACCACGGAGGCTGCATTGACGACTCGAGGAGTTGGCCGCGAGCGCAAATACGTACGACCGTCATGACGGTCGGCGTTCCCGCAGGGATGTGCGACCGAATGGCCGGTTCGCGTATGTCGCGCAGATTGTCTCGGCAACGCTCCAGGAAGTCCGCGATCGCACCCGACGGTGCGCTGACCCCGATCGGGTGCTCCCCGACGAAGGCGATTCCGCACGGCACGGCCGTCACACCGGACGGCAGATCGTCTACCTCCCCCAGACCGGCGATCAGAGCGTGGACGGATTCGAGATCCGAGACGACGGCGCCCTGATTCCCGTGCGCGGCGACGACCGGCAACGCGAAGGTGTTCACCCACCGGGTGCAGTCGAACGGCGCACTCGTGGCCCCGGGCGAACCGCCGGTCGACACGGGTGTGACGTTCTCCGACGGCGCCACCGGAGTGTTCGCATCCGTCGGTCCTGCATGACTACCCACCTACCCCGCACTACCGAATGAAATGTGGAATGGACATCGATATGGGTCTACTGGACGGCAAGGTCGTCTTCATCACCGGCGCCGCACGCGGGCAGGGTCGAGCGCACGCGGTGACCGCAGCGAAGGAGGGCGCCGATGTCATCATCACCGACATCTGCTCGCCCGTCGACGGAATACGCTACGAACTGGCGAGCAAGGACGATCTGGCCAAGACGCAGGCGCTCGTCGAACAGACCGGCCGGCGTGCGGTCAGCGCCATTGCCGACGTCCGTGATCAGGCCGCGCTCGATGCGGCGGTCGCGCTCGGGCTCGACACCTTCGGCCGGCTCGACGCGGTCATCGCCAACGCCGGACTGTGGGACCTCGGGCCGAAGTCCTGGGAGATCACCGAACAGATGTGGACGACGGTCACCGATGTGGTGCTCGGCGGAACGTTCCGGACGATCAAGGCCACCGCGCCGCATCTCGTCGAGCAACGTGGCGGTGCGATCGTCTGTATCGCGTCGGTGGGCGGCCTCGAGGCTACCGCCGGCTACACCCACTACATCACCGCTAAACACGGCGTCCTGGGCCTGATGAAGAACACCGCCCTGGAGATCGCGGACTACAACGTGCGATGCAATGCCGTCTGCCCCGGTGCGGTGGACGCGAAGATCTGGGACAACCCGATGGGCCACCAACTTTTCGTCGCCCCCGGCGAGACGGCGAATCGCGATGTGGCGATAGCCGCCACGTACGGTTATGCGCCGCTGGCCGGCAGGCCCGCGCTTCCGCCGAACGCTACCAGCAATGCCGCATGCTGGCTGCTGTCCGACTACGCCGAGCACATCACCGGTGTCGCCCTTCCGGTCGACGCGGGCCACCTCCTGCTCCCCGGCGTGAACTTCGCGCCGCAGACCGAGGGGCCGGAAGCCGATCGCTACCGTTCACCGGCCCAGTCGCCCGACGATCTGTGACGGCCTGACGACACCGGCCCCGACCGCTGCACGCAGTCGGGGCCTCTGTCTGTGCGCCCCTCGGCCGACCATTGCCCTCGCGGAGGGCATATATTATATTGTGTTTTCGCTCACATGTGATGTGATCACGCCTGGCCGGAAGGTGGTGTCGGAGTGCTCGGTAGCTCAGCACATTCTACGGTCGATGCTCGGCCGGAAATCGCGTCGTCGTGGATGCGTTCGCGATTGTCCGGTCTCGACTCCGATACGACGCCGAGGCTGGACAGGGTCGACGTCGCGGACGGGTGCCTCCGACGCGCCGCGGCACCCGTCCTGGATCGCGTCTGCCGCGAGTTCGACGGTGCGCCATTGGTTTTCGTCCTCGCCGACCACGACGCCCGGATCCTGGACATCCGGCACGCCAGTCCGGCCGTCCGCGACGCGGTCGACGGGATGGGCATCGAGCCCGGCATCCGGCTGGCCGAGGAGGAGGTGGGAACCAACGCGGTGGGCACCGTTCTGGAAGCCCGGCAACCGCTGCTCGTCCACGGTCCCGAACACTTCATGTCCGCCTTCCACGAGTTCAGCTGCTTCGGTCAGCCGATCATTCATCCGATCACGCGTCGACTCGAAGGCGTTCTCGACGTCGGAGGCGGCGCAGGCGAGGATCACCGGTACTTCGCGCCGATCGCCCAGCGGCTGGTCGGGGAGATCGAGGATCGGCTGGCGCTGAGCACACCTGCCGCGCAACACAATCTGCTGGCGGCCTTCCATTCCGCGGCACGTCGGAAGGAACGGCCGATGATGGTGCTCGGCGAGGGAATGGTGCTCGCGACTCCGGCGGCCCTCGACCTCCTCGATCCCGCCGACCATGCGGCCGTCCGAGCCGGCGCCGACACCGCTCGCACAATGGCCGTCACCAATCGCCTGACGCTCGAATCCGGGCGCGAAGTGGAATTCACCTGCACTCCGGTCGATGGCGGAAACGGCGTCCTGGTCGATTTCGCGACGGCGAGAAGCAGCCCGAAGCCGCAACCCCGACCATCGGTCGAGGAATGGCCGCTCCTCGTCGTCGGAGAAACCGGCACCGGCCGCACCACCGAGGCGGTACGTGCGGCCGGACTGGGCGGGGAGATCGTCGACGCCGCGGACGTCGTGCACACGGGTGAGCAGGCCTGGGCCGTCGGACTCGGCCGGCAGCTCGCGCAGGATGGTGCCGTCGTGATCATCGAGAACGTTCACCTCCTCACCGATTCGCTGGCCACACTGGTTGCCCGCCTCATCCGGGGCACGCGGCGACACGTTGTTCTGACCTCGACGAGGACGGATGACGCGGGGATCCACCCTTCCATGGTGGGGCTCTGTGCCGCACGACGTGAACTCGCTCCGCTCCGTCGGCGCCGCCACGAGATTCCCGGGCTGGCACGTCGGATGCTGGCGGAGGAGGCCGTGGCGTCCGACCTGCGGCTCACCTCGGCGACACTGCACGTGCTGGCAGCACATCCGTGGCCGGGCAACCTCGCGGAGCTTCGGCGGGTGATTCACGCGCTGGCCCGGACCCGCACGGCCGGAGACATCATTCCGACCGACCTTCCCGCACCGTACCGGGAAGTCGGCACACCCCTGTCGCCCATTCGACATGCCGAACGGGAAGTGATCGTCGCGGCGATCGAAGCGGCCGGCGGCAACAAGCTCAAGGCCGCGCAGTCACTCGGGGTGAGCCGGTCGACTCTCTACAACCGGCTCCGGGCTCTGAAGATCGCCTGACCTCTCCGGTTCACATCCGGCCCAGTCGTGCCAGTCGTTCTCGGGTCGGCGAACCGTCCTCGGCGGCACGCGAGGCAGCCGGTTGGGGCCGCTGCCCTGGGGGCGGCGATATCAGGGCTGAATGCCCATCTCCGGGCCGATGTACTCCCGGACGCGAACTGCCTTACCGTCGCGCGCCTCGACGATCTGCACGAGGTGCAACGTGACCGGCCGACCGCCCATTTCCAGTTCGACAGAAGCCTCGTTGAAGAAGCCCTTCTCGGTGAAAGTGATGCCCTCGGGACGGAAGTCCGGAACCGGACCGTCCCCGGTGCGTTCGTAGACCGCGGCGACGGCCTCGGACACCGAGACCCACTTGTCGTCGGCGCTGTGCCACACGGGGCAGTCCTCGACGCAGATCTCGAGGAACAGGTCTATGTTCGCCAGGGCTTTGACCCAGCTCTCCGCGAGTGCGACGGTTGCCTGGTCTGGGGTGCTGCTCATCTGTGATCGGGCCTTTCCGACGGGTTCATGCAGGTGATCTGCATCACCTATGCTGCCCGTGCGTGCGCCGATCGAGTGTCCAGATATCTGGACACGGCGCGAAAGACTGTGGCGCAGAGCCGCCTCCGTCACGACACCCGTTCGATGAGATTCACCTTGACGTGGTCCGGTCGCGCGAGGGTGCTGTCGGGCACGAGCTCGACCACCGCCTTGACGCCCAGCGCCGACCGGACCCTCTGCTCGATCGATAACCGCAGTTCGTCCTGCTGCTCGCCCCGGAGTCCGTCGGAATACTCCACGACCAGCATGATCGGCTTCTGGGTCGAATGCCCCTCGAAGTCGACGCGGATCCGCATCTCGCCGGTGGTGGCCGGCGCCAGCTCCGACACCAATTGCTTGACCGCGGACGGAAAGAGGTTGATGCCGCGTACGATCAGCATGTCGTCGGTCCGGCCGACGCACCGCACCTTGTACCCGGTGCGGCCACACGCGCAGTCGGTGCCGGTGACGACCACGTGGTCGCGGGTGCGGAACCGCAGCAGCGGCGACGCCTGCCTGCGCAGCGCCGTGTACACCAACTCGCCCTGCGCGCCGGCCACGGGCGCGACGATCTCATCGGTCTCCGGGTCGATCAGCTCGGCCACCATCAGGTCCGGGGAGAGGAAGTGCATGCCGTCGCCCTCCTCGCATTCGCCCCAGTAGATGCAGGCGATGTCGGTGCCGCCGAGCATCTCCCGTGATGTGGCGCCCCACAACGACTCGAGCTTGCCGCGGACCGCGGGCAGGCCGCCGCCGGGCTCGCCGCCCACGCTGATCGCGCGCACACCCAGATCGCGGGCCCGCAGGCCGAGGATCGCCGGGGCCTGCTCGGCCAGATACGCGAGGAAGTTCGGCGTGCCGATCAGCGCGTCGGGCCGCTGATCGGCCTGCACCCGCAGGAGTCGCTCCGCGCCCGCCTCCGCGCCGATCGGAATGTCGACGATGCCCATGTACTGCGCCATCTGCACGACGGGGATCCCGCCGACAAAGCCCTTGCTCATACCGAACCCGTGCAGCAACCTGTCGCCGGGACGAAAACCGTTGGCGTACAGTGCCCGCGCTCCGAGTTCGGACCAGACGTCGATGTCGCGCCGGGTCAACCCGACGTAGGACGGGCTGCCGGTGGTACCCGACGACGCCTGGATCTGCACGATGTCTGCGGCCTCGGCCGCGACGTGGTTGCCCAGCGGCGGCGTGGCCGCGAGGCTGTCCCGCAGTTCCTGCTTCTCGGTGAACGGCAGCCCAGCGAGGTCGGCCACCGTTCTCACTCGGGTGACGTCGACGGCATGCTCGGCGAACTTCTTCTGATAGAAGTCGCTGCGGGCGGCGAGATACTCGAGCTGCTCACGCAGGCGGGTGTTCTGCAGCGCCGCAGCATCGCCGGGCGCGAGCGACTCGATCTCGCTCCAATGCCGTGCCGAATGGGGAACAGCCACAGCACTCACCGTCCTTCTACTCGAATTCGGCGCGAATGGCGTCGGTGTGCGCACCCAGTGCGGGCACCGAGCCGCTGCGCACCGGCCACCCGTCGGCCACCGCGGGCGGCAGCAGCGCGGGCACGGGGCCGGACGGGGTGCCCACGTCGCGCCATCGTCCGCGCTCGACCAGCTGCGGGTGCTCGGCCAGGTCGCGCACGCTGTTGAGCCGGGCGTTGCCGATCCCCGCGGCGTCCGCCGTCTTCTGGATCTCCGCCAGCGTGTGCTCCGCGCACCACGCGCCCACGACCGCGTCCAGTTCGTCACGCGCCTCGACGCGAGTGTCGTTGTGCGCGTAGCGCGGTTCATCGGCCAGTTCCGGCCGGCCGATCATCTCGGCCAGGCGCCGCCATTCACGGTCGTTGGTCGTCCCGAGCACCGCGGTCTGGCCGTCGGAGGTGGGGTACGCGCCGTAGGGCGCGATCATCGGTGAGCCCATGCCGACCGGAACCGGCTCGGTGCCGGCGTGGATCACCTGGTTGAGGGCGAAGCCCATCATCTCGGCGACGGTGTCGAGCATGGCGATCGGGATGACCGCTCCCCTGCCGGTCCGTTCCCGGTCGTAGAGCGCCGCCAGCACCGCGGAGTACGCGTACAGCGCCGTGCCGACATCGGCCACCGGGATGCCCGGCTTGGCCGGATGCCCCGGTGCGCCGGTGATGCTGCAGGACCCGCCTTCCGCCTGGATGAGCAGGTCGTACGCCCTCTTGTGGTCGAGGGGACCACCCTTCCCGTAACCGGAGATGTCGACGACGATCAGGCGCGGGAAGTCACGCGAGAGGTCCCGGGTGCCGATCCCCAGCCGGTCGAGCGCGCCGGGCGCGAGGTTGCTGACCACGACGTCGGCGGTGGCGAGGATGTTCCGGAAGATCCCCATGTCCGATGCGGACTTGAGGTCCAGCGTCGCCGATTCCTTGCCGTGGTTCAGCCACGTGAAGTGCGCGGACATCCCGCCGACCACGGAGTCGTACGCGCGCGTCGAGTCGCCGTAGCCCGGGGCCTCCACCTTGATCACGCGGGCCCCGAGGTCCGCGAGGTGGCGCGTGCACAGCGGCGCCGAGATCGCCTGCTCCAGCCCGACCACGGTGATGCCGGCCAGCGGTCCCTGCGTTCGTTGTTCGGTTGCGGTCACGAGAACTTCGGCTCCCTCTTCTCGCGGAACGAGGACACGCCCTCGACCACGTCCGGACCACCGAAACCGAAGAACTCCAGGCCCAGCGAGGCGTCGAAGATCGGCATGGCCTGCCGGTACCAGCCGTTGAGCGCCATTTTGGTGCCCTGGATCCCGGCCCGGGAGCCGGCGGCCAGCTTCCGCGCGATCTCCATCGCCTGGTCCTGCACCTCGTCGTCGTCGACGCACAGCGACACCATGCCGATCCGCTCGGCCTCCTCGCCGGTGAGCACCTCGTTGGTCAGAAGGTGGTACTTGGCCTTCGCCATACTCGTCAGCAGCGGCCAGCAGATCGCCGCATGATCGCCGGCGGCGACACCCAGCCGGACGTGACCGTCGACGATCTTCGCGCGGCGGCCCGCGACCGAGATGTCGGCCAGCAGCGCGGCCACCAGGCCGGCGCCCGCAGCAGGCCCGTTGATCGCGGAGATGATCGGCTGCGGAACCTCGATGATGTTGCGCACCAGGTCGCGGGCCTCACGCATCACCCGCGACCGTGACGCGTAGTCGCCGATCATGTTCTCGACGAGGTCGAAGCTGCCGCCCGCCGAGAACGCGCGATCACCGGCACCGCGAATCACCACGGCGCGGACCGACTCGTCGAGTCCGATCACCGGCCAGATGTCGGCCAGTTCGCGGTGCGCGTCCGGGCCCACCGCGTTGAGGTTCGGGCCGTCCAGCACGATGCGGAGGATGCCTTCTTCGGGGCGGTCGACCTTCAGTGAGGTGAAGGCCTCGTAGCTGGTCACCATTACTTCCTTCCTGGAATTTCTCGGGGCGAGCGGTGCGACGGCGGCCTCGTCAGTCGCCGACGCCCCACCGAGACGCGACGTCCGCGGGCGCGACGGTGCCGACCCGCGGCGTCGCGGGTTCGCGCGCCGGGGTGCCGCTGAAACGCGGCGCGGGCATCGGATGCAGGACGCCGCCGACGGTCCGGTACACGCCCCGCTGGGTGTTGTGGGGGTCCACCGCGGCCTCGTCGAACGTGAGCACCGGGGTGACGCACGCATCGGTACCGGCGAACACCTTCTCCCATTCGTCTCGGGTGCGCCGCTCGACGGCGTCACCGATGAGCTTGCGCAGATGCGGCCACGATTCGCGATCGTTCTGGTCGGGCCAGTCGTCGGTGTCGGGGCCGAGACGCGAGGTGAACTCCCGATAGAAATCGGGTTCGAGCGCTCCGACGGCGATGTACCCGCCGTCGGCGCACCGGTAGGTGTCGTAGAACGGTGCCCCGGAGTCGAGGAAGTTCGTCCCCGGATCGTCCGAGTAGAGGCCCGCGGCACGCAGGCCCTGCAGCTTGGCGGTCAGCGCCGCGACACCGTCGACCATCGCGGCGTCGATCACCTGGCCCCGCCCCGTACGGGCCGCGGAAACGAGGGCGCACGCGATGCCGTACGCCCCCATGGCGCCGCCTGCCGCGTAATCGCCGAGCAGGTTGATCGGCGGGCGCGGCGCGCTGTCCGACCGCGCCATGGCGTGCAACGCGCCGGACTGCGCCACGTAGTTGATGTCGTGTCCGGCGTCCCGCGACCGCGGACCGGTCTGTCCGTAGCCGGTCAGCCGCACGTAGACGAGGCGCTCGTTGCGTGCCATCACGTCGTCCGGTCCGAGCCCGAGCCGTTCGGTCACGCCGGGCCGGTATCCCTCGATGAAGATGTCCGCGGCTTCGGCCAGACGCAGCACACTCTCGCGCCCGTCCGGGTCCTTGAGGTCGACGGCCACCGCGTCGACGCCGCGGTTGACGACGTCGACTTCCTCGGTCAGACCGTCCGTCTGGCTGAGCGCGCGGGCCGTCCGGTTCGGTGGCCGCACCACCCGCACCACGTCGGCTCCCATGTCGGCGAGCAGCATCGAGACGTACGGCACCGGGCCCATTCCCGCGAGCACCAGGGCCCGGACTCCAGCCAGCGGACCGGTCATCGTCACACTCCTTCGTCGGTGGGCTCAGTACGACCGCGGCAGGCCGAGGACCTGCTGCGAGACGTAGTTGCGCACCATCTCCTGCGAGAACGGCGCGTTGCGCAGCAGTCGCACCTCACGCCACAGCCGCTCGATGTGGTACTCCTTCGCATACGCGTACCCACCCAGCGTCGAGAACACCCGGTCGCACGCTTCGAATCCGGCCTCGGCGCCGAGATACTTCGCCGCGGCGGCCTCGTGCCCGCACTCCTGCTTGTCGTCGAAGAGTTTCGCGGCGTGCATCGCCATGCGCTCGGCCGCCTCGAGACGGATCCACGAGTCCGCGAGCGGATGGGCGACGGCCTGGTTCTGGCCGATCGGCCGATCGAAGACCACGCGGTTCTTCGCGTACTCGGTGCCGATCTCGAGGGCCGCGCGGCCGAGGCCGATGCCCTCCATGGCGACCACGATGCGTTCCGGGTTGAGCCCGTCGATGATGTAGTAGAAGCCCTTGTCGACCTCGCCGACCACGTCTTCGTCGGACACGAACAGGTTGTCGATGAACAACTCGTTCGTGTCGATGGCCGCGCGTCCCAGCTTGTCGATCTCGCGGATCGTGACGTGCTTGCGGTCGAGTTCGGCGAAGAAGATCGTCATCCCGTGCAGCGGCTTGTCGTCACGCCGCGGCGACGTGCGGGCCAGCAGCAGGATGCGGTGCGCGTTCTGAGCGTTGGTGATGAACACCTTCTGGCCGTTGATGACCCAGCCACCGTCGACCTTGGTCGCCTTGGTCTTGATGCGCGACGTATCCACGCCGGCAGTCGGTTCGGTGATGCCGAACGCGGTGAGCATCTCACCCGACGCGAGCTTGGGGAGATACTTCTTCTTCATCTCCTCCGAGCCGTACCGGACGATCGGAGCCGGAGGGAAGACGTAGAAGTGGATCGCCGAGCCACCGCTCATACCGCCACCGGAGGACGCGATCTCGCCCATCATCACCGCGGCCTCCTGGAGACCCAGGCCGATTCCGCCGTACTCCTCCGGGATCATCGCGCCGAGCCAGCCGCCGTCCGCGAACGCCTTGATGAAATCCCAGGGGTATTCGTGCTTGCGGTCCTTGTCCAGCCAGTAGTCGTTGTCGAACTTCCGCGCCAGCTCGCGAGTCGCCTTGCGGACGATCTCGATGTTGCTCTCGGTATCGAAGTCTGCCATCTCAACTCTCCTAGTCTTCGCCCGCGTACACGGGGATGTCCTCGAGCGGCGTCGCCGGATCGAGCGACGACATGTCGCCGATCGGGGCACCGATGAACCGCGACCGGATGGCGCGGCGCATGATCTTTCCGTTCTTCGTCTTCGGCAGCGTCGGCACCGCATACACCTCGGGTGCGAAGGATTTGCCTGCGTTCGCCAACGCCGTCGCCTGCAGGTCGTCGTTGTCGACGCCATCGGCGCGCAGCACCGCGAACGCCACCGCCCGCTGACCGCGCATCTCGTCCGGCACGCCGATCACCGCGACCTCCGTGATCCGGTTGTCACGCAACAGGGCGGCCTCGATCTCGGCCGGCCCGACGCGGCGTCCCGACAGCTTGATGGTGTCGTCCGAGCGGCCGTGGATCCGCCACATGCCGGCAGTGTCGATGCTCGCCAGATCACCGTGTACCCAGATGCCGTCCCAGCGACTCCAGTAGGTGTCGAGGTAGCGGTCCCGGTCCTGCCAGAAGGCGTGCGTCATCCCGGGGAACGTGTTGAGCACCGCCAGTTCGCCGATCTGACCGACCACGGGCCTGCCGTCGTCGTCGAGCACCGCGGCGTCGACACCGGGCAGCGGTCCGGTGAAGGCGGCAGGCGCGGCGGGCAGGAACGGGTAGCCGACGAGAATGCCACCGCCGACCTCGGTGCCGCCGCTGTAGTTGACGATCGCGCGCTCTCGCCCGCCGACCTCCTCGAACAGCCAGAACCACGTGGGCTCGTCCCAGGCTTCGCCGGTGGAGACGAACGTCTTCAGGGTCGGCATCTCCGGGGCGGTGCCGTCGCCTGCCGCCTTCAGCGCGCGTGCCGCCGTCGGCGCGATGCCCTGCACGGTGACGCCGTTGCGGTTCACGATCTCCCACATACGATTCGGTGTGGGATGGGTGGGAAGACCCTCGATCATCACGATGGTCGCACCGAGCTGCAACGGACCGGTCATGAGCATCGGGCCCACGAGCCACCCGAGGTCGGTGATCCAGGAGACCACGTCGTCGGCGTGCACATCGAAGCCGTAGGCGAAGTCGACCGCCGTCTTGGCCGCGAAACCGCCGTGCGAGTGCACGATTCCCTTCGGCCTGCCCGTGGTGCCGGACGTGTAGACGATCGTCAGTGGGTCGTTCGACTCGGTGTCCGCCACGTCGACGGGGTCCGGATCGGCGGGAAGGTCGTCGTAGTAGACGTCGCGGCCGGCCTGCATCGGCACGTCGGTACCCAGATGCCGGATCACCACGACGGAGCGGACCGACAGCGCCTGGGCCAATGCGGCGTCCGCGGTCGCCTTCATCTCGACGACCTTGCCGCGACGGGTCGTGCCGTCGGCGGTCACCAGGAGCACGGCGTCCGAATCCTGCAGTCGCGTGGCCAGGGCGTCGGGCGCGTATCCACTGAACGTGGGTACCGCGACCGCGCCGATCATCGCGATGGCGAGGAAGGCCACGGCGGCCTCGGGCACGACCGGCATGAACAGCACCACGCGATCGCCGCGACGCACACCCAGACCCGTGAGGTGCGCCGCGAACCGGCTCACCTCAGCCGCGAGTTCCGCGTAGGTCAGCGTGCGTCGCTGTCCGCCGTCGCCTTCGTAGACCACCGCGGTCTTGCCTGCGAGGTCACCACGGGCGTGCCGGAGGGCCGCCAGTTCGGCGACGTTGATCCGGCCGCCCGGGAACCATTTCGGGAACTCCCGCCCCTCGGACTCGTCGAGAACCCGGTCGAATGGCGCCGAGAACGCGACGTCCAGGTCGGCCAGCGCCTCGCGCCAGAACCACTCGGGGTCGGCGACGGCGCGACGGCCCAGCTCGGCGACAGCGGCGGCATCGTCACCGAAGCCCCAGCTCTTCATCGCCGCGAGCAGCCTCGCGCGCTCGCGCACCGCGGGGCCCGGAACCCAGGCCATCTCCTCGGGCTGGCTACTGATGCCCATTTCCGTGTTCTCCTCGTCTGGGGCTGTCGGTCGTCGTGTCGGGGTGAGCGGTCAGGCCTGCTCGCCGGCCGACTTCTTGATCATCAGACCGACACGGGTTGCGTCGCACACGATCTCGTCGCGCTGGTTGAGGCCGAAGTGGCGGAACGTGACGATGCCGGAGTCGTTGCGGCTCTTGGACTCCCGGGCCGACACGATCTCGGTGCGCACGTGGATGGTGTCACCGTGGAACACCGGCTTGGGGAACTTGATCGAATCGAAGCCAAGGTTGCCGAGGGTGGTGCCGTACGTGGTGTCGTGCATCGAGATACCGGCGACGAGGCCCAGGAGGAACAGGCTGTTGACCAGGCGCTGCCCGTGAATGGAGCCCTTGCTGTATTCCGCATCCAGGTGGAGCGGGGCCATGTTCAGAGTCATCGTGCTGAACAGGACGTTGTCGGTCTCGGTCACGGTGCGTCGGACCTCGTGGTCGATGACCATTCCCGGTACGAATTCCTCGAAGTACAGACCCGGCATGTGACGTCCTTTCTCTCGAGCGACGACGAGTCCGATGCTCGGCCGCTGCGGTACGTGAGCTCCACTCTAGAAGAAATATATTATGCATGCAAGGGATCGCGTTTGATGTCTGATGCATTTCTTCACCCGTAGACTCAGCAAAAAGATAGTATATGATGCATGCCACACTGTGTTGATGGTGTGATCTCACAGACAAGACCGAAGGACACCCTTACGTGAACAAGACAGACGAACAGCGCATCGACCTCGCGTCAACGCCGGTCTCTCGGTCCGGCCTGGAAACAGAACCTCGCAAGCTCACTGCCTGGGGCATCACCGGAATGCTGGTGGTGCTGTACCTCATGAACGCGTCCGACAAGGCGGTGTTCGGGCTCATCGCCCAACCGCTCAGCAAGGACCTCGGGCTCAGCGCCTCCCAGATCGGCTTCACCGGCAGCATGTTCTTCCTCGCCTTCAGCTTCGGAGGCTTCTTCGCCGGGCCGATCAACAAGGTCCTCGCGCTCCGGTGGTCCATCGCGATCATCGCCGTGCTGTGGGGCGTCGTCATGCTCCCGCTCGTCGTGTGGTCGACGTTCGCGGTGCTGCTCGCGAGCCGCATGCTTCTCGGCCTCACCGAGGGGCCGACGTCCGCATTGCTGCACACCGCCGCCTACTCGTGGCACGCACCCGCGAAGCGGGGCCTGCCGAGCGCGCTCATCATCAGCGGAAGCATGCTGGCCAAGATGGCCGTCGTCCCGATCCTCGCGCTCGTGGTGGCCGAGTACGGATGGCGGTCCGCCATCATCGTGCTCGCGTGCGCAACCACGCTGTGGTGCATCCCGTGGCTGCTGACCTGGCGCCCCGGCCCGTACACCGTGGGTGGCAAGCACACGTCCGCAGGCGACGACACCGACAGCGAGCCGGCAGTCAGCTGGAAGCGCCTGCTCACCTCGAAGACCTTCGTGTCCGCCGTCCTCGTCGCGATGAGCGCCTACGCGCTGATGACCGTCGTGCTCACCTGGTTGCCCTCCTACTTCGAGCAGGGCCTCGGGTACTCGCGCCTCGAATCGGGCACGCTGTTCGCCGCGCCGAGCTTCGTCGGGCTCGCGACGCTCGTCGGTGGTTCCTGGCTGAGCGACCGCGGGATCAGCCGCGGACTGTCCATCCGCCTGGTCCGCGTCGTCGTGCCCTGCGTCGGCGTGATCGTCGCCGGAGTGTTGCTGCTGAGCCTGCCGTCCCTCGGATCTCCACTGCTCGCGGTGTGCGCGGTGTCGGTGGCGTACGGGCTGGTGGTCGCGGTGTTCCCGCTGCTCAACGCCGCTGTGATCGCAACGTGCCCGCCGCGGCAGACCGCCGGCGTCATCGGCGCCTTCTTCGCGATCCAGGCAATCGGCGGAATCATCGGACCCTGGTCGATGGGGATCGTCGTCGACGCCTCGGCGACCAAGATCGACGGGTACCAGGCTGCGTTCCAGTGCCTGGGCATCGTGGGCGCCGTCGTCGCGATCGCCGCGCTCGTCCTCGCCGACCCGGCGCGTGATCGCGAACGCCTCCGCGTGTCTCGCTGAGATACAGGCGATCCGATGTGCCCAGCACTTCTGGCAACCGTCAGAAGTGCTGGGCACAAACGTCTGTCCCGTCGGAGTCATCTCGAGCCCGTTGCCGATTCCCGACATTCAATATATTATGTTTTAACTGCTTATTCGTCGAGCGATCGGAGCGTGTTCCGTGAGTGCACCGCACGCCGTACCGGAAGTCACCCCGGAAGAATGGCGGTTGCGTGCGCGCTGCCGCGGCATGGACATCGCCGTCTTCTACCTCGACGAGGACGGAAGGAAATCCCAGCCTCAGCGCGAACGCATCGCGAAGGACATCTGCCGCCGCTGCCCCGTGATCAGCGAATGCCGTCAGTACGCCATCCATTTCGGCGAACAACACGGTGTGTGGGGCGGATTGACACCCAGGGAACTCGGTGCCGCCCGAAAATGGAGCCGCTGGCAGAGGTAGCCGCACCGGGTCTGCACACCACAGCGCCGCCCCCGCCGTTGACACGGCGAGGGCGGCGCTGTGATTCGGACCGATCAGGCAGTGAGTGTGGGCCCCAACCGGTTCAGCAGTGTCGAGATGTCGTCGACGTTCTCGAGGTCGTACACGGCCTCGACGACAGCTGCCGCGTCCGCGTCGCTCACGACGCCGTCGACGTTGTGGCGGAACTTCGCGATCAGTTCGTCGTCGGTCATGTAGGTGACCGGGTCGGGAGACGGACTGCCCTTGGGGTAGCCGCGTTCGCCGGAGAACCGGGTGCCGCGTGCATGGACCTCGACCCGCGATCGGCGCGCGGCCGGGTTGCTCGTCAGTGCCGCGGTGTAGTCGGGGTGTTCCTGGAAGGTCGTCTTCGCGGTGAGCGCGAGGACGGACGGATCGAAGACCGCTTCCGGTGTCTGCCAGTCCTTGCCGGGCGGAATACGGTGGGCGGCGAGGGCAAGGCCGTGGGTCATGCTGAACTGGGCGTCGCGCGGATTGCGGATGGTCTCGTTGACCCACACCGGCTGCATCACGAAGCTCTCACCCCAGGCGTCGATGGCGTCGATCTCGCCGGGCGCGAGGTCGTTGGCCTCGACGATCTCGGTGAGGGCGTCGAACAGCGCGTGCATGACCCGGCAGTGCGGATAGGGCTTGAACGACTGGAACGGGGTGAAGGTCCACTCCGTCCCCAAGCCTGCCGTGATCGGCGCCGGCTCCCAGCGCGAGGTCCCGATGAATCGGGGGAAGCCGTACTCGCGGTCGTCGAGCATCTCGCGGTCACCGGTGTGCCCGAGTTCGGCCAGGTTCGCGACCGTCACCGCGGAGAGGGCCATACCCCCTGCGAGCTGGTACTTGATAGTGGTCGACGGTGCATGCATCATCCACGCGCGCTGGGTGTTGGTGGGCATCGTCGAGCCCATGATGCCGAGGGCATCGGCCAGCGTCTCGCCTGAGAATCGCTTGACCACGCCGATCGCGGCCGCCGCACCGAACAGCGTGCTGCTGTAGCCGATGACCTTCGGGATGGTGACCACGCCGTCTTTGATGTCGCGCAGATAGTCGGTGGCCTTGCCGATCCGGTACGACATCTCGTGCGCCACCGCGATCGCCGTGAGCAGTCGCTCACCCGAGGAGTGCAGAGCCTCGGCGGTCGCCAGCGCACCGGGCACGACGTACGGCGTCACGTGACCGGGCGGCAGCACCGCATCCTGGTCGAGCGCGTTGACCAGTTCGGCGTTGGCGAACGCCGCACCCGGCACCGACGTCTTCGTGCCCGTCCCGAGGATCGACGCCGAACCACCTGAACCACCGAGGAATTGGCCGTACTCGACCCCTCGTTGCGCACCCGCGTCACCGAGCGACGCCACCGCGCAGCCGAGGGTGTCCAGCAGAATGCGCTTGGACTCGGAAACCACGTCCTCGGGGAGTGACCGCCCGTCGGCGCCGGCGGCGAAATCCGCGAGGTGTTCGACAATTGTTGGCATCAGGTTCGTCCTCTTTGTTTCTGTGATGGGATTACAGGGGCCACTGGAGGTGTTTGACTTCGAAGAACTCGCGGAGGCCCTCCTCGCCGCCTTCGCGGCCGATGCCGCTGTACCCGGGACCGCCCCAGGGGGCGTCGGCCCGCATTCCGCCGCCACCGTTGATGGTCACGGTCCCCGACCGCAGACGCCGCGCGAACGCCAACGCCTCCGCGGTCGGTCCCCACACGTTGGCGTTGAGGGCGTACCGGACACCGTTGGCCATCCGCACCGCCTCGTCCAGGTCGGCGTACGGCATCACCACCCCGACGGGCGCGAAGAGTTCCTCCTGCGCGATCTCCGCGTCGTTCGAAATGCCGGTCACCAGAGTCGGTTCGAGGAAGAAGCCGTCATCGAGGCCGGGCGGCCGGCCCCCGCCGACGGGAACCTCCGCGCCCGTCTCCCGGGCGCGCGCAAGGAAGCCCTCCACATGTCCACGATGTGCGCCGGTGATCAGCGGTCCCAGGACGGTGTCGGGCCGATGCGGGTCGCCGACTGTGAGGCTACCGAGGAACTTGCCCGACCTCTCGACGTACTCGTCGAAATCGGCCTGGGGCACCAGGGTTCGTGTCGTCGCCCCACAGGCTTGGCCGCTGTTGCGGGTAAACCGCAGCGCGGACGCGGGCACCGCCGTCTCGATGTCGGTGCCGGGCAGCACGATGTTCGGTGATTTGCCGCCGAGTTCGAGGACGACCTTCTTCAGCGTCGGTGCCGCCAAAGTGAGGATCTTGCTGCCGACCGCGGCGGAACCGGTGAACGTCACCAGGTCGACCTCCGGGGCAGCGACCACCTGCGCGGTCACGCTCGGCGGACCGAAGACCAGGTTGACCGCGCCCGGCGGGAATCCCGCCTCCTCGATCAGCCGCATGATCGCGGACGTCAGCAACACGGCCCGCGGCGAGGTCACCAGGACGGTCGAGCAGCCCGACGCCAGGGCGGCGCCGAGCTTGTACGCGCACATCATGACCGGGACGTTGTAGGCGACGACCGCGGCCACCACACCGGCCGGGTCCCGCACCAGCATGCTGCTCGAGACGATCGGGTCGTGGTGCAGCGGCAGCGGTTGCTCGTACCCGTCCCGCGGTCCGCGGGCCGCGGCGTCGGCGAACCACCGGAAGAACTGCACCGGCAGGTCCACATGCAACGTCGCGGCGCTGCTGACCGGGGTGCCGATCTCGGTGGCGGCGAGGTCGACGATCTTCTCCCGGTCCCGCTCGAGCAGATCCGCCAGCCGGTGCAGCAGGGCACCGCGTTCACCCGGTCCGAGACGGCTCCACTCGCCGTCGTCGAACGCCCACCGCGCAGCGGACACGGCTGCGGCGACCTGCGTCGGGCTCGCCGCAGGTGTGACGGCCAGTTCCCGACCGGTCGTCGGGTTGATCGACCGGATCGCCTCCCCTTCGCCCGCGATCCGGCGCCCGTCGATGTGGCACTCGGCCTCGACAATCGGTGCGGTCATGACATTTCCCTTTCGAGTCAATGGTGTGCAGTCGTTCAGATGATCGGCGCGGCGCCTCCGTGGAGACTCCGTCGCAGCGAATGCTGTTACCCCGCCATGTACCCGCCGTCGACGACGAACGAACCGCCGGTCGCGTAGCCGGCGCGATCGGAGAGGAGCCAGCACGCCATCTCGGCGATGTCGTCGGGTTGCGCGAGTGCCCCGAAGGGAATCCGGGACATGATGGTGGATCCGCTGCGGCGCTTGGCATCCTTCATCAAGTCGGTGTCGGTATAGCCCGGGCACACCGCGTTGATCCGGATCGTCGGCGCGTATTCGATTGCCGCAGTTTTGGTCAGGCCGACGACGCCGTGTTTGGCCGCCGCATACCCGGCCGTGGTCTTGAATCCAGTGAGGCCCGCGAGCGACGCCGTGTTCACGATGGCGCCGCCACCCTGTGCCACCATCTGCTTCAGCTGGGCGCGCATACAGAGCCACACGCCCTTGAGGTTCACCGCGACCGCGCGGTCGAATGCCGCCTCGTCCCACTCCGCGACGGATCGGCCACCCTGACCGATCTGCCCGCCGCTCACCCCTGCGTTGTTGAACGCTCCGTCCAGGCGGCCGTAGTGGTCGACGGCCGCGGCGACCATCGCATCCACCGACGCTCCGACCGTGAGGTCGGCGGGAAGCGCGATCGCCTCTCCGCCCGCCGCGCGCACGAGCTCTGCCGTCGCCGCGACGCCTTCCTCGGACACGTCGGTCGCCGCGACCCGGGCGCCTTCCTTCGCGGCCAGCAGGGACGTCGCGCGCCCGATGCCTCCCGCCGCGCCGCTGACGAGTACTACTTTCCCGTCGAGTAATCCTGACATTTCCGTCCTTCTTCCGAGCAGATGATGTGGTGGCGATCTATCCGACGCGGGATGCCGGCCAGTCACGTGCCGGCGAACGCCACGCGGGCCAGTTGTCCTCGGGCTCGGGACGTGTCACCGACACGTGGTGAAAGCACTCCTGACACTTGACGACCATGCGGGGGCCGAGGTGGTTGGCCACGGGATAGCGGGCGAGACTCGTTGCGCCGCATGACGGGCAAGCACCGTCGACGGCGGTGCGTTCGACGTAGACGCGCTCGGTCTCGGGGCGGGGGAACAATAGCCGGTCGACAGCCATGGGGTTTCCTTTCTCACAGATTCCAGTTGCGGGGGTTGGCCACCGGCACGCTCCAGCGCCCCTGGTCGCGGGCGGCGTCCAGCTGTGCGCGTCGTGCGGTGGTGGCGGCCTCGTCGATGTCACCGTTCGCGATCACGACACCGTGCGCATCGGCCGCGAACTCGGGGCTCACGAGTCCGCTACGGACGTCCTGCAGCACCTTTTCGGGGATACGGACCAGGGGGTCACCCCAGCCGCCGCCACCGCCGATGACGAAGCGGAGCGCATCGCCTGCCTTCAGGATCAACCCGGAGAACTTGCCGGTCTGGTAGCGCGCACCGCGCCCGAACTCGCCGTTGTTCGGGTCCGGCCTGCCCTGTTCGTCGAACATGCCGAACAGCGGCTCGGCCCCACGCAGGTCGAGTGGGTCGCCGTGTGCGGCCAGGTCGAAGTTCTCGATGTACCAGCCGTAGGCCGGCGAGCCTGCGCCACCTCCGTTCGAGCCGGGAGCGCCGCAGCGGACCCGGTCGGCGGTGATGGTGACCATCGTGTCGGACTCGGCGAAGATCGAGTACACCGAACCGAGTCCGCCGCGGAATTCTCCGGCTCCGGCGGTGTCGATCACCATCTCGTGCTGGACGATGACCAGCGGGCTCTCGATCTCGACGTGTTCCTGCACCGAAGTCCGGCAGTTGCCGATCGGGATCACGCAGAAGGAGACGCCGTCGTCCTTCCAGGTGCCGCCCCAGCCACCACCGGCGAGCGCGAATGCACCCCACGGCGTGCCTTCGTGGCCCGGGCGGGTGTCGATGCCGCCGAGGCTGACGACAACGGCAGTGCCTGTGTCACAGGCGAATGCCTCGTCCATTGCCTGGCTGAGGGCCTGGGTGACGACGTTGATCCCCCGCGCGCCGATGTCGGCGTGGTTGGAGCAACTCGACGGCGGCAGAACCTGTACCACGCTGCCGGACGGCAGCAGAGTCTCGATCGGGCGCAGCGTGCCACTGTTGACCGGTGTCGACGGGTCGACCATCAGCTTGACCGCCTCGATGCAGCGCGAGGCCTCGCACCAGGCGGTGCCACAGTTGCCGAGGGGCTGCCGACCGGAACCGGAGAAGTCGATCTCCATGGAATCTCCGCGGACTTTCACCGTCACGTTGACCGGGATCGGTTCGTCGGTGACGCCGTCCTCGTCGAGGAAATCCTCGGCGGTGTAGTCGCCGTCCGGGATGCTCGCGATGCCGCGCCGCATGCTGGCCTCGGTGGCCTCGATGGCGTAGCGGCCGGCCGCGCGCACCTTCTCCAGGCCGCCGCGGGCGATCAGATCCTGCAACTGGCGCTCGCCGACGACCAGGCAGCCGTGCAGGGCTCGCAGGTCGCCGAGCACGAGCTGCGGCACCCGGTTGTTCTCCAGGATGAAGTTGAACAGCGGACGAACCGGAACGTCGTTCGCGTACAGCAACGTCGGCGGCAGTTTCAGCTGCTCCTCGAAGTGGGTCTGGGTGCCGTTGGAGAAGCCACCCGGGATCGCCCCGCCGAGGTCGACGAGGTGTGACGTCGAGTGCAGCAGGAATTCCACACGGCCGTCGACGAATACCGGCCGGAGCAAATTCACGTCCGACTGGTGGATGGTGCCGCGCCACGGGTCGTTGACGAAGATGACGTCTCCGGGCTGCATGCTGTCGACGTCCCAGTCGTCCATCACGAAATTCGCGATGTGCGGGGCGGTGAACGCGTGCTGCATACAGCCCTCCCACAGCGCGACGGTTTCCCAGCCGTCGTCGGTGCGCATGTGAATGGCGCTGGTGCAGTCCAGGATGTCGCGGCAAACCGGGGAGAAGGCACTACGCATCAGCGAGTCGAGCATCTCCCGGGCGACCTCGGTGAGGCCGTAGCGGAGGATGTCGAGTTCGACGTCGACCGCGGGGCCGGTGTCTGGGGTGGTGATCGTCATGGTCTGCTCCTCAGCTCTGGGGCTCGATGATGAGATTCAGGTCGCCGTCCACGTAGGCCGTCCGGCCGGGAAGGACGAGGGTTGTCGCGAACTTCTCGGCGACGAGGGCGGGGCCCTGCACTGGCTCGAAGGGTTGGAGGCGCTCCCGAACGTAGATGGACACCTCGACCTGCTCGGTCGTGCCCGGCAAGGTGAGCTCCGTCGTGCGGAGGAATGGCTCGCCGTCCTCGGGGGTGAGGTCGGTCTTGTGCTGCTCCCGCGGGATGATCGCCGTCACCTCCACCGTCGAGATCACGACCGGAATCTCGGTGGCCGCGAAACCGTATGACTCCCGGTAGAAGTCGTGAAACTGCGGCACCAGGTCGGACACGCTGTCGGCGGTGAGAGCGCCGGAATGGATGGGCATCCGGTTGTCCCACGTCTGCCCGCGGTACATCGCGAAAACGGCTCGCTCGAACCGGATTCGCTCCACGTCGGCGCCCTGGCTGGCGAGTTCGCCGCGAATGCGGTCCTGCAATGCGACGAAGGCGGCCTCGATCGCCTCGGCGCTCGCGGGTACGAGCGGGCTCATGATCGACTGCGCCCGGGTGACCGTCAGGTCGCTGCGGAGCAGCCCCATGGCCGAGAACTGGCCGGGGTTGCGAGGCACGATCACCTTGTCCAGGCCCAGGATCTGCCCGACGCGGTCGGCGAGCATGGGGCCGGCCGATCCCGAGGGCTGCAGGGCGAACTCACGGACGTCGAGTCCCCGGTAGACCGAGATCGTGCGGACCTTCGCGGCGATGTCCTCGCACGCGACCTCGTAGGCGGCCGAGGCGAGCTCGAGGGCTGACATGCCGAACTGCTCCCCGGTCTCCCGAAGGGCATCGAGCGACGCGTCGACGTCGAGCCGAATGGAACCGTTGGCGAACAGGTCCGGCTGGAGGACACCGAGCGCCGCGCACGCATCGGTGAGCGTGGGCTCGACGCCGCCGCGCCGGTAACACACCGGACCCGGATTCGAACCGGCCGAAGCCGGACCGACCGCCACGTTGCCGAGCGTGCTGGGCCGGATCAGGCTACCGGCACCCGAGCCGACGCTCTCCACGTCGACGAGCGGCATGGTCAGCGTGAGACCGGTTTCCAGCGTCCACAGATCGGTGAGTGGCGTCTTGCCGTGGACGATCGCCGCCACGTCCGTGCTCGTGCCGCCGACGTCGATGGTGAGCAGGTTCGGCGAGCTGCTCTCGTTGGCGAGTTTGACGCTGCCGCTCACGCCGCCGACCGGGCCGGAGACCAGCTGGAACACCGGGGCGCGGCCCGCGTCGGCGAACGTCGCGACACCACCGTTCATCATCATGATCCACAGCGTCCCCGCGTAATTGCGCTCGGACAGCTCGTTCATCAGACGGTCGAGGTAGCCGACGACGGCCGGGCCCACGTAGGCGTCGAGGGCGACGGTCGTGGTGCGCTCGTGCTCCTTGGTCACCGGGTAGAGCGCGGAGGTCTGAATGTAGGCGTCCGGCAACTCTTCTGCGACGATCTCGGCCGCCCGCTGCTCGTGGCCGGGGTTGATGTAGGAGTTCATCAGACACACGGCCACCGACTTCGCGCCCTGGCCCGCGAGAGCGCGTGCCGCTTCGCGGACGGCGTTCTCGTCCAACGGCAACAACTCGGACCCGTCGTACCGCAGTCGCTCCGGGACCCCGAAGCGCGATTCACGCTGCACGATCGGCCGCTCCTGGTGCGGCCGCAGCCACGTGGGATCGTAGAAACGGTCACCGAATTCGCGGTGCATGCGACCGATGTCGAGCAGATCCCGGTGACCGCGGGTCGCGATCAGACCGGTGCGCTCGCCGGTCCGGCTGAGCAGGGCGTTGATACCCACCGTGTGCCCGTGCACGATCTCGGCGACGTCCGGAACCTCGACGCCGATCGCCTCGATGCTCAGCAGAACCCCCTCCTCCTGCTGGAGGGTCGACAGCACCTTGCCGTCTCGGGTCTCACCCGTCTTGCGGTTGAGCGCAATGATGTCGGTGAAAGTGCCACCGACATCGATGCCGACTATCCAGTCGGCTGCCCGCTCACTCTGCGTCATATCTCGGCCTCCGTGCTGTGTGTTTCAGTGACGTGCGCAGTGCGTCTGCGCCACGCTTGTGTTGCACGTCACTCTTCCGCACGGAAGGTGCGGGAACATCTGACGAAGGTCGTAGTTTCGTACGACCTTCGGCTGGCGTCAGCCTTGCGGTGCAGTGCGCGTGACGTCGACGTTGCGCAGCCAGATCGACACGGCCTCGGCCCGATTGGATGCGCCCAGTTTGCGCAGGATCCGAGTGATGTGGGTTTTGACGGTTCCCTCGGAGATGACCAGCCTGCGGGCGATCCTGCCGTTGGAGTCACCGTCCGCCATGAGCCGGACGATCTGCACCTCACGACGAGTAAGGACGGAATCGTCGTCGCGTCCGAGCGCCACGGACTTCGCCACTCCCGGTCCGGTGGCCTTGTTCCAGCGTCCGAGCCCGTCCAATTGCGTGCGCACGGCCGTAAGCCCCTCGAGCACAGTGACTCTCGCCAGGTTCTGGCTCATCCCCTCGGCGAACGTCGACAACAGCGCCCGATCGACGCCGGTGAGATTGCGCCTCTGGTGATAGCAGTCGCCGTGAACCAGGCCGACGACGTCGCCGCCGACCACCAGCGGCGCAATGCCGTACGACGAGGATCTGGTGATCTCGGCGAGTGGACGGTTGACGCGCGGGTTGTCCTGCACCTCGTGGACGAGCGTTGCACGAGCACCGGTCACCGTGTCGTTCTCGACGAGCGTGCGGTCGAGCACCGGCGGATTCTCCCTGCCCACCGCGACGATCTCCTCCGCCCAGCGCGGATCCCGGACCACATGCATCGAATGCAACCGCCACGACCCGTCCACCGTCGACAGCAGCGCACGGTCGAAACCGAGGCTGCACACCGCCTCGGGAGCTCGGGCCAGCAGCGCGCCGACGGTCTGCGCGTCGCCGACCCGCGCCAACGCCGACTGCACCATGGCAAGTACTTCTGCGGGGCCGGCCGTCCCCCGCCGCGCCACCACCGCCTCCGCCTCGCGTATGCGGCCGAGCATCTCCGTGAGGGATGTGAGAACGTCCGGCGACGAGCCGTGATCGCCGATCGCGCGCAGCATCTCCGCGGTCACGAGGTCCCACAGCCGGCCCAGCGTCTGACTGTGGGACTGTGCGCCGACCGGCTGCGAACCAATCGGGTCGCGGTCCACCAGGGCGCCCACGTCACGGGTGATCTCGGCGACCGCATCCTGCACCGTGACACCGTCCTGCGGGATCGACGAGTTGCGCATTTTCTACTCCCTCGGTGGCCTAAGTTCGCTGTGCTTCCTGGTGAGCCATGTCGAGGGGCTCCGCCCGTACGTTCGCGTCACGTGTCAGCCGACGGGACTGATCGAACAACCCGCCGCCGATCACGAGCACCGCGCACCCGATGATCAGCAGCGACACACCCCACGTCGAGTGGCTGGGCGACATGGTCACCATCGTCAGCGCAAGAATCGGGGCCAAACCTCCTGCTGCGGCGCCGCTGACCTCCCGGCCGGCGCCGATGCCCGAGGCCCGCACCTCGGTGGGGAACTGCCGTGCCATGTACGGGCTCGCCGCCACCATGATCATCGGTGCCAGGACACCCGTGGTCACGACCATGACACCCCAGATGAGCGGCGATCGGCCAGTGTCGAACAGCCAGAAGGCGGGGAAGGCCATCAGTGCGACCCCGATCGCGCCGCCGATCATGACCTTGCGGGTGTCCACGCGGTCGGACAGCCGCCCGAGGAGCGGACACGCGGCGATCGCCGCGATGCTCGCGAACGTCACCCCGAGGGCGCCGACGTTCTTCGCCACCCCCTGGAACTCCGCGAGGTAGGACAGCGAGAACGTCTTGAAGGTGTACGAGAGGGCGGAGTATCCGCCGTACACGGCCGCAACCACGACCAGGCCCCGCCAGTTGCCGCGCACCAGGTCACGCAGAACCTGGAAACCTTTGCGTTGCCGCGCCTCGGTCGCCACCTTCTCGAATTCCTCCGACTCGGGCATCGCACGGCGAATCCAGTAACCCACGATCGCGAAACTCGCGACGAACGGCACCCGCCAACCCCAGGTGTACAGGGCTTCGTCGTCGATGCTGGTGACCGCGGCGACTGCGAGTGACGCCGCCAGCAGGCCGATCTGGGCGCCCATCACCGGGTAGGCGCCGTTCCGGCCCCTGGTCGTCTCGTCGGCATGCTCGTACGCCACCGTGATTGCGCTGCCCAGTTCGGCACTCGCGCCGAAGCCCTGCAGGATCCGCAGAATGATCAGCAGCGCCGGTGCCGCCACACCGATCGCGGCATACGACGGCACGAGTCCGATGAGCCCGGACGCGATTCCCATGATCAGCAGGCTGATCGACAGCACCGCCTTGCGCCCGATGCGGTCACCCAGGATTCCGAAGAGGATGCCCCCGAAGGGCCGGGCCAGGAATCCGACCGTGAACGTGGAGAACGCCGCGAGGGTGCTCGCCGACGAATTCGCCGACGGGAAGAACACCTTGCCGAACACGAGCGCCGCCATCGATGCGTACAGGTAGAAGTCGAACCACTCCAGCGAGGTTCCGACGATGACCGCAGCTCCGACCTTCTTCACGCTCTTGGGGGATTCCCGCCGAACGGGTACCTCACGTTTCTGCGCCACAGTCACGTCCCTTCCGCCGCCACCTGTCGCGCAAAACTATTATGTATAATCTTTAAAATCAAGTGTCGGGGATCACAACTGTTGCCGAGTGAGAGTCGGGCCACTCAGTCGGCGTGACCGACTTCGCGAGTGGTCGACACGTCCGGCGCGCTGACCGTCGCGCGTGCCGGGAGGTTGAGCAGTCGCTCTGCTTCCTCGACGTTGGCCAGGGTGAGGTCGAGGTTGCAGACGAGCTCGGTGGTCCTCTCGATCAGCGGTTGATTGCCCGCCGAGAGTTCCCCACGGCGGAGATAGAGCGTGTCTTCCAAGCCGGCGCGGGCGTTGCCGCCCAACGCCAGCGCAATGGCTGTCAGGTTCAGGTTCATTCTTCCGACGGCGACGACCTGCCATACGCAGTCGGCGGGGAGGCGTCGAACCATGGTGAGCAGGTTGTCCGCTGTCGCGGCCATTCCGCCGCGGACACCGAGCACGATGGAGAACTGCATCCGTTCGTCGTCGAGTAGTCCCTCGTCTCGCAGGCGGAGACATGCCTCGAGATGTCCGGTGTCGTAGATCTCGAGTTCGGGTTTGATGCCCAAGTCGCGCATCCTTGCCGCGAGCCGCCGGACATCCTTCGGAGGGTTCCGGAACTCGCCGTCACCGAAGCTCATGTTGCACGGGTTGAGGGTGGCCATACGTGGTCGGAGTTCGACGAGCGCGGCTCGTGCCTCGAACGGCACAGACAGACCGACTCCGGTCGAAAGCTGGATCAGGATCGGGCATCGGTCGGAAATGAGTCCTATTGTTTCGCTGGCTATTCCGAGGTCTGCGGTGGGACGGCCGTCGCCGTCCCGGAAATGCAGATGGGCGACCGAGGCGCCCGCCGTGTACGCCGCGGCGACGGCATCGGCGATCTCGTGCGGTTGGGTCGGCAAGTGTGGATTGTCCGCGGTGGTGGCGATGGGACCGGTCGGGGCCACGGTAAGGATGATTCCCAAGGGATGCTCCAGCGAGTTCAGTGTTCGAGGTCGGGGTTCCAGCGTCAGCGATGCTGCCATTCGTTGGAAGACAAAGCCGTTCACGACGAAGATGCTTCGGCAGGCTCCAGCCGCACATCGCACCGCTGTGAAAAATGAACAGCAATGGTCGCCTGGCGACGAATAATCGTCGAAGGCGATGCCATTGCTTCGACGTGTTCTCCATGATCGGTGCGTCAGTATCGCAGAACACACACGGCGACACCGTCACCACCTCGATGTAGTCGACTCACTATGGAGGACACCCACGATGACATCACAACTCACCACCGATGTTCCCGGTTCGGTTCGTAGCCCGGAGACGTACCCCTTTCGCATGCTCGTCAACGGCGAGTTGGTCGCGGGTGCGTCCACCACCGAAGTGGTCAATCCCGCGACAACGCGAGTCATCGCCACCAGTCCCGTCGCGAATTCGGACCTCGTCGACGAAGCGGTCGGGGCAGCAGCACATGCCTTTCCCCGGTGGAGTGGTTTGGCAGTCGAGGAGCGCGCCGAGTGCCTCGACCGCCTCGCCGACGCGATCGAGGGCCGGCGTGATGAGATTGCCCGCATCGTCACTCTCGAACAGGGAAAGCCGCTCGCACTCGCGGAGGGTGATGTCGATGCCGCGGTCGCATTCGCTCGATACTTTGCGCAGACACGGCTGGAACCTGAGATCGTTCGAGACGACTACGAGGCTCGGATAGAAATTCACCGCCGCCCGTTGGGCGTTGTCGCGGCGATTCTGCCCTGGAATTTCCCATTCCTCCAAGCGGTGTACAAGATCGCCCCAGCGGTGATCGTGGGCAACACCGTCGTCGCGAAGCCGGCACCGACGACGCCTCTGAACACCATGTTGCTCGCGGAGATCGCGAGAGAGGCGTTTCCGGCCGGCGTCGTCAACATCATCGGTGACGACGGAACCGTAGGTCCTCTTCTCACGTCGCACCCCGCTGTCGCAAAAGTTTCCTTCACTGGATCCACCGCTGTCGGCAAAGCGGTCATGCGCAGCGGTGCCGACACGTTGAAGCGCATCACGCTCGAGCTGGGTGGCAATGACGGGGCGATTGTGCTGGACGATGCGGACGTCGACAAGGTGGTCGATGGAATCTACACCTGGGCTTACTCGAATGCCGGTCAGATCTGCATCGCGATCAAGCGCATTTTCGCTCCAGCCTCGCTCTACGACGAACTCTGCGAGAAACTCGCCGAGCGCATACGCGGAACTATTGTCGGTGACGGTCTGGATCCCGAAACGCAGATGGGCCCGGTTCAAAACGCAAAACAGTACGAGGCCGCGAAGAAATGGCTCAATATCGCGAACAAAGAGGGAAGAATCCTGGCAGGGGGAAAGGTCTCCGACCGAAGCGGCTATTTCATCGAACCGACACTGGTGGCCGATCTTAACGACGACAGCGAGTTGGTATCCGAAGAAACCTTCGCCCCGATTCGCGCGATTCTCCAATACACCGACATCGACGACGCGGTGTCACGCGTCAACAGCACCCATTACGGCCTCGGCAATTCGGTGTGGGGTAGCGATGTCGAACGCGCCGCACAGGTCGCCGGCCGCCTCGACAGCGGCACGGCCTGGGTGAATCAGCATTTCACCGTTACCCCCGACGTTCCGTTCGGCGGTCGCAAAGATTCCGGTCTCGGCGTCGAATTCGGAGTCGACGGTCTCCAGGCGTACACCGACATCCAGGTCGTGAACATCTCGAAGGCGTAGGGCTGTCCTTCGGTGCCGGTGTACCGACCCGCCGGCACCGAAGTTGCACGACCGGGCCGATCCGCTTCACTCAGCGCGGACCGAAGATTCTGCGGTTTCCGCCTTGCTGACGGCGGCAGTGAACGAAGAATCTGTGGGAAATCGGATCAAACTCGCACAATTCTTCTTCATGTGCGCCACCTCACACCTCGCGGTGTAATCCTAGCCGCAGCAGCACGGTGGTCGGCCGGCCAACCTCTCCCCCGACACGGTCCTCCCCGACCGTCCACCCCGAGAATCTCCATAGGAAGCATCCAATGACCAATTCCCCAGAATTCTCCCCACCTGCCGTCGCGGCACCTCCTGCACCCGATGAAAGCTCCCATGCGCTTCTCCACCGCGGGCTGGGCGTCGGATCGATCGTCTTCATGGTGGTTGCAGCGGCGGCCCCGCTGGGCGTGATGGTCGCGAACACACCCATCATCACCGGGATCAGCGGGAGCGCCGGGGCCCCTCTGTTCTTTCTGATCGCGACCGTGGTTCTCGTCTTCTTCTCGGTCGGCTTCACTGCGATGAGCAAATTCGTACCCAACGCCGGGGCCTTCTACTCGTATATCCAGGCCGGACTCGGGCGTCACGTGGGCTCGGGTGCCGCTGCGCTCGCGCTCGTCTCCTACGGGGTCCTGCTGATCGGCGTCAACGGCTACCTCGGAGTGGCGACATCGAATGTCGTCTCAGCTCATTTCCACGTGGATATCCAGTGGTGGATCTATTCATTTGCTTGGCTGTTGATTATCGGCGTCCTCGGATATCGAGACATCGAGCTCAGCTCGAAAGTGCTCGGCGTGCTACTCGTCGTAG
This sequence comes from Rhodococcus sp. T2V, assembly GCF_029269925.1. NCBI lineage: Bacteria > Bacillati > Actinomycetota > Actinomycetes > Mycobacteriales > Nocardiaceae > Rhodococcus > Rhodococcus sp. T2V. Next base: position 30,266 of record NZ_JARJBD010000081.1, read on the forward strand.
AGATAGCTGTCGTGGTGGTCCTCGACGTTGCCATCGTCGTCAAGGGCGGTGAGTCGGGCCTCGGTGTCGAACCGCTCTCCCTCTCCACCTTCGCCTCCGGAACACCGACGCTCGGACTGATGTTTGCCTTCTTCTGCTTCTTCGGATTCGAAGCGACTGCAGTGTTCCGAAACGAAGCGAAGGACCCCGACCGCACCGTTCCCCGCGCAACGTATATCGCAGTTCTGTCGATCGGCATTTTCTATGCGATTTCCTCGTGGGCGGTTATGGAGGGAGCAGGCTCCGGCAGCGTCGTCGAGAAGGCGAAAGCCGATCCGGAGAATCTGGTTCTCGACCTTGCAGCCTCCTACGGCGCGCCGATACTGAAGGATGTCATGCAAGTGCTGTTGGTAACCAGCACCTTCGCCTGCGTTCTGTCGTTCCACAACGTCATCACCAGGTATCAGTTCACACTCGCTGGAAAGGGCATGCTGCCGAAGAGACTGGCAGATGTCAGCGAAAAGCACCTTGCACCGTCGACGTCCTCGCTGATTGCATCGGCAATCTCGCTCGCCGCAATGGCACTCGTCACCGCGCTCGGATGGGACCCCATCACCTCGATCTACACGTGGCTTTCGGGTGCGGCCACGCTCGGTCTGATCGGCTTGATGGTTCTGACTAATCTCGCGGTGATCTTCTACTTCCGCACGAAGGCATCCGCCCCCACGGTGTGGCATTCACTCATTGCTCCCGCGATGTCCCTGATCAGTCTGACCGTCATTCTCGCGTTGGTCATCGCGAACTTCTCACTACTCGTCGGCGACAGGACGACGGCCGCCGTCGTCGGTGGACTGATCGCGGTCGCCTTCGCGGTCGGACTGGCCGGTGCAGAAGTCATGAAGCGTCAACGACCGGACAGGTATGCCGAATTGGCGGCCGACACAGTCCGCCGACCCTGATCAGGTCCAGCACGGGCCGCGCTAGGACCCGCCGTCGCGTTTCGCGTGCGGATCGATGCGGATCGGCCTCCGCATCTCGTCCAATCCACTGACATGCTGCATGAATTGGACCCCGATGAGATGGTCGAACAGGATGCTGGTGTTCGTCGACGCTACCGGACTTGCACTCAGCTTCAGGGCCACGAGGTCGCGTAGCTGAGCGCTCGACGTGCACGCCACGTGCACCAGGAAGTCATCCGCTCCACCGACGAAGAACACATTCAGCACCTGCGGGATCTTGATAATGCGGTTCGCGTAGCTCTTCACCTGGTCGCGGGCGTTCGCCTGCAGTCGCACCGCGACGATGGCCTGCACGGGGAAGCCGATGGACTCATAGTTCAGGGCGGCATGAACGGACTGGATGACCCCCAGGTTCTCGAGCCTCTTGATCCGAACATGACAGGTCGACGGCGCGATTCCTGCCTTCCGTGCGAGCTCGTTGTTCGACTTGCGACCGTCGGCCGCCAGCTCCCAGATCAGAATCTCATCGATGTCGTCGAGCTTGATCTGTTGCTCGCCTTCGTATTGGGCCATCTATCGGATCCCTTCAGCACTCTGCGCATCCGTTTCGGCGACCAGGGTGTGCAGAAGATTCTTCGTTTCCAGTTCCACTCAACGTAGCTTCGCCGAAAGATTCACGTCAATCCAGACATTCTTCGAACAACTCGCAACCTTTCTGGAGCTATCTCGACGAGATGCCGACGATGGTGCGACCACGAGAACCAAGACAGGGAGTGTCACGTGACCACGACCGAAACCGAGATTCAGCACCTCGACACACCGGCCCTCCGCGATTCGGCCGGCGCCCATCTGTGGCGGCATTTCTCCGACATGACCACCACCGAGAAGCAGCCACTTCGCGTGATGGTGAAGGGTGAGGGGTGCTACCTCATCGACTCCGAAGGAAATCGATTCCTCGACGCACTGTCCAACCTGTTCTGCGTCAACATCGGCTACAGCTACGGCGAAGAACTCGGGCAGGCCGCGCTGGCGCAATACCGCGAACTGGGCTACCACTCCAACTGGGGCTCAACCCATCCGAAGGCCATCGAACTGGCACACACCCTCGCGGACCTCGCCCCCGAGGGCCTCGATCACGTCTTCTTCACCCCCAGCGGCGGCGAGTCGGTCGAGGCAGCCTGGAAGATCGCACGCGAGTACCATCATCTTCGCGGCGAGAAGCGCTGGAAGGCGATCGGCCGGAGCATGGCCTATCACGGAACCACGATGGGCGCCCTGTCGATCAACGGAATTCCCGAGATCCGGAGCATGTTCGAGCCGCTCCTACCCGGAGCCTCCCACGTTCGCAACACCAAGCGCCTCGGCCGACCCGGGAAGGAAACCGAGGAAGAATTCACCCAGTTTCTCCTCGACGACCTCGAACAGCGAATCCTCGCCGAAGACCCCGCCACGGTCGCCATGATCATCATGGAGCCGGTACAGAACCACGGCGGCATGCTGGTACCACCGGCCGGCTACTCCGCCGGGGTGCGCGCGCTGTGCGACCGGTACGGAATCCTGCTGGTCGCCGACGAGACGATCACCGCCTTCGGACGGTGCGGCGCCTGGTTCGCCTCGGAACGATACGAGATGAAACCGGACATCATCACGACCGCGAAGGGGCTGTCCTCGGCGCATGCGGTGATCGGTGCGGTGATCACGACGGACGAGGTGTATTCGACGTTCTACGTGGCTGGACGGAAATTTACCCACGGCAACACCTTCGGCGGTCACCCCGTGATGGCAGCCGTAGCACTGCGCAACATCGAAATCATGCAAGAACTCGACATCCCGCGTCACGTAGCCGCGAAGGAGGACGAACTCCGGAGCAAACTCGAGTCTCTTCGAGCGCTCCCCATCGTGGAGGACGTCCGCGGCTCCGGATTCTTCTACGCGATCGAACTGACGTCCACCGACGCACGAGGGCAGCGCTTCTCGGATACCGAACTGGCCAGGCTCTACGGGGACGAACTCCTGTCCGACCGTCTGGTCGACCGTGGCATCCTTCTTCGCCTCTCCCTCGACGGCGGCGACCCGGTGCTGTGCATCGCGCCGCCGCTGATCGCAGACAGCCCTGAATTCGACGAGCTCGTCGACGGTCTCCGCGACGTACTGTCGGCCCTTTCGCTCGACGCGGGCCTCGTCTGAGCCGACACCAGACAACGACATTCCCGACGACCCGACCGGTCCATCGGACGGCGCGTCACCCGAGATCTCTCTGATCGAGCAAGTAGAAGTTAGAAGGAGTTCAATGTCCCACTCACCTTCCGAGATCGCCGAGTCTTGGCTCCACACATTCGATGAGCGGCTCCGGTCCCGCGACATCAACGGTGCTGCAAAGCTGTTCCAGGATCATGGGTTCTGGCGCGATTTCGTCTCGTTCACATGGAATATCAAGACATTCGAGGGAAGCGCGGAGATCGAGGCGATGCTGGACAGCACCCTCGATCGCGTGCAGCCGTCGGGATGGACGTTGCTGGAAGCTGCCGAGGGTGACGAGCACGAGGTCGACGCCTGGGTCGGGTTCGACACCGCTCAGGCGCGAGGCAAAGCCCATCTGCGACTCCGCGACGGCAAGGCATGGACACTTCTCACGACGATGGAGGAAATCCGGGGTCATGAGGAGCACGCCGGCTCGCATCGTGACCTGGGTGTCCGTCACGAGGTCGTGAAAGGACGGCGCTCGTGGCTCGAGCAGAAGGTCGACCGGGAGGAGCGCCTCGGCCGAGACGAGCAGCCCTACACCCTGATCGTGGGAGGCGGGCAGAACGGGATCAATCTCGCGGCCAGACTCGGGCGACTGGGAGTGCCGGCGATCGTCATCGACAAGAAGGCGCGGCCGGGCGACAACTGGCGGTCCCGCTACAAGTCACTCCACCTCCACGATCCCGTGTGGTTCAACCACATGCCGTACATGAGCTACCCGGACAGCTGGCCCGTGTTCCCCAGTAAGGACAAGGTCGGTGACTGGCTCGAGGCGTACACCACCATCATGGAGATCAACTACTGGGCGAACACCGAATGTGTGAAGGCGCGGTACGACGCGGAGTCCGATTCCTGGTCGGTCGACGTCGTCCGCGATGGAGAGCACATCACCCTCCGGCCCAGGCAACTGGTGATTGCGCTCGGCGTGTCCGGCTACCCGCACATTCCGGCGTTCGACGGGGCCGAAGACTTCGCCGGCGCTCAGCATCACTCGTCCCAGCACTCCGGAGGCGGAGACTGGTCCGGCAAGCGTGCGGTCGTCATCGGCTCGAACAACTCGGCGCACGACATCGCCGCAGACCTGTGGGAACACGGCGCCGACGTCACAATGCTCCAACGATCGTCGACCATGATCGCCCGGAGCGGGAGTCTGGTCGAGTACGCGTTCGCACCCCTCTACACCGAGGATGCTGTGAAGAACGGGATCAGCTTGGAGAAGGCTGACATGCTTGCCTCCTCGATCCCGCTGCGGGTGGCCCCGGATGTCCAAAAACCCATCTACAAGAAGATCGCGGATCACGACGCGGAGTTCTACGCACAGTTGCGGGAGGCCGGCTTCGCACTCGACTTCGGTGACGACGACTCCGGGCTGCACATGAAGTACCTCCGGCGTGGTTCCGGCTATTACATCGACGTCGGTGCATCTCAACTGATCATCGACGGTCACGTGAAGCTCCGGCAAGGTCAGGTCTCCAAGATTACCGAGAGTGCGATCATTCTGGACGACGGGACGGAGGTCGAAGCCGATGTGATCGTGTACGCAACGGGCTATGGATCGATGAACGCGTGGCTTGCCGATCTCATCAGCCCGGAGGTGGCCGACCAGGTCGGAAAGTGCTGGGGATACGGTTCCGACACGACGAAGGATCCCGGCCCCTGGGAAGGCGAACTCCGCAACATGTGGAAGCCCACCAACGTCGAGAATCTGTGGATTCACGGCGGAAATTTCTCGCAAGGCCGTCAGTTCTCGAAATATCTTGCGCTGCAGATCAAGGCCCGTATGGAAGGACTCGACACCAAAGTATACGGACTTCAGCCTTCGCACCACACTCGCTGACGCACCCCGTAGATCAACCCGATCGTCTGTGGCCGGCACGCCTCGAGCGTGCCGGCCACAGGCGGCCCACCACCCCGACATCGCCTTCGCGAGGTACGAGCCTGAGATGGGGCTGATGACTGTGGAACCGGAAACCACTCGACAACAAGGAAATCAGCCGTGCGAGCGCAGTGCCGGTGTGACGGAGCGCAGCGAACGGCCCTCGCCCGATGCGCGTGAAGTAGTCGCATATGCGCTGAAATGGATGCGGTGGGGCGGCGGCGAGGCGGAAGACATCTTCGTGCATTTCGGGGTGGACCCGCCCCGGTTCTTCCTCCGTGTACGAAAACTTCTGAGCACGCCCGCCTCGAGGATCGTGACGCCCGAGGACAAGGCCGAGCTGCGGCGGATCTGCGCTGTGCGTCTGAACCCCACCAGGTCTGACCTCCCGCTCGGCGGTGCCACCGAGCGGGACGGCACGTGAGGTCAGCGTTCGAGCAACCGGGCGGCAGTCCGCTCGGCGCGACGGGCCTCGCCGAGCGTGACGAACTGGTCGACGGAGGCGGGGTCGTCGAGGGCGTCGATGCTCAGCACGGCGTCCCGGTCTGCGCCCTGGAGGATTCGCTTGATCGGGACCTCGATCTTCTTGCCGGTGCGGGTGTGCGGCAGGGAACGAACCTCGATGATCTCGTCGGGGACGTGCCGCGGGGAGGCCTGCGACCGGATGCCCGCATTGATGCTCTCCCGCAGTTCGGCGTTCAGTTCCGAACCTGGCGCCAGGACGACGAACAGCGGCATCCAGTAGCCGCCGTCCGGCTCGTCGACTCCGACGATCAGGGAATCCTCGATCTGGGGCAGCTTTTCGACGGCCTGGTAGATTTCCGCGCTGCCCAGCCGGACGCCGTGCCGGTTGAGCGTCGAATCCGAGCGCCCGTGCATGACCACGCTGCCCTCGTCGGTGACGGTGACCCAGTCGCCGTGGCGCCACACTCCGGGGAAGGTGGAGAAGTACGCATCCCGGTAACGGTCGCCCGTGGCGTCGTTCCAGAAGAACACCGGCATCGAGGGGATCGGCTTGATGATGACGAGTTCCCCGACACCGCCCACGATTTCGTTGCCGCAGCTGTCCCATGCCTGCAAAGCCATTCCGAGGCCTCGGGCGCTGATCTCACCCGGCCGGACCGGGGTGGTCGGAGCACTGCACGCGAAGGCGGTGACCACGTCGGTGCCGCCCGTCGGCGAGGACAGCTGGATGTGGGCGCCGACATTGTCGCGCACCCAGTGGTAGCCGCTGGGCGGCAGCGGAGACCCGGTCGAACCAACGATCCGCAGAGCGCTCAGGTCGAACTGCTCAGCGGGGGTGATACCGGCGTCGGCGCAGGTCTGCAGGTGACCGGGGCTGGTGCCGAGGAAGGTCACCTTCTGCTCGTCGGCGATGCGCCAGAGCCTGGTGGTGTCCGGGTAGGTCGGGCTGCCGTCGTAGATGACGGCCGTGGCCCCGGTCAGCAGCGAAGAGACGACGACGTTCCACATCATCCAGTTCGTGCTGGTGTACCAGAGCAGTGTGTCGCCCTCGCGCAGATCCATGTGCAGGCCTGTCAGGGAGAGCAGGGCGAGCAGGATTCCGCCGTGCCCGTGCACGATGCCCTTGGGCAGTCCGGTGGTGCCGGACGAGAACAGCACCCACAGCGGATGATCGAACGGCACCTTGTCGAACTGCAGGGGCGCCTCTGCGCTGACGGCGTCGTTCCAGAACAGCACCGCGGGATCGTCGATGAGGTCGGCGAAGGCCCCGTCGGTGTCGTGGTCGACGACGATGGTGTGGGTCAGGGTGGGCAGTCCCGCGCGGACCTGGTGCACCTCCGGCCGCCGGTCGTAGCGGCGCCCGTTGTAGGAGTAGCCGTCGGCGGCGATGAGCACGGTGGGTTCGAGTTGGCCGAATCGATCGATGACCGCACCGGCGGCGAAGTCCTGGGCACACTGGGACCAGATGGCGCCGAGCGAGGTTGCGGCGAGCAGGCCGATGACGGCGTGCTGCCCGGGCGGCAGGTATCCGACCACTCGGTCGCCGCGGGCGACGCCGACCGCACGCAGGGCGGCCGCAAGTGCGGCGACACGACGGCGCAGCTGATCCCAGCTGACGGTGTCCCGGCGACCGTCTTCCCGGATGCAGACCAGTGCGTCCTGGTCGTGGAGATCGTTGCTCAGCAGGTGTTCGGCGTAATTGACGGTGGCGCCGGGGAACCACTGCGCGCCCGGCATCGTCTCGGCGGTCAGCACCGAGTCGTAGGGAGTCGCGGAGTCGATGCCGAAGAACGTCCAGACCGCTTCCCAGAACTGGTCGATGCGGTCGGTGGACCACTGCCACAGGGCGGTGTAGTCGAGGTTGTCGTCGATGTTCGTGCGGTACCGCTCACGCACGTAATCGGTGAAGGAGGCGAGGGTGGACAGCCCGGCGAGATCGGGATCGGGTGTCCAGATCGGCTCGGGGCGAATGGATTCCGGTGCGGTGTAAACCATATGTGCTGGTCACCTTTCGAATCGGGCAGGGCGGTATCCCCGGTCCGGTGGCGGTCACCCGGGCCGGTCGGTGCCTGCGATATTTCAGGGGGTGGTGTCGCGGGTGGCGTCGACGAGATGCTGTTCGAGGCGCGCTGCCGCAGCGGCCCGCTTGTCGCCGTCCCAGGTAAGCAGTCCGGCGCCGGTCTTGGCACCGAGACGGCCCTCGTCGATGAGCCTGGTGAGCAGCGGTGAGGCGCGGTCGTCGTTGTCGAGGCTGGGGAACAGGTAGTTGTGGACGGCGGCCGCGAGGTCGAGGCCGACGTAGTCGGCGTTCTCGATGGGGCCCATCGCCGGCAGGCGCAGCCCGAAACTGTTGCAGACCACCAGATCCACGGTTTCCGCGTCGCACACGCCGGACTCGACGAGGGAGATCGCCTCTCGCCACATGGCGTGCTGGAGGCGGTTGCCGATGAATCCGGGGATGTCCTTGCGCACGTGCACGGGCACCTTCCCGGCGCCGGCCAGGATCGACAGCATCCAGTCGACGGTGTCGGTGGCGGTGCTCTCGCCCTGGACGACCTCGACGAGGGGAACGAGATGCGGGGGATTCCACCAGTGGGCGCCGACGACACGTTGCGGATCGGCGACGTCGCGGGCGACGTCGCCGATCGTGAACACCGAGGTGTTGGTCGCGAGCACCGCCTGCGGGAGCAGCACGCTCAGCTCGGCGAAGAGTTTCTGCTTGAGACCGAGGATTTCCGGCACCGCTTCGACCACCAGGTGGGCGTCGGTGGCGGCGGCTTCGAGGGTCTCGGCCAGCCGTACCCGCTCGACCGCCGCACGGTCGCGGCCCAGGGTATCGAGTTGGTCGCGGATGCGGCCCGGAACCCGCGCCAGCACGGTCGTGTCGGCGTCGTGGACAGTCACCGCGGCGCCGGCAGCGGCGAAGACTCCGGCGATCGAATGGCCCATCAGACCGGCGCCGATGATCAGGACGTTCAGTTCGGCGACGGTGCCGGGGCGATCGTAGATTCCCGACTGGGTCATGGCTGTCTCCGCTTCTCGTGAGTGCGGCGCAGGCACGACCGGCCTGCGCCGCATCGCACCGCGCTGATGTCACGGATCACGCTATCTCCGCCCCACAGCGCCAGTCGATGTGAAGTTCTCATACCTGATTGCTATTGAGGTATGAAGATTCGCCACCCAAGGGTACGGTGCCCGGTGTGGACTCCACCGACTCCGAGACCGCAGAACTGGCCCATCGCCGCCGACGCCGCGAACGTGAACTGAGCAGCCTCTACGCCACGGCGCGGTCACTGACCGCACTCGGGGAGGTCGACACGGTGCTGGCGTCGATCGTGCGGCATGCGCACGAGCTGATGGGCACGGACGTCACGTACCTGTCCGTCTTCGACTCCCACTCGGAATTGACATTGCGCGCCGTCGAAGGGTCGCTCTCCCCCGCCTTCCGGTCAGCGCACGTGCCCGCCGATACCGGTGTGGGCGGCCGAGTCGTGCAGACGCAGGCGGCTTTCTGGGTCGGCAACTACCTCACCGACACCACGCTGGTGCACGACTCGGACTTCGACCGGATCCTGGTCGACGAGGGCATCGTCGCGCTGCTGGGGGTTCCGCTGCGCGACAGCGGGCGAGTATTCGGCATCCTCTTTGCCGCGGACCGCATAGAGCGCCGCTTCCACATCGACGAGGTGGCCCTGTTGAACGCCTTCGCCGACCACGCCGCGGTCGCGCTACAGAACGCCCGCCTCTACCAGGAGAGCCGCCAGGCGTTGGCGGATCTGCGGCAGGCCTACTCGACGATCGAGCGGTCCGGGCAGGTACACGAGGCCCTGACCCAGGTGGTGCTCACCGGCGGCGGGGCCCGGGAGATCGCCGATCTGCTGGTCACCGTTCTCGATGGGCGGGTCGCGATCTACGACCGCGATGAACACCTGCTCGTGGCAACCGCGAATGTGCGCGGCGATGCCGACTCGCCCGCAGACGGGCTGCAGATGTCGTTGGCCGAGAGCCGGCGCAGTGGTCGATGCGTGACCGTCGCCGACAGTGCAGGTCAGTTCCACAGCCTCGTCGCGATTCTCGCCGGCGACAGCTACCTCGGGGCGGTGGTGCTCTCCCACACCGACGCCCCGGCCGAGGTCGAGGCCCGCACCCTCGAGCGGGCGTCCCAAATCCTGGCGCTGATGACCATCAAGCAGAACGCCGTCGCCGAAGCCGAGGACCGGGTGCGCGGCGAACTGCTCACGGAGGTGATCACCTCACCGCGGCCCTTCAGCGCCGAACTTGCGGCCCGTGCCGAGGCTCGGCATCTGGGCATCGACGACTTCGACACCCTCCTCGTCCTCGACTGCCCGTCGCTGCGTCCGGCGGATCTGACCCGACGCCTGCACGGGGTGGCCGACGAATGGTCCGCACTGGCAGGCATCCACCTCGGTACTCCGACGATGCTGCTGTGCGCCGACGACCGCGACGCCGCGGCGGCCGCCATCCACCGGCGTCTACGTGGACTCGTGCGCGCACCGATCCTCGTGTGCGCCACGCCCGTCGCGGCAACCGCGGAGAACCTGCGACGTCCGTTCGCCCTCGCCGCCCGCTGCAGCAAGATCCTCCGCAACGTCGGTGTGAACGACAAGGCCACCTCGACAACACATCTCGGCGTCTACGCAACCGTCTTCGACCCGGACCGCGGCGACGATCTGCGGGTGTTCATCACCGACACCCTCGGCGCCGTCCTCGACTACGACCGCCGCCGCAACACCGACCTGGTGACCACCCTCGCGGCGTACTTCGACAACTCCGCCAATCTCACCCGCGCCTCCAAGGCGCTGCACGTGCACATGAATACCCTGGTCAAACGCCTGGACCGGATCGCAGCCCTGATCGGCGACGATTGGCAACAACCCGACAACGCGTTACCGCTGCAACTCGCCGTCCGGCTGCACACCCTCGCCCGGGAACTCGACAGCGGATTACCAGGTTAGACCTCGCCTATCGCGATCGCCCTCTCCCCCTCCGCGAGTTGCCGCCGGAGGTGGTTGAGCGCCGCGTGCTGGAGGAGGAGTACGGCGTCGACGTTCGTCCCGAGGATGCGCGCGACCTCGACGGCCGGGAGTCGGTGCGCGAGTCGGAGTCGCAGTACGGTCCGGTGACGGTCGGGGAGGGTGTCCATCAGGGTCGCGGCCCCGGCCGCCTCCTCGTCGTCGATGGTCACGACAGGCCTTTCTCTCGGATCGCACCACTGTCGCCGACCCGATGTCCCAGGTGGAAGGGACCGGCGTCCCGTTCGTCCGGGATCCTGCCGACCGGCTCCGACGGCCGGCCCGACGCTTTACGCTGAATGTCATGGCCGCTCTTCGCGCGGAGTGGATCAGAATCTGGCGCAACCCGGCAGACACCCTCGCGACCGTTGCGTTCAATGCCGTCCTGATGATCGGGGCCTGGTTCCTGCTGCCCCGGAGCTGGTTGTTCGAGTGGACGGGGCCGTCCGGTTTCGCGCTCGCCCTGGCCGGCTGGATGTACGCCGACGTCACCGCCACAAACGTGCTGGCGCCGGACAGTGAGCGGGTTCTCGCCGCACTCGACGACCGGGACGCGCTGGGTGCGATGCTCGGCGCCAAGGCGGTGGCGCTGTGGATGCTGATCGCCCCGATCTGCGCGACCATCGCGATCGTCGTCGGCTTCGCCGAGCAGGACTGGCTGTTCACCGCGGTGGTGGTGGTCGCGGTGGCGCTGTGCCCGTTCGGCGCACTCGCCGGGTCGAGTCTCGTCGGGGTCTATTTTCCGTACCACCAGCGGTCGCTGCGGTGGCGATGGGAACAACGTGCCCGGTGGCGCACCGTCGTCGTCCGGTGGCTGATTCTGCTGGTGGTGCCGTACGGGGTCTTCCCCGCGTTCTCGGCGGCGATCGCCGTCGTCCCGGTCGTGCTGTGGCGCCTCGTCCGTCCGGCCGACGTGCACTCGCGGATGGGTACCGCGGACTTCGCGCTGTGCGTCGTCCTCGCCGTCGTCATCTCGGCGCTGATGTGGGCGGTGGCGCGGCGAATCGCCCTGTCACGCATACAACGCCACGCGCCGTTGGCCGCCTACCTGCGTGACCGCGACCGCGGCTGAGCAGTCCCCTCCGTACGTGAGTGCCGATGCGTACCCCCGCACACATCGCCACTCACCTGCGCAGGTGAGTGGGAAAGCGTGTCGGGGCACGCTTTGCCACTCACGTCAGGATTTGCCACTCACGTCAGGAGAGGTGCTCCGGCTGGGGGTGCGCCTTGTGGACCTGGTCCGATCCGACCGCGTCCTGGCTCGCCTCCGGTGGGCATTCGGCGCTGTACTTGCCCGCGTGTTCCAGGGAGACGACGACGGACTTCGACGTGGGACAGTTGCTGCCGGTCGCCGTGGAATCGAGCGGCACCAGCGGATTGGTCTCCGGATAATAGGCGGCAGCCGACCCGCGGGGTGTGTCGTACTCGACGATCCGGAAGTCGTGGGCGCAGCGGACGCGGTCGTCGCCGTCCCAGTGGGTGAAGAGGTCGACCATGTCGCCGTCGTCGAAGCCGAGGGCCGCGATGTCGTCGTGGTGCAGGAAGATCACGCGTCGCCCGCCCTCGATGCCGCGGTACCGATCGCTGAGCCCGTAGATCGTAGTGTTGAACTGGTCGTGGCTGCGGATGGTCTGCAGGATCACGTGCCGCGGGGGCACCTGCAGCACGTCGATCGGGGACACCGCGAACTGGGCGCGCCCCGAGTGGGTGGGGAACGTCCGGGAGTCGCGCGGCGGGTGCGGCAGAACGAACCCGCCCGGCTTGCGGACGTTCACCTCGTACCCTTCGCATCCGGGCACCACCCGCGAGATGTGCAGGCGGATGTTCGCGTAGTCGTCCCGCATCTTCCTCCACTCGATGCCGTAGCGGTCGCCGAGCGTGGCCTCGGCGATGCGCGTGACGATACCAACCTCCGAATCGAGTTGGGGGCTAGCGGGTTTCAGCGGACCGCGGGAGGCATGAACCGAGCACACCGAATCCTCGACGGAGATGAACTGCGGCCCGCCGGCCTGGACGTCCTGCTCGGTGCGTCCCCGCGTCGGCAGGATCAGGGCCGTGTCACCGCACACGAGATGCGATCGGTTGATCTTCGTCGAGACGTGGACCGTCATCCGGGTCTTGCGCAGGGCGGCGGCGGTGACCTCGGTGTCCGGAGCGGCCTGGACGAAGTTGCCGCCCAGCCCGAGGAAGAAGTGGGCCTTGCCGTCGCGCATGGCCCGGATCGAATCGACGGTGTCGTAGCCGTTCTCGCGGGGCGGCTCGAAGTCGAACTCCTTCGCGAGCGCGTCCAAGAAATGCCGCGGCGGGCGCTCCCAGATCCCCATCGTGCGGTCGCCCTGCACGTTCGAGTGCCCGCGCACCGGGAACAGCCCTGCGCCGGGTTTCCCGATGTTGCCCTGCGCGAGCGCGATATTGGTGACTTCCTTGATGATCGACACCGCGTTGTGGTGCTGGGTGAGCCCCATCGCCCAGCAGAACACGGTGGCGTCGGAATCGCGCAGCATCCGGGCCGCGTCGGTGATCTGTTCCCGCGACAGCCCGGTCGTCCCGGTGACGACGCCCCAGTCGATGTCCGTGACGTGCTGCTTCCACAGCTCGAATCCGATCGTGTACCGGTCGATGAAGTCGTGGTCGAGGGCGTCCCATTCGACGAGCAGTGAGCCGAACGCCTGGAGCAGGGCGAGGTCGCCGTTCAGCGCGATGGGCAGATGCAGGTCCGAGAGGTCGGTGCCGGGACCCACCATGCCGCGGGGCGTCTGCGGATTCTTGAAGTTGACGAGCCCTGCCTCGCGCAGCGGGTTGATCGACAGGATCTTCGCGCCGTTCTGCTTGGCCTTCTCGAGCGCCGACAGCATCCGCGGATGGTTGGTTCCCGGATTCTGGCCCTGCAGGACAATGAGTTTCGCGTGATACACGTCGTCCATCGTGACGCTCGCCTTGCCGATGCCGATCGACTCCTGCAGCGCGATGCTGGTCGATTCGTGGCACATGTTGGAACAGTCGGGCAGATTGTTCGTCCCGAACGCGCGGACGAACAGCTGGTACGCGAACGCGGCCTCGTTCGACGCCCGGCCGGACGTGTAGAAGATCGCCTCGTCCGGGCTGTCCAAAGCGTTCAGCTGGTCGCCGATCAGCGTGAAGGCCTCGTCCCACTCGATGGGCTCGTAGTGGGTTCCGCCGGGCCGCTTCACCATCGGATGCGTGATCCGGCCCTGCTGCCCCAGCCAGTGCTCGCTGTGGCAGTCGAGTTCGGCGATACTGTGGCGGGCGAAGAATTCGGGGGTCGCCCGGACCCGCGTCGCCTCCTCCGCCACCGCCTTGGCGCCGTTCTCGCAGAACTCCGCGGCGTGGCGGTGACCCGGGTCGGGGTCGGGCCAGGCGCAACTCATGCAGTCGAAGCCCTCGGCCTGGTTCAGCCGCAGCAACGTCTCGGCCGTGCGGACCACACCCATCTGCTCGAGCGCGCGTTTCATCGACACCGCGACAGCGGTCGGCCCGGCCGCATGGTCCTTCGGGTGCCCGACCTCGAGGTCGGCCTCGTCGTAGTCGAGTTCCTCGTCCTTGTGACGCATCGTTCAGCCTTTCGTCACGATCTCCCCACCAGGCAGCCGAGGTAGTCGATGACATCGTCGGTCGCGGTGGCCGGGGCGGTGAGCGCGACGTAACCGTCGGGGCGCACCACCACCAGCGTGCCACCGTGTGCCCCGTAGGCGCTACGCGCGAAACCGCGGTCGTCGACGACGTCCACGCCGGGGCCGCGGGAATCTCCCACCACCACGTATTTCACGTCGTCGGGCGCGTCTTCGGCCAGGGTCTGCAGGGCGTGCCGGGGCCCGCCGTCGAACCCGAGAACCGTGAACTGGGTGCCGCGGAAGACGTCGAACAGTCGCAGCGGGGTGCCGTCCGGGCTCAGGCACGGCGCGTCGGGTGCGCGGTCACCCGCGCGGATGCCCGTCGTCACGTCCCCGTCCCGGGACAGCGAACTCCACGGGTAGCCCAGCCCGAGTTGCTGGCCGTCCTCGGTCGCCGCGCCGGCGAACCCCGATGAGTCCTCGCGTCCGAGGTTGTCGGTCACCTTCTGCAGCCCCGCGCTGCTCACCCCGAGCGTCCAGCGGGCGAGCGGCAACCGCTCCTCCTGATACGTGTCGAGGAGCGACGGATCCGCGGACCCGGCCAGGACGAGCGCGAGTTTCCAGCCGAGGTTGTAGGCGTCCTGGATCCCGGTGTTCATCCCGAGCCCACCGGCGGGCGGATGAACGTGCGCGGCGTCGCCGGCGAGGAACACCCGGCCGTCTCGGAAGCGGTCCACCATCCGCACGTTCACATGCCAGGTGGACAGCCACGTCGGTGCGGACAGTCGCACGCCGGGTTCGCAGGCGATGTCGTCGAGCACTCGCTGGAAGTACTCCAGCGACGGTTCGGGCAGGTTCCCCTCCTCGTCGAAGTCCGCGAACGGCACTCCCTGGAACTGCCAGGAGTTGATTCCACGGAACGGGCACAGCGCGACGAATCCCTTCTCGGGGTGCGACCACTGGTACCAGTGATCGGGGGTCAGGCCGTCGACGGACACGTCGCCGAGGAGCATGCCCTCGATGCCGCCCGTCCCCTCGAACGACACCCCGAGCGCCTTGCGCACCGTGCTGCGCCCGCCGTCGCACCCGACGAGGTAACGCGCCATGACGGTCCCGCCCCCGGCGAGCCGGACGGTCACCTTGTCGGTCTTCTGCTCGAAACCCACCACCTCGACGCCGCGCTCCACGTCGATACCGAACTCGGAGAGCCGCTCTCGCAGGATCTGCTCGGTCCGCCACTGCGGGATCATCAACCCGCTCTCGTAGGGCCGGTCGGGTGTGGGGCTCAGGTCTGCGTGGGGGTCGCTGTCGCCCACCACCCGGCCGCGCACCGCGACCCGGTTGGGAAGGTGCCGGAACCCGGCCTCGACGACCTCGTCGACGATACCGAGATCGTCCATCACTTCCTGACTGCGCGCGGTCAATCCCTTTCCGCGCGAACCCGGGAACGGCTCGGGAGACTTGTCGAGGATCCGCACTTCGACGCCACGCCGCGCCAGTTCCAGAGCGAGCGTGAGACCGGTCGGCCCGGCCCCGGCCACCACTGCCTCGGTAGGGCTCATGGCGTCATCGTATTCGCGACGGCACCGATCCCGCGGGAAAGTCGCCGCACCCGCTCATCGGCTCTCGCTCAGAAGTTTCCGCGGGCGGCTTGCTCGCGTTCGATGGCTTCGAAGAGGGCTTT
>NZ_JARJBD010000082.1:0-45921 GCF_029269925.1 Rhodococcus sp. T2V
CAGCTACACTCACTGCAACAGCCAGGTGTTGCGACGACCGATTGAATCCGCCTTGCGAGCCTGCATCGGAATGATGAATAGTGTTCCCGCGCAACGGGTTACCTTGCATCGATCGTAAGATGCAGGCCTGGTTCAGTGCCCGCTGCACGAACGCGGTCTCCTTCGAGGTCGACACCTCCCAGCCGACGATCGTGCCGGCGAACGCGTCGATGACGAACGCCGTGTACGCGAAGCAGGGCACCATCCGAACACAGGTGAAGTCCGCGACGTAGAGGGCGTCGGGCCGCTCGACCCGGAAGTTCCGGTCGACCAGATCCGGTGGCCGAGGCGCCGACGGCTCCGGCACGGTGGTGCGGACCTTCTTCGCCCGGGTGGCACCGCGCCACCCGTTGACGCGCATGAGCCGTTCCACCGTGCAGCGGGCCACCTCGATGCCCTCCCGCCGCAGGTGTGCCCACATCTTCAGCGACCCGTACAGCGACTCCGGTTTGCGCCGACCGTGCTCGTCACGCTCGACGTAGTAGGAGGCCAGCACGGCGGTGATGGTGGCGTCCCAGAGCGCCCGTTTCGACAACGGACGGCTGCGCCAGGCGTAGAAGGTCCTCGGGGCGATCGTGCATCCGTGCTCGGTGAGCACCCGGCAGATCGGTACGACCCCGAACGTATCGCGGTGTTCGGCGATGAACCGGCAGATCACTTGCGTGGCGGGTCGCACTCCCGCGCGAAGAAAGACGTTGCAGCCTTTAATATTTCGATCGTCTTTTCGAGCTCGGCGTTCTTCCGCCGCAATGCCCGCAGTTCGGCCTCGGCCTCGGATGCCGACGCAGCCGGCATGCCGCCACCCGCCGCTTCGGCCTGCGGACCCACACCCGCACCGTTTCGGTCTTCAGTGACATCCGTTCGGCGATCGTGCGGATCGCCTCGTACTCCGAGGCGTACTCGTCACGGTGTTCGAGGACCAGGCGCACGGCCTTCTCTCGCACCTCGGCTGGATACACATTCGGCATAAGGATCACCTTCCCAAGAAAGAAGGTGTGCATCAAACTCGGGACGATTCAGCCGGTGCCCGTCTGCCAGGTCGATGGCCAGCAGGTCGGTGTAGACGCCCTGCTCGATCGCGTCCCGGAGCAGGTAGTCCTTGATCGTGTCCGCGTCGAGCACCCGCCACCCCTGCCCGGCGAGGTGCCGGCGGTCGATGCTCGACGACTTCCCCACCCCCGGCGGTCCCTCGGTTGCCAAAGCCAGGAACTGACGGCCGATCCCGACGTCGGTCTGCTCGGCCAGGTAGGCGTCGACGATCGCATCCCGCGTTCGACGACGAGCAACCGGGTCGAACAGGTGAATCGAGGCGGAGGGGCCGTCCTTGTCGAGGATCCCACCGGGCCGGCACCACGCCTCGAGGTCGGCGGCGACAGCAGCGGGGTCAACGCGCATTCGCCCGCGCACGCCGGTCCGCGGTGGCCGCGCGCAGCACCCGGTAATCGTCGTCACCCAACAGGTCGCGGGAGCGTTCGATCTGATCCCATGTCCCCCGCACATAGCTCTCCCCGAGCGGATCATCCCCGCCGACGTGCCCGAAGGTGTACTCCCAAGCCACCAACTCGGCCATCATCTGATCGTGATCGATCCGCTTCGCCGCATACTCGAGCAGCACCTCCCGCGGTGAACGGTCGCGGGCCGCCGGGTTCAACCGCAGCTTCTTCACGATCCGGCTGACCTCCGGCTGCGTCACCGCCAGGTTCTTCGCGATCACCCGCTGCGGCACCCGGTTGTCCGTCGCATGCGCCACCGCCCGCAGCAACTTGATCTGCAGCAACTCCTTCTCCGCCGGGATCGCCCGCAGATCCCGCTCCACATCCGTCAACGCCATCACACACCACCATCTAACTGCAGTTATACAAAATGGTATCACCGTTGTGGAGGGCACCCCCATTGGCGGCTGCGACGGTGGGAAAGCAGAAGCACCTATCTGTCGGGGCGCGCCGATCTGCCGGAGACCGCGAGCACGGGTGTGACTCATCCGACCTTTGACTTCAAGTACTTGAAGTTCTTACCGTCGATGGTGTGAGCGCACGAACCAGCCCACGCGACTACACCATCAAGGACGCGGCCGCCCTGACCGGACTCCCGGCCAGCACCCTGCGCTACTACGAATCGGTCGGGGTGATCCCGCCGATCAGCCGCGGGGAAAGCAGCAAACACCGGGTCTTCGGCGAGGACGACCTGGGCCAACTGCTGGGGATCGCGTGCCTGGCTGCCACCGGGATGTCCGTCAGCGAAATGAAGGAGTACGTCGCCAACGGACAACACGGGGCCGCGGCCGCCCCCTCACAGATCGAACTGCTCACTCAGCGCCGGCAGCAACTCGGGCTCGAGGCCCAGCACATCGCACTCCGGCAACGCTACGTCGACCTCAAGATCGACTACTGGCACGCGATCGAGGCCGGCGACGAGCCCCGTGCCGAGCTCCTCGCGGCCGAGGCGCGCACGTTGGCCGACCAACTCCGCACCAAGAAGCGCTAACCCCGCGCTAACCCCTACCCACCCACCGCCCCGGTGCGCACTCACTGCACCCCGGGCAGTCAGCCCTGCCCCGCTCACCACCACTGTGACCACCACAGAAAGTAAGGAACATCTGCCATGCGCGTCAACGCGTACGCCGCCCCCGCCGCCGGCCAGCCACTGGCCCCCACCACCATCGAACGCCGCGACGTCGGCCCCCACGACGTCCTCATCGAAATCCAGTACGCCGGCATCTGCCACTCCGACATCCACACCGTCAACGGCGACTGGGGCCCGCAACCCTTCCCCGTCGTCCCCGGCCACGAGATCGTCGGCACCGTCACCGAGACCGGCGCCGACGTCACCCGCCACCAGATTGGGGACCGCGTCGGCGTCGGCTGCCTGGTCAACTCCTGCGGCACCTGCACCCACTGCCGAGGCGGCGACGAGCAGTACTGCGAAAACGGCATGGTCCCCACCTACGCCGGCGTCGACCGTGACGGCACCACCACCCAGGGCGGCTACTCCACCCACGTCGTCGTCGACGCCGACTACGTCCTGTCCCTCCCGCAGGGCTTGGACCCGGCCGCCGCGGCCCCGCTGCTGTGCGCCGGCATCACCACCTACGCCCCGCTGCGGCGCTGGGGTGCCGGCCCCGGCACCAAGGTCGCCGTCGTCGGCCTCGGCGGCCTCGGGCACATGGCCGTCAAAATCGCCCACGCCCTCGGCGCCGACGTCACCGTGCTCTCCCAAACCCTGAAGAAGCAGGAGGACGGCCTGCGCCTCGGCGCCGACGCCTACCACGCCACCTCCGACCCCACCACCTTCGAGCAACTCGCCGGCCGGTTCGACCTCATCGTCAACACCGTCAGCGCCGGCATCGACCTCAACGCCTACCTGGGCCTGCTCGCCGTCGACGGCACCCTCGTCAACGTCGGCGCCCCCGCCGAACCACTCAGCGTGAACGTCATGTCCCTGATCGGCGGCCGCCGCAACTTCGCCGGATCGATGATCGGCGGCATCACCCTCACCCAGGAAATGCTCGACTTCTGCGCCACCCACGACATCGGATCCGACATCGAAATCATCCCCGCCGACCGCATCAACCAAGCCTACGAACGGGTCCTCGCCTCCGACGTCCGCTACCGCTTCGTCATCGACACCACCACCATCAACTGACCCCACGTGAACGCCCGCCACACAGGCTCCCGCGGCGATCACCCACATACAAGGGAATCACTTCCGATCCACGGCGACCGCGCGAGACTGTTCAGCTCGGGCACCAGAAAGCACGAAACCCGCCACGAGTCCGATCAAACTGTGCGGGAACGTGTTTTGCGATCCGCAATGGCGGGATATCAGGACTGCCCGCCCTGCCTCTGCTCGATGACCTGTGCTCGTGGGCGAAATTCTCGCCCGGGATCAGCTCCTCCGCGGGCAAGTCCAATGGCAACGGTGCCACCGGGCACGGCAACCGCTACCTCGCCCGGGCCCTCGGTGAGGTCGCCGTCGTGGCCGGCCGCACCGACACCTTCCTCGGCGCCCGGTACCGGCGGATCGCCAGACGACGAGGTAAGAAACGGGCCATCGTCGCCATCGGTCGCTCCATCCTGGTCATCGTCTGGCACCTGTTCTCCGACCACCACTCCACCTTCCACGACCTCGGCGCGGACCACTACACCCGCCATATCAACCCGGACACCAAGAAACGCAATCACATCCGTCAACTCGAAGCCCTCGGCTACACCGTCACCCTCACCCCGGCCGCCTGACCCGCAGACACCACCATGACCTTCCCGGATCAGCTACGCAACGCCGGGAGAACACGCGTGCTGGCACCACGTGCAAGGTCACTCCTTTTCGGATCAGGCGGGGTTGGCGAACTGGAGGAACCATCGCAAACCGACCGTTTTTGAGGCCCGACCTGCTGCCGGGGAGGCCCCGTAGCACCGCCTCCGCATGTAGCACGCCGAGCAGGCCAGGCTGGCAATATGATGGGTATCGACTTTGACAATGCCATCGGTCACTGTCGACAGCAACTGGTGAGGTGACGGCCGTGAAATCGTCCCTGACGTCGCGGTTTGAGTAGACAGGTCACACGATGACCGACGATCCTGAGGCAACTCAGCGCGATGTCCGCCGCATGAGAGCAGCGGATTTCGATGTTCAGGGATTGAATAACCCCGTCGAGATCGGTCGCGGAGGTTTCGGGGTGGTGTACCGCTGCGATCAGCCTGACCTCGACCGCGTGGTCGCGGTCAAGGTCCTCGACGCCGACCCCGACGGCGAGAACCGGTCCCGGTTTCTGCGCGAGCAACGCGCCATGGGGCGGCTGACCGGGCACCCGAACATCGTCACTATCTTCCAGGTCGGCGCCACCGATAGCGGGCGGCCTTACATCGTGATGCAATATCACCCTCGGGACTCTCTCGATCGACTGATCCGAGAGCACGGTCCCCTCCCCCTGGACCAGGCATTACGGCTCGGGGTGAAGATGGCCGGCGCGCTCGAGACTGCGCACCGTCAGGGCATCGTGCACCGCGACGTCAAGCCCGGGAACATCCTGATCACCGACTACGACGAGCCGCAATTGTCCGATTTCGGTATCGCGCATGTCGCGGGCGGGTTCAAGACCACCTCGGGAACAGTGACCGGGTCGCCGGCATTCATCGCACCTGAAGTCCTGGGTGGGGCAGCACCTTCGGTGACTGCGGACATCTACAGCATGGGCGCGACACTGTTTTGCGCTCTGACCGGTCACGCCGCGTTCGAACGCCACAGCGGTGAACAGCTCGTGGCCCAATTTCTGCGGATTGCGACCGCCCCGACGCCGCGTCTCGGCGAACACGGCATTTCCGAAGACGTCAGCGCGGTTATCGAGCGCGCGATGGCGGTCGCTCCGGGGGACCGGTACAGCTCGGCCGCCGAACTCGGTGATCAGCTCAGACTCGTCCAGGACCGGCACGGCTTTGCCCTGGACGACGTTCTCGTGCGGACCGAACCAGGCAACTCTCGCCCACTAGGCTTGGGTCCCACCCCTGCGCCCGTGTCCACTGGGCCTTCCACGGGGCTCGTGGGCAAGGGCAATCTCCCGGCCGAGCTCACCAGTTTTGTCGGCCGCCACACCGAGCTCAGCGAGATCAAGAGCCTGCTGTCCGCATCACCTCTGGTGACGTTGACCGGCATCGGCGGTGTCGGCAAGACACGGTTGGCGCTGCGCGTGGCTACGGAGCTGGCACCCGGTTTCCAGCACGGCGCGTGGCTGGTGGAACTGGGGGAACTCACCGACGAATCTCTGCTCAGCGATGTGGCAGCTACGACGCTGGGTATTCGAGAAGCTCCGGCAAGTACGCGCACCGACGCTCTGGTCGAATTCCTCCACGCTCGCGATCTCCTGCTGATCATCGACAACTGCGAGCATCTCATCGACGCGGTCGCCGAGCTAGCCGAGACAGTGCTGCGGTCGTGCCCCGACGTGCGCATTCTGGCGACCAGTCGAGAGCCTCTCGTCATCGGCGGTGAAGCGGTGTTCCGGGTTCCCCCGCTGACCGTGCCCGGTCGTGATCATGCGCCCGGCCCGGACACGCGGCCACGGTCGGACGCCATCGCACTTTTTGCCGAGCGGGCGAAGGAGCGGGTGCCGACCTTCGAGGTTACCGGCACCAATGCACACGCTGTCCATGACATTTGTGATCGCCTCGACGGATTGCCGCTCGCGATCGAACTGGCGGCCGGCCGACTGCGGGCCATGTCCGTCGAACAGCTACGGGAGCGACTGTCAACGCGTTACACCCTTCTTACCCAGCACAACCGAAGCGCCCCGAATCGCCAACAGACGCTACGGCTGTCCATCGACTGGAGTTACGAGCTGTGCACGGCGGAGGAACAGAGCACGTGGTGGCGACTGTCCACCTTTGTCGGCGGTTTCGACCTCGATGCCGCCGAGACGGTCTGCGATGCGGGCCGAGGCGACGACGAAATCCTCGACCTGCTGACGTCATTGATCGACAAGTCGATCTTGATCAGGGAGGATACCGGCACTCGGGTGCGGTTTCGTTTGCTCGAGACGCTACGGGATTATGGGCGGGCACGCGCCGAGCAAGCAGGCGAAACCGACGCGCTGAGCCGTCGTCACCGAGACTGGTGCGAAAGAATGGTGTTGCACGCGGAATCTCACTGGATCAGTGCGCGCCAACTCGAGTTCGTCGACCAGCTCGAGAGGGAGTTGCCGAACATTCGTGGGGCCCTCGAATATTGTGTCGCTCACGATGTTGACGTCGGAGTCCGGATTGCTGCTGCGCTGTTTCCGTTCTGGAACCTGCGAGGGATGTTCAGCGAGGGGCGCCGATGGCTCGATCGACTCCTGGACGCCGAGGATGGCGATCTCACGGTCGACCGGGTCAAGGCGTTGTTCTCGGCTAGCCTCTTCGCGCAGATACAGCGCGATCTGGAAACCGGGTCCATCCGGGCAGCCCAGGCCCGGGAAGCAGCTGACACACTTGACGATCCACGGGTACGCGCACTGGCCACCCACGCAACCGGCCTGCTCGCGCTGGCCAGCGGCGATCCTGATGGCGCCTGCACCGCCTTGAGCAGATCCCTGGAGGGATTCGCTGCCACCGGCAGTGAACCCGTGTTCGTGGTGGACGCATACGTGGTGTTGGGTTTGGCCTCCGATCTGGCCGGTGACTTCGACCGGGCGATCCAGTGCTTCGAGCAGGCATTAATGATGACCGAGTCGGCAGGCGAAAAGGCCTATCGAGGATTTGCCTGCTGGTCGTTATCGATCACGCTGTGGCGTCGCGGAGACCGGCACCGCGCGACCACATTGCTGAGGCAGGGCCTGCGCATAAGTCATCGAATCGACCCATTGGGTACAGCTATGCTTCTCGAGGCGTTAGGGTGGACCGAAGTGCAGGATGGGCGTTATCGACGGGCAGCCGTGTTGCTCGGAGCTGCCACCGAAATTGCGGAATCAAAAGGTGCTGCGGCTTTCCTGTATCCGCATCTAGCGACCCATCATGAACAAGCTTATGCAGAATGTCGTATTGCATTGGGTGACAACATTTTTGAAGATACCGTTCAGTCCGGTCGCCGGATGGGGTACGAGAGAGCGGTCGATTACGCGCTGACGGAGGGATGAAGTTGCAGGTGGCGCAGTCGACTTCTGCTACGCATTGATCCGGTCCGCCGTCGTTGCGGATGAAATTCCAGGATGGGGCGAGCCCGATCAACGTCCTCCTTGTCAGTCGAATGACGCCTTCACGCCTTGCAGCACTCCGGCGTCACTGCCGTGAAACGGGCATCCCGACAGAGTGATTGCACTCGTGGCAATCCAGCCGTCCGCGATGACACAGCTCACCAAACCGCTTTCGAACAGCGGACCGTGATGTCGCCCATGACTACGTCAAGCTCGTGAGTGCTCGCCTCGACAGTTCAGAGTCAACTCCCGACCCTGTCAGCTCGCTACACCGTCATCAACCGCTTGATCGGCACACTCAGATACCGCCGGCGCCGAGGCCCGGATTGCGAGGTCCATCGGGATCAGTGTGGAAGGAGGAGGCGTTTGGCCCCGGATCAGGTCGATGATCGTTGTGACTGCCATTTCGGCCGACGTGACGGGATGCTGAATCGCAGCGGAAACGGGCGGCTGCACTCGCTCGAGGTCTGGAGACTCCACCATGCTTGCGAGGCGTACATCGGTTGGGATCCGGTAGCCCGCAGACTTCAAGGCACGGTGGATCGACAGGGTTATTCGCTCGTTGGCGCCCAGAATCAGGTCCGGTGGTTCATGCTGCATCAGCCGCGCGACGACCGGGTCGATCTCCTCACCCTCGACCGATTCGACCGTATGAATGATGGGATACCCGGGAGCGTGCCCGCGCCAGGAGTTGACTCCCGAGTTGATGTCCTGCAGGTACGATTTCTGCGTCGGAAGAGTGACGAGAGCGACACGATCGCCCGGGTGCGCCACGGCCTGGAGCAGCTTGAGCGCACCGTTGGTTTGATCGTCATCGATCCACGGTTCCGGACCGCCCGTCAGATCGCGCCCCACCGTCACCAGCGGAACCCGTTGGTTGCGGAGAGTGGCAAGCACCTGGTCGTCACGTAGCGGATCGACGACGATGACCCCGTCGACGGGGAAGCTCACCGGAGTCAAACCCTCAGGATCGGGAGGGAGCATTACCAGCGCGTACCCGCGGTCCAATGCAAACTCAGCCGCCTTCGTCTGCAGCTGAATCCAGTAGTTCACGGTCGACACGCTGGCGGCTGCTGCGGGCACCAGAACGAATCCCAGGAACCCCACTCGTTGGTTGCGAAGTCCCCGCGCCAGAGCACTGGGGCGGTAGCCCAGTCGATCAGCCACCTCCCGTACGCGCAGCCTCGTCTCCATCGGCAGCCGCCCCTTTCCGCTGAGCGCATCGGAGACCGTCGTCGGCGACACGCCGGCGGCGGAAGCAACGTCCTTGATGCTGGGTCGAGGTGCTCGAGTCATGCCCCGAGCCTACTTGACTATCGACGGTTTTGGAGAAACGATTCTGCACATGACTCGATACGCATCCCCGGTGCACCACTGGACGGAGACCGTTACCCATGAGTGAGCCATTGTGGGATTCCGCAGCGACGCTGGCTGCCGATGTAAAGTCAGGCCGTCGAACGGCCGTCTCCATCGCGACGCAAGCCCTCGCTCGCAGCAGAAGTGTCCAGAAACGTCTGAACTGCTTCGCAGAGATCGCGGACGACTACGCTCTCGAGGCCGCATCAGCGATCGACCAGAAGCGTGCACGCGGCCTCAATCTGGGCCCGCTGGCTGGTGTCCCGATCGCAATCAAGGACTCCACACCCGTTGCCGGGCTGGGTATGCGGTCCGGAAGTCGTGCATATGCCGACGTGGTGGCAACCCGTGATTCGGTACTCGTCCACCGACTCCGAGCCGCAGGCGCGATCATCGTGGGGAAGACGACTCTGTCGGAGGTCGCCTACTCGAGTTTCTGCGACAGCCCCTTGACAGGAATCACCCGCAACCCGTGGAACCCAGACACCACCCCTGGCGGATCCTCGGGAGGCTCGGCCGTCGCCGTCGCTACTGGCTGCGTGACGTTTGCCGAGGGAACAGACATGGGAGGATCGGTTCGGATCCCCGCCTCGTTTACGGGCCTCATCGGGATCAAACCGTCAGCGGGTCGAATCCCCAACGACGACCAGCCGTCCTTGATGGACGACATCGCCCACCACGGGTTGCTTGCCCGATCCAGCGAGGACCTGGTGCGAGGCCTCACCGTTGCCTTCGGGCCCGATGAATCGGACCCCCTCACGCTCGGCAAATCTCACGTCTCGTTCGACCCGCCGGGGTCCGTGGCGGGCCTGCGAATCGCCGTCTCATCCGATCTCGGGTTTTTCAACGTCGAGCCGTACGTGGTGGAGAGGCTGGAAGCCGCCGCCGCGATCCTCGCCGCCGCGGGTGCCATCGTGACCCGCTCCGCGCCGCAGTGGAACCGGGGCATGGCCGACGCATGGGTTCGGCACTGGCATGTTCACCTGGCCGCACACTACGGCGCAGACCTGCTGCGAGTCCAGGACGACGTGGACCCTCGACTGTGGTCGATCATCACCAATGCCAAGAAGTATTCGGCCGTCGAGCTCAAAGAGGATGAGCATCTGCGTACGCTGCAGTGGAAGCGAATGGCCACGTTCTGGGAAACGGCCGATGTACTCCTGTCACCGACGATGAGCCGCACCGCCGTTGCGGTCCAGGGAGACGACGCCAGTTATCACAAGGCCACCGATGACGGCCGCAAACATGGACTGGACCTGACGTCGATGTTCAACTGGGTCCCGTGGTGTCCTGCGGTCAGTGTGCCCGCGGGATCCGGCCCCGACGGTCTCCCCGTCGGCGTGCACATTGCGGCTCAGCCATTCCGGGACGACGTCGCGCTCAACGTTGCACGAGTCATCGAAGCGGCCCTCGGGGTACCGGTGCCCCCGGATTCCTGGATGGACACGGCGACGGTCGTGACCCGAGCGGCGAGCCACGCCCACAGGTGACCGGCCCGAGATTCTCGCGGCACGGGCGGTCCCGCTGACCGACTGATTGCCACCCTTCCTGACTCAACTAGACACCGGCCCGCTGGTGGGCCGGGTCACACAACAGGTGCAGCCGAATCGATACGGCAGGCAGACAACAGCCTGCAGTCATACCGCTAGCCGACTATTGGAAGTCAAAACTGGAGGAACAATGAAGTACGCCACCCTGCGCCTTGCCGCAGGCACCCGCGCAGGCCGTCTGGTCGACGATCAGTGGATACTCCTCGATGCGCCCGATGTGGGGGCGTTGCTTCGAGGCGCCTCCGGCGAACCAACCGGCGGGACGGTCGCGGTCACGGATGCGGACCTCGCTCCTGTCATCCCCACGCCCGGAAAGATCATGTGCATCGGACACAACTATGCGCGACACGTCCGGGAGATGGGACGCGAGCTACCCGAGTACCCGACTGTATTCGCCAAGTACGCCGACTCGCTCATTGGCGCGCACGATCCCATTACCCTCCCCGCCGAGTCGGACTCGGTCGACTGGGAGGCCGAACTGGCCGTGGTGATCGGGCGGGTCGCACGAAGGGTCGACCCGTCGACTGCTCTGGACTACGTCGCGGGCTACACGATCTTGAACGACATCTCGATGAGGGACTGGCAGAAGCGGACCACTCAGTGGCTGCAGGGAAAGACCTTCGAAGCGTCGACGCCCGTTGGCCCCATGATGGTCACCCCCGATGAGCTGCCTCCCGCATGCCAAGGTTTGAAGATCAGTTGCACGGTTGACGGCACCGAGGTTCAAAGCGATACCATCGGAGACTTCATCTTCGACATTCCGACCGTCATTTCCTACCTGTCGACCTTCATGACACTACGCCCCGGCGATGTGATCGCCACAGGAACACCCGACGGTGTCGGTGTCGGCCGCTCGCCGCAGCTCTTCCTGCAAGAGGGTCAACGCCTGACCACGACTATTGAGGGCATCGGCGCGCTGGTCAACGACGTCGTCGGGGAACCCTCGCTGAGCATCGGTCGATAAAGAGAGAATCCACCACCGCGATGCACCCAAAATGCCCTGGGCTGCGCCAACAGTCGTGGGACGACACACCCACACAAGTTGGGCAATAGCGGTTCGTCCTTGGCCGGGCGGTGACGTCACGGCCAGGGACCAACCGTGTCCGTAAGGGGGGTGTCACACGATCAAAGATGGCGGCGCGTCCGGGTTCCGCGAACTCGATCAACGGACCTGTTTGGATGCATCAATTTAAGTCTACCGCTTCAGTTTTGGTCTACGTTGATTCTGAGGGGACGAGCGGGTCCGCACGAACCGGCGAGTTGCAAACCCACAGAACGAGAGCGGCACAGGCTCACCGAAGGCGCGTCCGAAATTGTGCCTGTACCAGCATCGGGATTCCACTTTGAAACGCTCGCCGCCCGCGCGCCGAAAATGCTGGGGTCTGTCAAGCATCTGGCTCTCGTGCAAGACGATGGGGTCTAGCCGGCGACGTAGCACGGACGAACGGATGGTTTCGCGCGGCAACCAGGACAAGGTCGCGAAAGACCAAGCAGAAGGCGGTGCCGGGAGGCGACACCAGTCGCTATGCCGGCGAAATCTCGGAGGCTTGTCGCCCGTTTGCAGCGAGCGCCCGACGGCTACCGCCCTCAACCGGTGTCAGCTGCGGATCCCAGTTCACAGCAGCAACTGCACCCCGGCGGGTCAGGTCCCGACTCCCCTCGGGTGCCTCACCCCAGCGGATGTGAGTAACGGCTACCCGACTGCTCTGCGTTGTCGTCGCCGTAGGAAGACTGAAATCCACTCCCGAGGGCGAGCCTCAACGGGCCCTGTCGACGGATCTAGATTCGACCGTCGTGATCGCGGACAGGCCGTATATGTGCTCGGGACACGTAGCACCTTGTTGCAGTCGGGACAACGCAGATCGCGCAGCTGATTGGAGGCGGCGATGGTACTCGCTGATGTCGATCGCGAACGCGGCTTCCACGTTCTCCGGAGCGGGGCCGCCGAGCGGCTCCCAGAGCAGTGCAAAGTCAAGAATGTCATTGTTGCTGTGGTTGTTCCACATTCTTCCTGCCTACGGTGTACCTGAACGTCAGCCGGAAGGGGCCATCCGTGACAGCTCCGCTGAGGGACTCACTGGATGGGAGAGGATCCTCCGGTTGGCCGGTGGTATGGGTATGCGCTCGCCAAGCTACGTATCTCGCCCGTGGCACAATTCGATTCAGGGATGACTCGCCACAATCGCTCGATGAATCTGCACGTCGTCATACCGAAGTGCACCAGGATCTCCTCCTCGGTCGCGCCCCCGTATGGAGCCCACATACTGGCGAACTCGATAAGACGCTCGGCCTCGGCGTCAGGATGTGTGCGCTCACGGTTTGTTTCGATCCACGCCGTGCGACGCCTTTGTCGCCATCGGCGATACTCACGAGAGTTCATAGAATTTCACAGATCTAACCGGGGCTGGGAAGTGTTCGGAACTGCAGGTGCCGTCGCCACGGCAACGAGGCTGAGGGGCCGAATCTCTGCGATCCGATCCAGCCCCTCAGGCTGACGCCGTTGCCAACCCGGCCTGACCCATTACCGAGTGGTTGCCGAAAACCTATCGCGAAGAGGTTGACAGGACAGCGATCGCATCGATCTCAATCACCGAACCCGGTGCAGCAAGGGCGCTGACCTCGACGAGGGTGCTCGCTGGGCGACACTCACCGAAGACTTCCTTGCGAAGCTCGTTGACCGGTCCGCGGTCGGCAATAGACGTGACGTATGTCGTGAGTGAGACGACATCGGAGATGTGGCCTCCTGCCGCGGTCAGGATCTGTCCGAGCCTGGTGAAGATCACCTTCGTCTGCCCTGCGACGTCGTTCGGGTGTAGCACGGTTCCGTCGCTGTGTGATGCAAGCATTCCGGAGACGTATACGGTGTTTCCGGCGCGGACAGCATGGCTGAAATGCCCTCGCGGGGAGGGTACTTCATCACTGTTGACCTGTACTCGATGTGTCGTCACCTTGCGTTCCTTCGACTGTGGATTGACTTCCATGGTGGGAGGTTCACCACGGACGCGAGGGTGCGGATTGGGTCAGAACTTCGAGGTGCCCTTCTCGCACGGCGACTACGTGCTCGAAGCCGGCGCCTTCTCCGGTCTCGCCGCCAAGGAAGCACTCGATCGCCAGGACCATGCCGGGCTCGATCGTCGTGTGTTCGAGGCGGGTAAGAAACGGTGCTTCGCATTCCAGTCCGAGGCTGTGTCCGATGAATGGGATCATCGCCCCGAAGCTCGAGCCGGCGCCGCCGTCGCGGCGTGCCAGCCATGCGGAGGCCCGGTCTTGCAGGGCTGACATCTGCACGCCGGGTTCCACGATTTCCGTCACATGTTCCACCAGGTCCACGGGGTCGCTCAGCAGGCGCGCTTGCGACGAGGTGGGCGCACCGCCGACCACTGTGGAACGGGTGAGGTCGCAGAAGTATCCGTGCGCGATCGGCCCCCACACGTCGGCGTGAAAGAGGTCGCCGACTTCGAGGCGTCGCTGTGAGTCCCAGGTCGGCAACGCCTGACGATTACGGTATCGGTGCGAGCACGGGCCCGAGGAGACGGCCACATCGTATGCCCAGCCGCCAGCTCCTGCAAGATATTTGAGACCTTCGCCGACGGCTTCGCCCTCGGTTGCGCCGGGTACTGCTGCCTGGAGAGTCCGCATCACCCACTCGCACCCGATGCGGCTCGCCTCTCGCAGCAGGGAGATTTCGTGTTCGGATTTCACCAGTCGAAGTCGCACCAGCAACTCGTCAGCGGGGATGAGCTTGGTCTCGGGTGATCCGAGTCCTTCTTCGAGTCCGCGGTGGTGCGTGTAGAGCAGGCCGCTCATTCCGATGAGTGCGATTCGCTTGCCGGCGAATCCCATCTCGCGTGCCGCCTTGCCGAGATCGCGATCGACGGATATCGACAGCTGCACCTGGCCTACTGGGATTGCCGAGGGGTCAGCATCGTAGGAGTCGGTTACCAGCACCGTCGGTCGATCTCTGGTGATCACCAGTCCGGCATGGCCCCGCGCGGAGTGGATCTCGCTGTCCAGGATGTGGCTGACGGCGCTCAGATGACCGGTGAGGTAGAGCAAGTCGGCGCAACCGTCGACGTTGGTGGAGCCTCGCCCCCACACGATTGCCCCGTCGTAGCCTTCGCGGTCCAGTGCCTCGAGCAGTCGATGCTGTCGGTCGAGATACTCTGCGCGCGTGATCGGTTCGATGGTCGTTCCGGTTGCGACTGTGGTCACTTTTGGGCTCCAATGCTGCTGGTAGATGATAGAAGTGCTTGGATGTCGTTCCACACGCTTGTCGGGAGTGTGACGTGTTCTGCGGCGTCGCGACGGTTCCGGGACTCGGGGTCGCCCGGGGCGAGAACCGCGTCGAATCCGTCGGCGGGAGGAACGGCGTGGATGGCTTCGCGCAACTGGGAGGCTCGGGCCTGCACCTGGTCTGCGGTTGCGAATGCGTCTCCGGCGATGACGAAGAGGAACAGGCCCGCGTCGCGGAAGCTGGGGCCTCCTGGTCCGTCGTCTCGGTAGTTGTCGGCGCCCGTCAGAACTCCTCCGAGCAGCTCGGACATGGTAGCCAGGGCAAATCCCTTGTGGGCTCCGAAGGTGCGTAGCGCACCTCCCCGTGTCAGCGCTTGCGGGTCGTCGGTTGGTCGGCCGTCCGCCTCGACGAGGCCCTCCACTGCCAGTTTCTTCCCCGCGTTTTGTGCGACCATCACCTTCCCGAGCGGCACCTCGGTGGTTGCGAAATCCATGACGACGGGATCCCCGGTCGTCGGGAAGGCTGCGGCGATCGGACTGGGTCCCAGTAGCGGTCGACTGCCACCGAAGGGGACTGCAACCCCTGGCCCCCGCATTCCTCCGACGGTGGCGATGGCCACGCATCCGGACGCGGCGGCTCGTTCGACGTATGCGCCGAGCCGACCGACATGGGTGCAACGGATGACGGCAGCGGCGGACGTTCCGTGTCGCTTTGCGCGGTCGACGGCAAGATCGGTAGCCAGGTAGGCGGCCGCGTGGCTGAATCCCCAATCCGCGGAGACCGTAATGGCGTCGTCATAGCTATTGCCGCCGGTGATCTGCCTGGGGACGGAGTCGGGGCGTACGACGCCATCACGCACGTAACGTGAGTACCACGGTAGGCGGGCGAGGCCGTGCGAGGCGTGTCCGACCTGATCCGCCTCAACGAGATGATTCCCGACGATCTCGGCGACATCGTTCGGGGCTCCGAGCGATTCGAGAATTTCCGCAGCCACGACTCGAGCGTCGGCAACTGCGACTTGAACATTGTTCGACATCAAACCTCAACTTTTAGTAGACGTGCACGTCGCCGTTGGACCATGAGCGCTACGACGACTCCGGTTACGACGAACGCGATCTCGACAGCCCCGATTGCTGCGACCGTCGGATCGATCTGGTCGGTCATGCTTTGGTAGATCTCCACGGGGAGGGTGCGCATTTGCGCCGTGGAGAGGTACAGCCCGATTACCACCTCGTCGAGCGAGGACAAGAACGCGATCACCGCGCCGCCGAGGACCGCCGGCCGAATCAGCGGGAAGGTCACCTGCCAGAAGGTGGTGAGCGGCCCCGCGCCCAGGCTTGCGGACGCCTTCTCGAGGTTCCGGTCGAACGTCTCGAGAGCAGCCGTCACGGGAATCACGACGAACGGCAATGTGAGGCCTGTGTATGCGAGCACAAACCCCTGGCAGGTGCCCACCATCTGCCATCTCAGAAAGACGAGATAAACGCCGAGGCCGACGATGACGACGGGTGTGATTTGGGGTGCGAGCACTAGGAGTTTCATGGAACGCATGATTCGAGAGTTCGATCGCACCAAGGCAAACGACGCTGCTGTTCCGAGGACGGCAGCAAGGACGGCGGTGGCGGTGCCGATCACGAGCGAGTTCCGGGCTGCGGTGATCCACTTGGGGTCGGACAGGGCGTCGTACCAGTCGAGTGACCACGATGTGGGTGGGAAGGCGAAGGATTGTTGGCCGGTAAAGCTCAAACCCACCACGACGACGAGCGGAACGACCAGCCACAGCGCGATGAAGACTACGATCACGGTGCGGATGAGCGTCGAGCGTGCCGTGGTTCCATCGGAGAGGATTCTGTTCACTGCTCCTGACCCTTCCTGCGCCGAGTTGCCACTTGGACGATTGCTAGGACGAGCAGTGTGATCACCAGGAGCACCACGGCCATTGCTCCCGCTCGGCCGAATGCGGCCATGCGATCGAACTGCAACACCATGAGCTGGGACAACATGGCCTGCTGCGGCGACCCGAGCAGGGCCGGGGTGATGAAGAAGCCGAGTCCCAGTACGAACACGAGTACTGCACCAGCGGAGATTCCCGGGACCGACAGCGGTACGTACACCTGGTAGAACGCCCTCAGTGGCGTCGCCCCCAGGCTTTGCGCTGCCAATATCAGGCGCCGATCGATTCCGCGGAGCACGGCATACAGGGGCAGGACCATATAGGGAAACAGCACGTGCGTCATGCCGATCATCACCGCCGTGGGAGTGCCGAGGAAGGTTTGCGGAGGGATTCCAACCGCAGCCAGCGCGCTATTGACCAACCCGTTCTGCTGCAACAGCACGATCCACGCGAAGTTCCGCAGCAGGATGCCTGCGAACATGGAAATGAGGACCGCCGCAATCATGAGTGTGCGCGTCGTCGCCGACACCAGCGTCATCGTGTAGGCGTACGGATACGCGAGCAGCGTTGTCACGAGTGTGCAGATGAACGCCGTCATCAGAGTGCGGATCAGGATCGTGACGTTGGCGTCCGTCTGGAAGAACCAGAGGAAATTGTCCGCGCCGGCCACCTGCGGTGCACGAAAATCCGTGAACGCGGCCAGCAACATCGTTGCGGTGGGGTAGACGAAGAACACCACCAGCACAACCGCTGCGGGAATGAACAGCGGCCATGTTCGGCCGCGCCGGCGAAGACGCCGCCGACTGTGGGGTTGAGGTGTGGGGCTGGACGTGGTCTCCACACCCGTTTCGTCGATCATTGTCACGTCAGATCACCCCGAGATGAAGTTCGTCCAAGCCGCGGTAGCGGCATCCTGGTTTTCAGACCACCACGTCGAGTCCTGATACACGAGCTCGGAAGCATGGCTCGGGCTGTCCGGATAGAAGGGCTCCATCTCGCTGGGCACCTGGGGCGGCGCACCGGAGGTGAGCACGCCATAGGGCAGCAATTGCGAGAGCGCCGCCTGGGTTTCCGGCTTGGCGACGTAGGCGAGAAAGGACTTGGCGGCTTCGGCGTTCGGCGCACCCTTCACGACCAGAGCGTTGTCATAGAAGGTGATCGCGTCCTTCCAGACGACTTTGATGTCCGGATTGACCTTGCTGGCATCGAAGGCCCGTCCGTTCGGGATCAGCGCCATGTCCAGGTTGCCGGATACCAGACCGTCCTGGAGTTCGGCGTACGAATCTTTCGGAACGAGATCGTTCTTGACGGTGTCGAGCGTCGAAATCGCTCTCTCGTAGTCGAGCGGATACAACTTGTCCGCAGATACCCCGTCGCCGAGCAAGGCCGCTTCGAGGGGACCGTCGACTGCCGACGAGCTGATTCCACGTTTGCCCGGGAAGTCCTTCGTATTGATCAGGTCACCGACCGATGTAGGCGGAGTCGGATATTTCTTGGAGTTGTACGCGAGCACCCATGAGAACTCGACGATCGGTACGCCGCAATCATTGGTGAGGAACTTCGGATCGATCTGGCTGCGGTCGACGTCCGGGATTTCTTCGTAGAGGGTGCCGCACCCGGAGTTGGCTTGGAAGGCCGCGTCCTCGACGACGTCCCACTGGACGTTCCGGCTCTGGATCTGCGTCTGAAGTGGCGCCACTCCAGAATTTTGTGTCTGGTCGACCTTGATGCCATTGGCAGCAGCGAACGGTTCAAACCATGCCTCGGTCTGGCTGGCCTGCAGCGCCCCGCCGAATCCAGCGAATGTCATCGCGTCGGAATTCGTTGTGGTTGACGACGAACCACAAGCAGAACTTGTCAGTGCGAGCAATGCGGCTATCGCCGCCAAGTTGAAACAACGTGCATTCACGGGGCCTTCTCCTCGATCTAAGAGCTGGCGTGGGCGATCAAACTCACACGCGAGTCGGGTGGACAAAGCGAGCAGGATGCGCACCAACCCAATAGCAGTATCGGTTCTGCAGCCAACATCGTCAAGACCCGAGGGGCTCGATCCCTTTCCGCAAGCCACCCACGGGCCCCGTCCGAGACCCCGAGCGGAGTCGCCATCGTGCGCTTCACACCTGCATTTTCCATGGGAGACGCATCGCCCAAACCCCAAAACTCCCGCGTGGCACCCTCGATTGCGCGCCATACGGAATTCGGTTCCCACCCGTCGAGCACCCTTGTCATTGACATTCGACGCACCGTACGATGCAGTAACGGTTCTGCAATCCGATCTGGAGTAAATATGACAGTCAGTGAAGGTCTTGATCCTGCGACTCACGTGCCCCTCACCGAGCAGTTCGTCGGACCGACAGGACACCCACTTCTGCCCGGCGGCTTCGGGCGCGGAATGATGGCGGTAGCGCCATGGGCGCCGATGGTGGCACGCGGCGAGGGTTGCTGGATTATCGACGAGGACGATCGTCGCGTCCTCGACATGAACAACAACTTCACCGCGAACATTCTGGGAAATGCACATCCAGACGTCGTTCAGGCGATCTCCGATGCCGCTGCCGACGGTTGCTCGTTCGGAATGTCGCATCGCTACGAGATTCGACACGGTGAGCGCCTGCTACGGCGGTTCCCCGCTATGGACCAAGTCCGCTACGTCAACTCAGGCACCGAAGCAACCATGCTCGCGATTCGAGTAGCGCGAGCGGCAACCGGCCGAGACCCCATCGTCGTCGTCCGCGGCTCCTACCACGGATGGAACGACACGGTCCTTTCGACCGGTGGACCGCACGCGGCGAGAGGGGTGCCGAAGTCCACGCTCGCCGACACGCTGGTCGTTCCTTTCGACGATGTCGATGCACTCCAGCGAACAGTTCGTCAGAGCGACGGTCGCATCGCAGCCATTGTCCTGGACCTACTGCCCAACCGGGTCGGCATGGTTCCACCCTCCGACGAATTCATCGACGCTGCGGCGAGCCTCGCATACGAGTTCGGTGCAGCACTCATCGTCGATGAGGTCGTGAGTTTCCGCCTGCACACCGGTGGCCTGACGACCGCCCGCTCGGTGCCGGCAGACATGGTCGCACTGGGAAAAACGATTGGCGGCGGGCTTGCCGCCGGCGCCGTCGTGGGGAAGGCGCGGTGGATGCGGGAACTCGACGTGTTCAGCTCCACGGGCCTGGAAGGGGGTGGCACCTGCTCGGCGAACCCGCCCACCATGGCGGCGGGAAGTGTGGTGCTCGACCTGCTCGACGAGAGCGAAATCGCGCGACTCGCCCGGCTCGGCGACCGGTTCCGCGCCGGACTCGCCACCGCATTCGCCACCTACGGGTGGGAACCACGAGGGCAGGGATCTCTGTCGCGGCTATACCCTCTCGGCCTGCCGGACTCGGCCGCTGTCGCGGAATCCCAACGGCGATTGTGGTGGGCTGCATACGAACGCGGAATCTTTGTGGCCAAACACGGCGTCGCGGCAATCTCCACTCCCATGACAGAGGAGCTCATCGATGACGCGGCCGCGGCACTGAGCGAGGCTGTTGCAGTAGTACAGAAGGCAGACCAGTCTTGAGGTCAGACCGTCAGGTCGACTCGAGTTGGAAAGAGGTGACGCACTCCGTCCACCCACCGCAGATCACAATCGACTCAGCGCTACGCGCGTCTGGCTCGACCAACGCCCCCACCAAGTTTTGTTGCAATAGTCGCGGAGAAACACGAGGAATACCGATGGACCCATCAACTTCAGGCGCGAGTGTAGATGTCATAGGCGTCACGAAGCGCTACGGCGACGCACCGCCGGCTGTGGATTCGCTTGATCTACACATCAAACCAGGCGAGTTCCTTACCCTTCTCGGCCCGAGCGGATCCGGCAAGACGACAACCCTGAACATGATCGCGGGGTTCGTCGATCTGACCGAGGGTGAGGTCCGCATGGACGGCACCCAGATCAGCGCACTTCCACCCCACCGTCGCAACATCGGCATGGTCTTCCAGCACTATGCGTTGTTTCCGCATATGTCCGTCGCAGACAACATTGCGTACCCGCTTCGCCAACGGAGAGTCGCGAAGAGCGAAATCGCCCGGGCGGTATCGGAGTCGCTGGAGAAAGTGCAACTCACCAAGTACGCCAACCGGCTGCCCCGTGAGCTGTCCGGCGGTCAGCAGCAGCGCGTAGCCGTAGCCCGCGCCACTGTCTTCAAACCGCGGTTGCTTCTCATGGACGAACCCCTGGGTGCCCTGGACAAGAAACTCCGCGAGGCATTGCAACTCAGTTTCAAAGAGTTGCACCGCGACCTCGGCATCACCATGGTCTGTGTCACCCACGACCAGGAGGAGGCCTTGGTCATGTCCGATCGCATCGCCCTGTTCAACGAGGGCCGGATCGAGCAGATGGGAAGCGTGACCGACCTCTATGAGCGTCCCTCCTCACGGTTTGTCGCCAGCTTCCTCGGACAATCGAACATGCTCGACGGTGTAGCCCGGCATGACGATGCCACCACGGCGGTGTCTTACGGATCCCTTGCCCTCCGCGGACGACGCTCGGAGGTGGCGGACGGGTCCGCGGCGACTCTCGTGATTCGACCGGAACGGACCCGGATTGTGCGCGAGTCGGATTCGTATGCCGGCAACGTGCTGCGGGGTTACGTCCGCGACGTCGTATATCTCGGTGCGACAAGCAAGCTCGTCGTTGACCTCGAGGCCGGAGCGACCTGGACTGTGGCCCTTCCGGCGGGAATGATCAACGTGCCGGCGATTGGGTCGACGGTGGAACTGACGTTCGACGAGAAGGACGCCTTCGTCGTACCGCCGAGCAGCCATCTCGGTAAGGCGATCTTGTCCGGGTCGTGACTGACGCGAGGCACTGCGCCACACCAGGCTGTAGGCGCGATCGGAGTCACCGCCCACAGCCTGGTGTGCCGCGAACAGTCTCGACTCCAGCCCAGCGAACCAGGTGAGGCTTGGTGATACGGCTCAGGTCAGGCATGACGGCGTCCGACACCCCGACGCTGTCATCTCGCCCAGCGGCATCTGCATAGGGCACGTGCCACCGTGCACCACGGGGGTGCAGCTGTCCTTTGAGCCCTGATCCCGCGCATCACCAGTCCCGCTCGGCATCGCCCGACCCGTGCAGCTGCCGCGGCGTGGGCCATGCAGGGTAAAACCGTGCTTCGGGCGGCCGATGCAGCCCTGCAGCAGATGCCATGTTCTCGCGCACCCGGACCGATGCTCCGCCCGGAGATCCGCTGCCAGCGACTCCTCAAACCAATGCGGGTAGACGGCGAGGCCCCCGATACCTCTGACGGGGGTATCGAGGGCCTTGCCACTGGATGTGAACTCAGCTGATGGACTGCTCCGTTTCGGTGACCTCCCGAGCTGCCGCGACCAGCTTCTCGACGATCTCGTCGATCACACCGTCGTCCATTGCGGTTGAAATCACCACCAGCGCCGCAGGAGTCACCAGCAGTCCATGATCGAGCGCCTTCCAAAAGAACGCACTTGGCGCCGCGGAATCATCAGCACGAAGGACTCGCGCGAGTGAACCATACCCACGAACGCCCCATCCCTCGGGCAACCGGGCACCCAACGACTCCCGCAGCCGAGCGCCCAGGGAATTGATCCGCTCGATCGCGGCGGAATCCAGCCCTTCGAGGGTGGCCAGACCAGCTGCCATTGTTAACGGGTTCCCGGTGAACGTCCCGGACGAATAGATCGCGCCCGGCCGCGTCGGGTCCAGCAATGCCATCGCCCGAGTGTTGCCCCCGATTGCACCGACTGGCAGACCGCCTCCGATGATCTTGCCCATGGTTGTCAGGTCGGGCCGCACCGACACCGCCGCCTGCAGACCACCGACATGATGGCGTAACGAGACGACCTCGTCGAACGCCAACATCGCGCCGGTGGTGTCGCACAACCGCCGCGCCGCCCGCAGATACTCGTCGGACAACTGGCGCAGCCCGGTGTAGTTGGCCATCAAGTCGACAATGATCATGGCCAGGTCGTCACCGGCCTCCGCTGCGGCGGCCTCGAGCGCGTCGACATCATTGAAGGGCACCGGCCGACTCAAGGCGCTGACCTCCGCCGGGATTCCGGCCTTCTGGTACCCCCCGGAGATTGCCAAAGCTGCATCCCCCGAACCGTGATACGCACCGCCCACGCCGACAATCGTCGACCTGCCGGTGCTGGCTCGCGCCAGACGCATTGCGGTCTGCACCGCCTCCGTACCGGAATTGGTGAAGCGGACCTGTTCGACACTCTCGATTCGATCGGCGATCATCGCGGCCAACTGGTACTCGGTGGTGTGCGGCACCCCGAAGCAAAAGGAACCCGACTCGGCCAGGGAGACGACCGCATTGACGGCTGGAGCATATCCATGGCCGTGGATCAGCACGGTAAAGTTGTTGTGCGCATCGATGATCCACCGACCGGTCTCGTCGAGAAGTCGGCACCCGACACCACGAACGGCTGCCGGTGGGACACGCCCGCCGACGAACAGGCCGGTCCGGCCGGCACCTCCCGGAAGTACCTTCCGTGCTAACAAATGATCGTCCACCACTGTCATGCGCCCAATGCTGGCAGTGGACAACCTCCCTGAGTAGTGGCCGCCGAGCCAACGACCCCTGACAAATCTGTCGTCGGAGCCATACGTCTACGGATCGACAGCGCGCCGGGCCGAGCGACCATGGTCGTCCCGGAAACCTTGGAGCAAGTCCTCGGCGCGTAACGCGAGCGACAAGTCGACGATGTCGTCGACTCGGGTGAGCTTGCGGTTCGTGATGCGCTCGATGTTGCGGAGTCGGTAGGCAAGGGTGTGCGTATGGATGTGCAGTGCCGCCGCAGTCCTGTCGTGACGTCGATCCTGCGCGAGGAGTGTGCGCAGCGACAGGATCAGATCAGAGTCATGCGCGCGGTCGTACTCGATGATCGGGCCCAGGATCTCCGCAACGATACGTTCCAGTTGCGATTCCTCGAGCGGAAGCCAGCCCGACAGACGCTCTCGCTCCGAGTAGCGAACGATGCGCTCGCGCCAGCGACGTGCCAGCCCCAGGCCCCACTGCGCCTGACGCTCGGCGACCATCAGCGGGCCGTCGACGGACAGCGGTGTACTTGCACCTACATGTCGCACGCCGGGCGCCGAACCGATGAGTTCGAGCGTGGCCTCCTCATCCGCGCACAGTACGAAAAGGTGTTGACGTCGGAGCATTTGGTGCGTGATGCCGCGGCTGCGGAGCCGATAGTTCAGGGCGGCGTCGAGACTTTCTGCCTGATCGACGGCCAGCAGCACAAGCCGGCGATCGATGTCGAATCCCCCCTTGGTGAGCCGACGCGCCTGGGCTCCCGCGTACACCTCGCCGGTCAGGAGCATGAAGAGCGTCTCCGCACCCTCGCGTCTCTCGACCTCCCATCCGCGGAAGGCGTTGCTCAGTTCGACCGCGACGATCGTCGATGCGTGCTGAACGCTCGCGAGCCGGGCAGAGCCCGGGCGTTTCTCCCGCGCCAACAGATAGCCAGTCACCTCTCCGGCCAGCACGATTGGTACGGCGTAGCCGCCGTCGAAAACCGGCGAGGTACCAACCTTCAGGGGCAGATGCTCGAGCAGACTCGCCGGTGGCGGAGGAATGCTCGGCAGCAGTCGTTCTCCTTCGGGGTCGCACAAGTACAAGTCGCATCGCGCCGCATTCTCGAGCCGGTCGAAGACCTCGTCCACCGACAGACCTCGCTCGGTCGTGCTGCGCATTGTCTCCAGGATGCGGAGGTGGTCGACGAGTCCGTCGCGTAAGGCCCCGACGTTGGACGCCGCGACCACCTTCGTAATTGCGCTGAATGGGATGTCGTATGGAATCTCGAGCAGGGGAAACCCCGCCGTGTCGGCGAGTCCGAGAACGGTAGGGTCGATCGCGGCTGGAACATCGCGGCCACCTGCACCGTCTGCGGCATCGCGGGTGGTGAGCTGCCGACGGCCCACCGCAAGCCCTGCAGCCCCGCGGTCGATCAACTTCTCGACGTAGTCGCGCTGACTCTCCGGTGCCGTCGGCCAACCGACCCCGGACGTGGTGATGAGGAGCTCACCGCCTTCGAGCCATTGAGCGGGCTGTTCGAGCTGTGAGACGTGCGCCCAGGTCACCGACCGTCCCAGACCTCGCTCCCCCGCGCAGACCGAGAGCCCGAGATGACCGAGCTCGACGAGCTGACGGACAGTGATTGTCATGGCGTTTGCTCCCCATGGAGTCGAAGAAAAGAGCGCGCCAGCTGATCGTTGCCGGGATCCCGCTGCGCTTGTGGCTACCATTATGTAGCGCCCAAGGATTTGTGTCTGCAGCCACCCACCAAGCGGTCGAGGTCCGGACACTGCGGTCGGAGTGGCGATTACCGTGGTGACCGCTGATCTCGGCCGACCGCACAAGGGGTTCGACAATGCCGAACCAACCGTGAGTCGTGGCGAGTCCACGCACGTTCGCCGACCCCCCAGAGATGTTCGGTTCCTGCGGCGTGTCCGCGTGACCGCCATCCTGAAAGACCGCGCCCGGACGCGGGCGTTCTCCTTGTCGCTGCCGCACCCATTGTCGTCGCGCATCTGGCGCCCACTACCGGATAGTGTCTCCCGCGCCGAATCCTCGATTCAGGGGATCGGGCGCACGCTCGCGCACGAGGACGCGCCAAATACGCTGTGGCACTGCGCTTAACACGCCAGATTCAGCAAGTTCCCGAGTAGCAGCCATCGCGATGCTACGCCTCCCGCCCACACGCGCGCAGGTCTGCGCGATCCACTTCCCACCCCAAGCTCTCCGAGAGCGTACTCCGCATAACCACCGCCGCAACTCTCACTCAAATGACACACCACTTCAACAGGGTGGAGGATCAATCAAGCTGGTGAAAGCCATAGCTTCACCTGAACCTCTTGATGAACCGACTAAAAGTGGAGTACGCTCTCACTAAATCGGTCGGAAGTGAGGAAACGATGGCGTTCTTTCCAGGTGTCACAGTCGGTGGTGTCACGGTCGGAGATCAGGAAGTGAAGTTCTACGACTCGGGGCACAAGCACATCAGCCAGTCGGAGCGCACCGTCGTGCTCTGCCATGGGACGGGCGGCAGTGCCGAGGGGAACTTCTGGGCACTCTTCCCCATGCTTGCCATGCGACATCGCGTAGTTGCTTTCGAGTTTGTCGATCCGACTGAGGAACTGGGCCCCGACGAGATGGCGGCGCATTACGTCAGCCAGGTATCCGCCGTCATCCGGACCGTCTCACCCGAGACGCCGGTCGAGCTCGTCGGCTACTCATTTGGCGCTGTCATCGCCGCAAAAACTGCGGCGGAGAACCCGACTGCCGTGCACAACCTCGTCTTGATCGCCGGCTGGCTGGTAACCGATACACAGCAACGCCTGCGAAACGACGTATGGTTCGCCTTGCACGACAGTGGACATCGGGCGCTCGCCGACTTCACCGTGTTTACCCAGTACAGTCAGCAATTCGTCAACTCTCGTCTTCCCCACGAACTGGAGAACGAACGGCACAAGGTGCTCACGGGTGGTCCGGACCGTGCCGCGAAAATGCGGTTCAACCGGTCTGTCGACATCTCCGACGCGGCCGAAAGTATCACCGCTCCCACACTCGTCATCGGCTGCACACAGGACCAAGTAGCACCGATCCGGCACTCCTACCTCCTGTTCGGGGCGATTTCTGACGCACGGCTGGTCGAAGTGGACTCCGGACACGGGGTACTGACCGAACGCCCGTCGGAAGTCTTCATACTGATCGACGATTTCGTGCGCGAGCCGCATGCAGTCGCTGCCGGCGGAGTACTCGAGAATGACCACGCATAGAAAGGCACGGCCCATGACCATCACACCACACTCCTCCAGCGACGACGGCGTCGGAATCGAGAGAGCACAGGTCATCATCATCGGCACAGGATTCTCGGGACTTGGCCTGGCAGTGCAGCTTCGACGGTCGGGAGAAACCGACTTCGTCATGCTGGAGCGGGCCGGCGACGTCGGTGGGACCTGGCGTGACAACACCTACCCCGGAGCCGCGTGCGATATCCAGTCGCACCTCTACTCCTACTCGTTCCGCCCCAACGCTCACTGGTCGCGCGTGTATGCCACCCAACCCGAGATCCGGAGATATCTCCAAGACACCGCACGAGAAGAAGGTATCTACCCTCATATTCACTTCAACTCGACGGTCACTGATGCAGTCTGGGACGACGCCGACGCGATGTGGACGGTGACGACACCCACCGGTATCTTCACGGCCCCGGTTCTCGTCTCGGCCGCAGGTCATCTGTCCGATCCCGCTTACCCCGACATTGACGGCATCGGGGTTTTCGCAGGCCAGATCTTCCACTCCGCTCGGTGGAATCACGATGCCGATCTCACAGGCAAGCGGATCGGCGTTATCGGCACCGGCGCCTCGGCGATCCAGATCGTGCCGGAGATTCAGAAGGTGGCCGGCCACCTGACCGTCTTTCAACGCTCCGCGCCGTACATTGTTCCGCGCCGGGACCATGTGTACTCCGCCGCAGAGAAGGGAATGGTCAGCAGACTCCCGAAAGTCGCTCAACGTCTTCGCGACCACCTGTTCTGGGAGAACGAGTCCCGCCTTCCGCAGCGCCGTCGGGTTCCGACCTTCATCGACCAGATCCGGCACACAGCCCTAGGACACATGCACGCTCAAGTCTGTGATCCTGACCTCCGCGAGAAACTCACCCCCCACTTCGAGGTCGGCTGCAAACGTATCCTGATCTCAAACGACTACTATCCCGCCATCTCTCAGGAGAACGTGACACTGGAAACGGCGGGAATTGCGAGCATCGACACCACGGGTGTCGTGCTGGCCAACGGCGAGCACGTGGATCTCGATGTCCTCGTCGTCGCCACTGGTTTCGAGGCGGCAGATCTACCGATCGCGAAGGTCATTCGCGGACGCAACGCCGAGGTCCTCTCGGAGCAATGGCAGGAAGGTGGCAAAGCCTTCGCGTGTGCGACGGTCAGCGGTTTCCCCAACCTGTTCGTGATGCTGGGCCCCAACACCGGCCTGGGAGCAGGCTCGATCATCTACATGGTCGAGACCCAGATCGACTACATCCGAGGCGGGATCGAGGCCATCCTGCGTGATGATCTCGTCATCGAACCCGATCCTGCTACCCAGGAAGCCTACGTCCAGTCGATCTATGACCGCAGCGAGGGCTCGGTGTGGGTGGCCGGTGGCTGCGCGAGTTGGTATCTGCATCCCCGCAGCGGCCGGCTCACCACACTGTGGCCGGACTTCATGAGCCAGTTCCGTCGCGAGAACGGAACCTTCGATCTCGCCTCGTATCAGGTTTCGGACGCAGTGGTGGATGCGACGAGGTGATAGTCGCTTTGGTGACCGGACTGACCACGAGCACCTCGACCACCGTGCACCGGGAACACGACCTCAACGAAGGGCCCTGGTGAGCTCAACGAAGGGCCCTGGTGAGGGTGCCGGCGTCGGGTTCTGAGGTGCGTGGTCCGTCTGCGACGGCGCAGAGCTACTTGGCCGGTCTGTGCACCGTTCGGCACCGGCGGTGCAGGTGAGCGACAGCCCGTAGCGGCACGCCCGAGAGCCACGAACAGGGCATCCTCCCTCGTTTTGCTACAGAGTGGGCGATCCCGCTCGGGTTCGTCCGCCCCGCTCACCACCTCCTCGCAACGCAGGCCTTGTCGTTCAGGGCCTGCGTTGGGAGGCGTCTGGCGGGACCTGCCCACCGGGTAACCAGGTGCATCCTGAAACCCGTTGTTTCTGTCAATGATCCGACTCCCAGCACGCACATCACACCACCACTGCGGCGTAGGTCGACCGCGGCGAGCACCAGATTCGTGCCCAAGCACTGGCACGACCGCCAGCAGATGACCGCGCTCCACTAGTGCGGCACCCACACTCGCCGGCCACAACGCGTACCCCGACACCCGCGCGGAGCTCACCAGGAGCGGGCCCCGCGTCCATAGGCGCAGGGGCCTGCCGGCGGGTGCACACTCCACAAGTTCGGGCTCGCGACCGGTGATCGCCGTTCAACGCTCCGCACTGTCACGTTCGGATCGCGAGTGGCACAAGCTGGGCGCGCAACCTCGGCTCCAGCCGTTCCCAGATGGACGCGGGATCAAAATTACGAACTGGCGTGCGGTCAATTTCGTGAATGTAGGTACCGTGACAGTTCTGGGCCACAATCCC
Organism: Rhodococcus sp. T2V; assembly: GCF_029269925.1. Taxonomy (NCBI): domain Bacteria; kingdom Bacillati; phylum Actinomycetota; class Actinomycetes; order Mycobacteriales; family Nocardiaceae; genus Rhodococcus; species Rhodococcus sp. T2V. The sequence continues at coordinate 28,916 of NZ_JARJBD010000082.1, forward strand.
GGGATCCACCGATTCAATTATCGCCCCATCCGACTGCCCCTCACGGAGGATGTGCGTGGTCAACCGGATAGTCCGATCGCCCTGAGCAAGGTGGCGAGCGCTCTCACTGGAACCGGGATTGAAACCCTCACGTAAATATAGCGCCGCGTTTACCGGGTTCAGCAGGTAAAAATCGCAGCGAACCTGGTAAGAGTGTAAAACACGAGAGACATAGAACGCCGCCGAGGAAGCCCCCTCGACATGCCGGTGGGCGGCGGCTACAGCATCATCCTGCTCGATACGATTAAGCACCGAGTCAAGCTGATCCCCATAGACAATTGTCAGCAACTCCTCTTTACTGTTGATGTACCGAAAGAGGGTGGCCTCGCCAATATTCGCCGCCGCAGCCACTGCCTTTGTCGTAATCTCGTCGAATGAGAACTCGAGGAGCAGCCGAGCCGCAGCATCGGCAATTCGCTGCTTTCGATCCAGTTTGGCAAGCTCACGTTGCCCAACTGGCCCATCAGGAACAGACCCACGAAGCAACGTCATAACACAACCCACCTCGAGACAGCCAGCGGGACACACTCACCGTCGAATCTCCCGCAATTCATGGGGGTACACTATCACTCTCAGCCCATGATTCACCGCCCGAAGCTCGCCCCGCCCGACCATCCTACGCAGGCCGGGCTTGATCCCCCGCTGAGTCGTCACGACGGCGATGGCGTCCCCGACACGGTCGCGTGCATCCGTCGGCAGCGCGGTGAAACCGATTGCAGTGCACCAATGGCCGCATCGACGCCATCCCGAGCGTAAATGCGGCCCGCCGCGCGGAGGACTCCGCTCCTCTGAGACGCATATCCGGTGGCAGTCCACTACACCCGACGTCAAATCCTGTTGAACGGGATCGAACAGTGTGCAACGCCCGAGACTGACTCCACCGGAGAGGCAACCTCCTCAGTTGCGACCGGCCACGAGCTGAAGTCCGGCAATCCTGGTCACGGGTAGCGCCCCCGAAGGCGGTGGGCCTCCGCGACCCTCGCCACCGCAAGACACGTCGCGGCTGTTCGCAGCGACAGCGAATGTGCGTCGGCGTATCGCAGCACAAAGTCCCAGGCGCACTCCATCCGTTCCGCCAGCCGCGCTTGCACCTCCTTCTCGGTCCACCAGTACGCCTGGTTCGCCTGAACCCACTCGAAGTAGGACACGATCACTCCTCCGGCATTGGCCAGAATGTCCGGAACAACCAGCACGCCGTGCGCCTCGAGGATCCGGTCCGCGTCCGGAGTGGTCGGGCCGTTTGCGCCCTCGACGATGACGCTGGCTTGCACCAGAGGAGCGTTGTCGAGGTCGATGACGCCCTCGATCGCTGCGGGCACGAGCAGATCGACATCCAGGAGTACCAGGCCGTCCGGGTCGAGTTCCTCACCTCCCGCGAACCCGACGACGGAACCTGTTGCGTCGACGTGCTTCTCCAGCAGCTCGAGAGCGAGTCCTTCCCTGCAGACAGTGGCCCCGAATTGATCGCTCACCGCGACGACCCGCAGCCCTGCTTCGGCGAGGAAGCGGGCGGCACTTCGACCGACCTTGCCGAAGCCCTGGACCGCAGCCGTCGCCGTGGCGCGATCGATACCCCGGTGCCGCAGCGCCGCGAGGGCGATGTGGACTACTCCGCGCGATGTGGACGAGCTGCGTCCGAGTGAACCCCCCAGACGTAGTGGCTTACCGGTCGTCGAGCCGAGCACGGTGTGACCACGGCCGACCGAGTATGTGTCCATCATCCAGGCCATCGTCTGCTCGTCCGTGCCGATGTCGGGTGCGGGGATATCGCGTTCAGGTCCGATGAAGGTTCCGATCTCGCTGGTGTAGCGCCGGGTCACGCGCTCGAGCTCGGCCTCCGAGTAGTTGTGCGGATCGAATGCAATGCCGCCCTTCGCCCCGCCGTACGGAACATCGACGAGAGCGCACTTCCACGTCATCCACATCGCCAGCGCCCGTACCTCGTCGAGGTTGACATGGGGACTGTACCGGAGACCCCCCTTGGCCGGCCCTCGCGAAAGATTGTGCTGGACTCGGTGTCCCATGAGGACCTCGACGCTGCCATCGTCGCGCCGCAACGGAATGGAGACGGTCATCTCCCGCCTCGGAACCGCGAGCATGTCGTATACACCCCCTCCCAATCCGAGAACTTGGCACGCATCGGAGAGTTGGGATCGAGCTGCAGCAAGGGCAGTTGTGTCACCAACGAGATGGACGGTTGCGGTCATGAGCCCATGTTGGTCCGGCAACCACTGCATCGCCCTAGGCAACAGAACCAGAAATAACGCTGTTCCTAGGGCACATCGACAAACCATCCGGATCGGGACCAGAACGCTGGGACCGTGGCCGCGGCGCATCCACAGTCCTCGAAGTACCACCCGCGGGGACGCACGCACCGAACCGTCACGAAAATGCGTCGCGCGAGAAATTCTCCGACCACACCCGGGAGGCCGCTCGTCCTCACCGCCAGCACGACCTCGGTCCCGCGGATACCCACCGTCCGCCCGGTCATTACCCGCTCCGGGTGCTGCCGGCCGTCTACGGACCGGGTAGCAGCATGTCCAGTACGGTCCGGTCGGCACCCGGCCACCGACAATGCTGTGCGGGTGATGTGCAGCCACGCATCGGCCCACCCGGCATCGATATCCGCCCACAGTTGATACCGGGCGCCCAGGACGCGGAACGCACACCGGGCTGCTCCGGGGGATGCATACGCAGCGAAATCCGCTCGGACACCACTGCGCCACCCAGAACACGAACTCCTCCGGACCGGTGGTGCGGCGATCCGACAGCAGTCGGCCCCGTTCCCGGACGGTCAGATGCCACCCGCCCTCGGGTGCACTCCAACAGAACAGAAGCCCATCCTCGTGCGCCTGCCCGAGCGCCGGCATGTCCTCCGGCAGCGCCCCCATCCGCCGGGTCACCGCCAGGATCCGCCCGCGCCTCTCCTCGTCGAGAAGATCGTCATCCCACCGATCCACCACATCCCCAGCAGCCCGGAGAACACCGACGTGGCCGCGGCACCGCATTCGGAATGCGCTCACCCACAGCCGGCATCATTCTCCTCCGCACCGCACACACACGGTGCACCCGAAACCGACTGCAGCACCGTACACACGAGCGGAGACAACTCCACACACCACCGCGATGAGCACCAGGCACCGGGACAACTTGCCCCTCGCGACACCAGCGGGTCGCGCACCGGCCGAGAACCGCGGGTGCTCACTTTCGATCAGCCGGCGTCACCCCGCACGTCGCCGCATCATCCCCACGGCGGATCGACCATCGTGAAGAAGCGGCGAGCACCCTCTCTCGGGCCCATCCGCCGGCATCGACCGGCACCGACCACACCACCGTCCGCGTCGGCGGTTTTTCGTCCGTCGACCACCCTGAGCGCGACTTCAACGCGTCCGTGCCGGCACAGATCATGCAGCCCCGGCGCGAGGATCGGGTGGGCCACAGATGTCGACCCACGGTTCGGCAGGTCAGCACGCAGCCCCACCCACGGGCACGCCGTCAGCCAGGGCGTCCCGGCCGAGCCCGATGATGCTCCGCCTGGCCACCCCTAGGCCGCCACCTCCACATCCCCGCTCGAGCACCAGTCCCGTCAACGACGTATCGGCCCACGGCCCGCGCGCCGATGATCCGGTCCGGCGGGATGCCCCGGCCGCGCAGCATTGCCTCGGCAACCACCGCGCCGACGGACCGACCGAGACACACCGCGGTCAGCCCCCCTCATCGCACCTGCTCCCCGTCAGCGCCGACACGGTCTCGGGGCACATCGTCACGGCGCGGCATCCGGCCCCGGAGCCCCCCGGTCGGGGGCGGAAGATCGCCCGGCTCAGGCTCAGTCTGCGGCCGGTGCGGACCGCTGCGTGCGCAAAAACTGCCCTCTACCAGCACAGATCCGGTGAGGTGCGGGTGACGTACGGTGTGGGAATGGGATCGAGTATCACCAGCCTGTACGCACGCGTGGCGCAGAACTTCACCAATCGACTCCTTCACTGCCCGCAGGACCGCTGGAACTCGGCCTCCCCCTGCCCGGGCTGGACCGCCTGGGACGTCGCCGCCCATGTGGTGGGTAACCACCGACGGGCCTGCGCAGGGCTCCGGGGACACGACTACCGGGTGCCGACCGCCGGGGAGGACGTGGTGGCCGCATGGCTGGAGGCGACGGCCCGGGTCCAGACCGCCCTCAAGACGGAGGCGACCGCCCAGCAGGTATTGGGTGCCGAGTTCGGCAACCTGCCTTTCGAGCACTTCGTCCGGCGGATGGCATGCGCCGACACGCTGATTCATACCTGGGATTTCGCGCGCGCCACCGGGCAGGACGAACACCTCGACCCCGAGGCCGTCGAGCTGGCCCGAACCTTTCTCGTCGCAGAAGACGACCGGATCCGGCTCCCCCACGCCTTCGGGGCCAAGGTGGCGCCCACAGACAACGCCGACGCCCAGACCCAGCTGTTGAACTTCCTGGGCCGAACCACCTAACAGAACGAACTTCCGTGGCGCACAGAGTCCGCCGCCCGGCCCTACTGCCGGTGGCCAGAATCCGGCAGCCGCCGCACCGTCATCTCCGCGCGGCGAGATCGGCTGTGCCGAGAGAGAACACCGAACCCTCAATCCACGACGAGGAACCGGCGGGCGAGGGGAACGGATGCCGACCGCTGCCGCTGCGGGCAATCACCACCGGATCACCACCTCCCCGAACCGGCACCCGGCGATCGCCCCGTCCCCGGCAGCCCACTCCCGCCCGAACATCGCCACCTGCACCTCCCGCACACGCAGGGTGCCATACGAGAACAACTGTCCCCGGCGATCTTCTCGTGCGGGAACTCCCCGACCCGATGACCAGCAATCGGAGATCGGAGACCGGACTCGAACCCCCGCCTCACCAGCCAGTTCGACCATCAGCACCACACAATTGCGCACGTGATGTCCGGGTGGGCATGAAACAACCGCTACCGCGCTGCCACACCGGCTCCACAGCGTCGCGCAGCGCGATCGTCGCCCAGCACACAGGTGCATCCGAAACCGGCCTCCCACCCCTCGAAGATCGGCCCGAAATCGAGGAAGACGACGTCATCGTCAGCGATCGTCAGATCCGGCGGATTCGACCGGTACGGCTCGAGCGTGGTGCCCCCGGAACGGACGATCCGCTTGTGCCAGCACCGGCGCGTGCCGAACATCTCGTCCGCCAGGTCCCGAACCCCGTCCCTGACCTGCGATTCGGAAGCGCAAGGGGCGATCAGACCCCGCACGAGGCGGGCACAAACCGTCGGCTCCAGAACTGGGAGACGGTCATCGTCACACGGGGAACGACCGCGACAGTGTGCGATACGTCGTCGCCGAACGATGCCGCGTTTCTTTGCAGCGCTCACCGTCGTCACCGAGACCGGCGGCCCCGACCTGTTTGGGGATGTACTGGCCATACCATACGGAGGTCGAGGGGACCGCGGTCGGTCGTGACGCCTGTCGCGCTACTCGATGTTCTGCAGTTTCTTGCGACGGCGGTAGTCTGCCGCTTTGATCCGGTTGCCGCACTCCGCCATTCCGCACCAGCGGCGGGAGAAGCCGCGGGAGAGATCGACGAACAGTCGGGTGCAGTCGGGGTTCGAGCATTCCTTGACCTTCGCCATTTCCGGGGAGCCGATCAGCTCGATGGCGTCCCGGGCGAGGAGGCTCAGCGTGTTGCCGGGTGTGCCGGTGGAGGTCGTGTGGCCCTCGCGGGTGAGGGTGAGGGTGGGCAGCGGTCCCGCGGCGGCGGTGTTGAGGAGGCCGACCTCCGCTTCGGTCGCGCGAGGGGTGCTGCCGGTCAGCGCCGCACCGACGGCGCCGTAGATCGCTTCCCGCAGTCGCAGCGCGTCGTGGACGTCGTCGGTCGAGGGCGACGCCATCTCGTCGCACAGGTGCGCCCCGGTCACCCACCGTTGCAAGTCGGCCGGCGTCTCGAGAAGCTCGGTGCGCAGGGTGCGCCGCCAGAGGATGGTGCCGGCGAAGTCCAGGCAGTGCCGTCCACTCACATACACGAACTCGTTCACGTCACCATCTTGACAGGTGACGCGAACGAGTTCAAACTTCTTCCATGATTCCCGTCACCCCCTAGGGCGGTGACGTCACTGTGGCCGGTTCGTCTCGGTGGCGGCGACGGAACTCATTCCCACAGCGTTCCCACCAACAGCGTTCTCACCAAAGGAGCCCGGATTCCATGTACGACGATGCGCACGCCCCCGCGCCGACCCGAGGCCCCACCGCGCCTGCACTGACCACCGCCACGATCGCCGCCCGGATGGAACGACTGCCGTGGTGTCGTGTCCAGCGGAACCTCTTCCTCGTGATTGCCACCGCCTGGTTCTTCGACTCGATCGATTTGGGCGCCATGACATTCCTGCTGTCACCGATCAGCCACCACTTCTCGCTCACCGCAGCACAGACAGGGGTACTCGGCAGCGCAAGCTTCGCCGGAATGTTCTTCGGCGCCGTCGGAGCCGGCGCCATCGCCGACCGATTCGGCCGCCAGCGGGTCTTCAAATACAGCATCGTCGCCTGGGGCCTGGCGAGCGTCGGACTCGCCCTGTCCTGGAACTTCGAATCCCTGCTCACCTTCCGATTCCTGCTCGGCGTCGGCATGGGAGCGGAGTTCCCGGTGGCCGCCGCGATCCTCGCCGAATTCATGCCGTCGTCGAAGCGCGGGCGCTACGCCGCCCTGCTCGAGGGGGCCTGGCCGATCGGATTCATCACCGCCGGCGCCGTGTCCTACCTCCTGGTCGCCTCCACGTTCGGCTGGCGCGGATTCTTTCTCATGCAGGCCGGCCTGGCCGTGATCGCCCTGATCATTCGCCGGAACCTGCCGGAGTCACCGCGGTGGCAGGTCTCCCGGGGCCACGCGGCCGCAGCGGAGCGCACCCTGGCCTCGATCGAAAGCGCGGTGCGCGAGGCGACCGGCCGGCCGTTGCCCGAACCCGAGCCCGTGCCCGGCGCACACGGGGAGACCACCGACCGGGGCGGGTTCCGCGCACTGTTCCTTCCCGCACACACAGCGCGCACCCTGACGGTATGGGCGGTGTGGTTTTGCCTGATGACCGGCTACTACGGGCTGACGACCTGGATCGGCAAGCTCCTGACCGACAACGGCCTCGACGTCGCCAAGAGCATCGGATTCGTCCTCGCCATGGCCCTGTGGGGAATCCCCGGATTCCTCTCGGCCGCGTACCTGATCGAGCGGATCGGACGACGATACTGCCTCGCCGGGTACACCATCGGATCCGGCATCGCCGCCTTCTTCTACGGCCAGAGTTCGGGCACCTTCGAGTTGATCCTCGCCGGATCGTTCCTGCAGTTCTTCTTCTTCGGCATGTTCTCCTCGATCTTCGCCTACACCCCCGAACTGTTCCCCACCCGCAGCCGCGGCGCGGGAGTCGGTTCCGCCACCGCCCTGGGCCGGCTGGGTTCGGTCTTCGGCCCCATCGCGGTCCCCTTCCTGCTCGGCTTCGGCGGCACCGGCCTGGTGTTCTCCACCAGCGCGGTCCTGTTCGCGATCGGCGCGCTGATCGTGCTCACCCGCCTCCCCGAAACGAAAGACGCCGTCCTCGAACAGATCCACTGACCCTCACCACATTCCCACCACAACGAAAGCGAATCCCGTGAACACCGACGAATACTTGCACTTCCTCGACCGCGCCCTCGATGGCATGCTCGCCGTCCTCGGCGAACTCGGCGACGAGCGCGCCAATCAGGCACCCCCCTTCGACGGCGCGAACTCCCCCTGGGCCATCACCTACCACTGCACCGAGGTCGCCGACTACTGGATCGGCCACCTGATCGGCGGCCGCGAGAGCACCCGCGACCGTGACGCCGAGTTCACCGCCCGGGGAACCATCGCCGACCTCACCCGCACGATCACCGCCCTGCGGGCGAACCTGCAGAGCGACCTCGACGGCTTCGACCCCGCTGCGCCGCTGACGAACACCCCACCGGCCGACTACGAGGGGCCGAGCCGCCAACTGACCCCGATCGGGGTCCTCCTCCACGTTCTCGAGGAACTCGCCCAACACCACGGACAGGTCGAGGTTTCCCGCGACGCCCTGTCCACCGTCCCGACGGACGCGGCACTGTGAGCACCCCGACCACACCGCGCCCCCGGTTCCCCGGGTTCGACGACCTCGACCTCGGCGACCTGTCCCGGCGCACCGGGGTGAAATGGGCGCGCGCCGTCGACGCCGGTGCACTCCCGGCCTGGGTCGCCGACATGGACTTTCCCGTCGCCCCGCAGATACGCGATGCACTGACCGACGTCATCGACCGCGGCGACCTCGGCTACCCGAACTGGTCGGGCGGGACCCCGTTGCGTGCCGAGTTCGCGCGGCGGATGTCCGACCGCTACGGCTGGCAGATCGACCCCGCCCACGTGCGGGAGCAGACCGATCTGATCCAGGCGCTGCAGCTGATCCTTCGTCTCGGTACCCGACCCGGAGATGCGGTGGTCATTCAGACCCCGAACTACCCCCCGTTCCTGGCGACGATCGAGACGATGGGGCGGCGCACCGTCGAATTCCCCTTCGTCGACACCGAGGACGGGTGGGCGCTCGACTTCGACGAGTTCGCGAGCACCCTGGCACGGCACCGGCCCACGGTGCTCGTCCTCGTCAACCCACACAACCCGACGGGTCGAGTACACACCCGCGGCGAACTCGAACGCATCGCCGACCTCGCCGAACGGTACGACCTACTGGTGATCAGCGACGAAATCCACGCCGAACTGATCTACGAACCGCACCGGCACATCCCGTTCGCGTCGATCAGCGAGGACGCCGCATCGCGGACCGTGACCGTCACCTCCGCCGGCAAGGCGTTCAACCTCGCCGGTCTGCGCTGCGCGGTGCTGCACTACGGCCCCACGGACCTGCTGACGGTCCGGGACAACGAACCCCCCGACCTCTACGGCGCGGTGTCGGTTCTCGGGATCGTCGGCTCCCTCGCCGCGTGGCAGCACGGGCAGGCATGGCAGGACACCCTCCTCCGCGTCCTCGACCGCAACCGCGCCCGGGTCCACGACATCCTGACCCGGGCGCTGCCCACTGCCCGGCACCACCCGCCCGAGGCCACATATCTCAGCTGGATCAACGTCTCGGCCCTACCGGTCGACGACCCGATCGACCGCATCCGCCGCGCCGGGCACGTACTCGTCGACGGCGGTGTCCCCTTCGGGAAGACCGGTGACCGATTCATCCGGATCAACTTCGCCACCTCGCAGGCCCTGCTCGACCGGGTGCTCTCCGGCATCACCAGCGCACTGCGCGACCAACACATAGACCCCGCCGCGCCAACCACCGAACACGACCCCTGCACCCAGAGGTAAAGGACCGATGCACATGACCACCGCCATCGCCACCACCCACGCACCAACCGCGGCGCATCTCTACAACCAGGGCATCCAGGTCGGCGACCTGGTGTTCTGCAGCGGGCAACTACCCCTGACCGCCGACACGGGCGAGCTCGTCGCACCGGGCGATCCACAGGCCCAAACGCGGCAGGCCCTCGCGAATGTGGCCGCAGTGCTCACGGCCGCAGGCAGCTCCCTCGAGCACGTCGTCAAAACGACGATCTTCCTCACAGACATCGAAGACATCGCCGCCGTCAATGCCATCTACGCCGAAACCTTCACCGGCGTCAAACCCGCCCGATCCTGCATCGCCGTACACGCACTCCCCCACCACGATGCCCTCGTGGAAATCGAGGTCGTCGCCACCAGAACCCCGGGACCGCCATAACCGCCGACACGGTGCACCGGACCGGACAAGTGCAACCGCCCTCACATCCCACCACCTCAACCAGCCCAACGCGTCAGCACCCCCCGGACGTTCCGACGCCCAAGCGATGCTCACGCGCGAGGCACGGAAGGTCGCCGGGGCCTCGCGCCACATCCGATACCGACAGGAATACGGTCCCGCCCACCCCCGACGACCCCCCAGGCCACCGATCCGACACGACGACAGACCCCCCCGAACAACTCACCGCCAACCGGAAACAACACCCAATCCCCCACCGTCAACCGCGAGGACACCGACAACACCGACACCGCCGAACCCCTCGAACCCCCCGCCGCCGACCCACCCAGCGAAGACCTCACCACCCACACCCCCCAAACAGCCCGACGAATTCACCCGCACCAGCACAACCCTCCACCACCACAACCGCCTCGCCAACCCCGCACAGCCGACCTGCCGCGACTGCACCTGAGAACACCGGAGTATCCGGGGACGTCGCCACACCAGAAACGGTGCACTCCCTGCAGGACGACCTCCCGACCGGAGGACCACCCGTCGCCGTTTCGCGCACAGTCGATCTGCCGGCACAGCGGCCTGGCCTCGTTCATCCGCGAACCTTTCGGGCGGCGTTGGCGATGAACGCGGTGGGGCGGCGGGGCTCGAACCCGCGACCAATGGATCATGAGTCTACGGCTCACCGATGGAGCTACCGACCCATCACCGCACCACCCCACCCACCGCCCGGGCATGCCCCCCTGACGCAGGCCGTCGTACGCGCCGAGTTTCGCCCGATGCTGCCATCCCACAGCGGGATCGGTTTTTGCGTAGCGCTCCAGGATCCACTGGATTCAGTGGGTTGAGTGGTCCGCAACAACGGTTGTCGGCCATTTTGATTCTGGCCGTCGCTTTTTGGATTGCCGAAGCACTCCCGCTGGCGGTGACTTCACTGCTCGCGATCGGACTCGCTGCAACGCTAGGCATCGCGGACAGTCCAGATGGCGGGAATGGAAGTGATCTCGTTTTCTCCTCGTTTTCCTCCTCGGTCCTCTTTCTGCTGATCGGCGGTTTCCTGTTCGCGAAGGCCATCAATGTGCATGGCCTCGATACCCGCTTCGCGCTCCGTGTGCTCACGCTGCCGGGGGTCGCGAAGTCCTCGTACCGCGTGATCGTGGCGTTCGGGCTTATCGGTTTGGTCATCTCGGCATTCGTATCGAACTCGGCAACGGCGACGATGCTGTTGCCGATCGGGCTGGGTCTGATCCGTACGCTCAACCCGATCATGGCTCCGGGGGATTCTGATTCGTCCGAGCCCAGGCAAACCCGCTTTGCGACAGCACTGATGCTGATGATCGCGTACGCGTCGGCGGTTGGCGGCCTGTTGACGCCCATCGGAAGCCCAGCCAATCTCGTCGGCATCGGTTACATCGAGAAGCTCACGGGCAGCTCCATCGGCTTCTTGCAGTAGACGGCCGCAACAGCCCCCATCGTCGCGATCATGTTCGTCATCTTGTGCGTCGTCATCATCTCGATGAACCGCCCGGAATGTCGCGCACTGCCCGATCTCGACTACATGCGCCGCGAGCGTGCTCAGCTCGGCCGCCTCTCCACGGGGAGCGCAGCACGCTGTTCGCCTTCTGCCTGGTGTGTGCGCGGTGGTTGACTCCGAGCGTCGTCTCGCTGACATTCGGCGTCGACTCGTCGAACGCGACCTTCGTTGCCGGTCACGTCGATGACGGTGCGGTGGCAGTGATCGCGGCAGCTCTGCTGTTCGTTCTGCCCGGGAGTAAAACCGGCGCGAGGGTTTTGACCTGGGAACAGGCTGTGCGGATCGACTGGGGAGTGATTGTGCTGGTCGGCGCCGGCATCGTGCTCGGCGGCCTGTTGTCTTCGACCGGTCTCGCAGATCTTGTCGGCGAGACCCTCAGTCACAATCTGGGCTTTCCGAGCCTGTTCGTGATCACTCTCTTCGCTGTCGCGATGGCAATCTTGTTGTCGGAGAAAACGAGTAATACCGCGGCGGTGGCAATCGTGGTGCCCGTCGTGGTGCCCATCGCAATGGCGGCCGGCATCAATCCGATTATCCCAGCTGTTGCCGGCGTCTTCGGCGGATCATTCGGTTTCATGGTTCCGATCGCCCAGATTCCCAACGCGATCGTCGACGGATCCGGTGTCGTTCCGACCAAACGAATGCTGCGTACCGGGTCGGTATTCGATGTGGTCGGTTGCATCCTGATCGCTATCGGAGTGGTGCTGTGGCTTCCGCACCTCGGCCTGGGTTGACTGTTGAACGCCGACCCCGCGGAGCCTTCAGCTCCGCGGGGTCTCTGCGGTGGAACGGACGTGCTCGAGGAAAGCGTGCGCAGCAGCTGGCATGTAGCGGCTGATGACTCGAGCGACCCCGACGACGCGACTGGTGTCGACGTCGCTGATGGGTACCTCCACCGGCAACCCGACCTGATGCGCGTCCGGAGAGGCAGGAAGGACGGCGACCCCGAGCCCGGCCGCCACCAGGCCGCGGACGGTCGGCACATCGGCGGCTTCGAACACGATGGTCGGGGTGACGCCGACTTCCTCGAAGAGCTCATCGGTGATCTGACGTATCCCGAAGCCGCGCTTCAACGTAACAACTGGCACCTCAGCGAGGTCGGCCAGTTTCACCGTGTCCGAGGATGCCAGTTGATGGTCGTCGGGAACAGCCAGAACCATCGGCTCCTTCCACAGTGGCACCCATTCCACACCGGGCACGCGCGGGTCAGGAGCTGTCAGACAGAGGTCCACCGAGCCGTCCAGAAGCATCCCGACAACGGACCCTGCGCCGCCCTGGGACAGTTGGAACCGCACATTCGCGTGAGTGTGCCGGAACTCGCGGAGCAGGCGCGGGACCAAGGTAGGTCCGATGGTGGGTATGAATGCCATTGTGACGATGCCGCGGTTCGGATCGACCGCGTCGGTGATCTCCGACCACCCCGTGTCGAGCGCTTTGAAAGCTTCCTCTACCCGCACCCGGAAGATCTCGCCGTACCGGTTCAGTCGTACGGTTCGCCCGACTCGATCGAACAGAGGAACTCCCAGTTCGCCTTCCAGACGTCCGATGGCACGGCTCAGCGCCGATTGCGACATGAAATCGGTTCTCGGCAGCTTGTCCGAAGTGCCCGAACCGCGCGGCAGCGGAAAGTGCTTCCAGATCACGCAACTCCATGGAAACCTATGCCCCACTATCAATGTGTGCTATGCATCAAGTGTACGAAGATCGATCACTTCGGCGCATCCTTCTACTGGGGCCGGCGCGCCCGAGCACGGGCCGTGCCGCACATCGGATCGAGCGCACCCACGTCCGTGAAACCCCACGCCGACCCCTGCCGGATCTGGGCTCCGGTCACGCCTGTGTTCGCAGCTGCGGGTGGCGCATCGTCAGATCGAGCAGATATTGCGGTCCGGTGCGGCGAGCGACGTCGACGAAGCCTGCGAGGAGTGGCGACTGCTGGCCGGCACGCCAGGCAAGGGAGAGCGGGCGGTACGGGAGCGGGTCGTGGAGTGGAACGAAGCGGACTCCTTGGCGGCTGAGATTGATGAACGATGTGGGCAGCAAAGCCACCCCTGCGCCGGAGGCAACGAGCGCCAGAATGGTTTGAATGCGCGGAGATTCATCGACGACGGGGGGCTGGATCTTGTGTTGCCGAAACAGTTCGACCACATCGGCGAAGGTGGTCGGCGCCGCCGCTCGCGTCCACAGGATGATGGGCTTATCGGCCAGTATCCGGGGGGATATTCTCCCACGGTCGGCGAGAGGGTCGTCGTCGCACACCACCGCCGCGAGCGGGTCTTCGATCAGTGTCTCGACGGTCAGCGTCGGTTCGTCCACGGGCCCGCGGAGGAATCCGACGTCGAGTCGATGTTCGGTGAGCTGAACGATCTGCTCGGCTGTACCCAGTTCTGTGAGTTCGAGTTTGACGTCGGGATACTCCCGGCGATGGGCACGCATGACGTACGACAACACCCCGTCGACGGCGGCCTGCAGGGCGCCGATGTGCAGATGCCCCAGTTGCCCGGTGGCGGCCCTCCGTGCTGCGGCAAATGCCCGTTCCCCGTGCACGAGCGAGAGGCGAGCCTCCTCGAACAGGGCCTGGCCGGCATCGGTGAGTTCGATCGGCCGCCGTGAACGATCGATGAGCTCGACCCCGAGCTGGTGCTCGAGCTTTCGGATCTGCTGACTCAGTGGCGGTTGCGCCATGTGCAGCCGTTCGGCCGCGCGTCCGAAGTGACGTTCCTCGGCCACCGTGACGAAATAGCGGAGCAGTCGCATCTCCGGATCATTCATATCCACAGAATATAATAGGTGACTAAACATGTCTTGGACTGTGATGGTGTAGCGGACTTACGGTTGGCCTAGGAAATTCGGATCTACCAAGGAGGACAACCGAAATGACCGCCGTCGAACCACGCATCGACCACCACGATCTGGTCGAGCATTACTTCAACCAGCCATGGAGCGACGGCCTACCCGTAGTTCCGCCCACCCCGGAGCGTGTCGCGGCCGTAGTCGAGGCACTCGGCGGCGATCCCCAGACGCTCGAGGCGCGCATCCCACCGCGATGGGGCAGCCTGACCCGCGAACTCCTCGCAGTCAATATGGTGATGGCCGGCTGCAAGCCGGAGTACGCACCCGTCGTACGTGCCGCCGTCCTCGCACTGGCCGACACCCGCTTCAACCTCAACGGCATCCAGGCCACCACCCACGTCGTCTCGCCACTGATCGTGGTCAACGGCCCGATCGCCCGCGAGATCGGCATGAACTCCGGGGGAAACCTCTTCGGCTCCGGCAACCGGGCGAACGCCACCATCGGCCGAGCCGTTCGACTGATCATGCTCAGCGTCGGCGGGGGCATCCCCGGTGAACTCGACAAGAGCACCCTCGGCCATCCAGGCAAGTACACCTTCTGCATCGCCGAAAACGAAGAAGCCAGCCCCTGGGCCCCCTACCACGTCGAACACGGCTACGCCCCGGAAGACAGCACGGTGCTCGTCATCGGCGCCGAGGCCCCCCACAGCGTGACCAACCACATCTCCGACGACCCGCAGGGCATCTTGGACTCGATCGCCTCGGCGATGAGCACGATCGGTCACAACAACGCCGTGCTCGGCGGCTCCTGCACCGTCGTCCTCGGTATCGAACACGCACGTACGATCGCATCCTTCGGATGGGCCCGCGACGACATCCGCCGGTACCTCTGGCTCAACGGAACCAATGACTGGGACAAGGTCAGCTACGGCAACCGCTACGCTCCGCCCGGCGGAACCACCTACAACCGCAATCTGCCGAAGTGGTATCCACGCCAGTCCGGCCGGCAGGTGCCGATAGTGTTCACACCCGACGACATTCATCTGTTCATCGCCGGCGGCGCGGCCGGTCGCTTCTCGGCCTTCCTGCCCGGATGGAGCACCGCGACCACCCCGGTGCTGCGCGCAATCGACGACGGCACCGTGCCTACAGGCGACCCCGGCGGCCTCGAATGCTCGGACGGCTCCTGCCGTCTGTAGCTCCACCACCGCCCCCCACACAAGATCCGACACAGCGAGGTAAGAACGATGATCGATGGCATTTACGACCCCCGAGGCGTTGTCGAGGTGGAGGCCTCTCCCCTGGCAACCCGGCCCAGCAGCGCAGATGGCCTCCGTCTGGCAGTGCTGAGCAACACCAAGTGGAACGCGGCCAAACTTCTGCGGGCCACCGTCCGGGCACTCGAGCAACGGGGAGTGGTGTTCGTCTCCGTCGAGTATTACGACAAGGAGCATTTCTCCTCCGATGCAAGTGCTGAAGTAATCAACCGGATTGCCGCGGAAAACGACATCGCACTGACCGCAATCGGCGACTGCGGCTCCTGCTGCTCCGCCTGCGTCACCGACGGCGTTCGCCTCGAACAGGCCGGACTGCCCACGGCGGTCATCGTGACCACCGAGTTCGAGCACGAAGCCCGCCTCCAGCGCGACGCACGTGGTATGGCGGACCTCGAGCCCGTCGTGATCACCCACCCGATCAGCAGCCTGACCCTCGAACAGCTGGAAGGCCGCGCCGCCGAAGTCGCACCGCAGGCCCTCGACATCTGGTTGACAGGAACACCTGCCCGGATCACGCAGACGGCGACGTCCTCCGTCTAGCAAACCAACACGTTGGGGTGCCCAGCGGCCCGGCACCCCAACGCATCTCGACATCCCACCGCGGCCCCGCCGCGGGACCGGCGGACCTCGGTCTGTCAGCCCGAAGGCAAGAGGCGTGGCGCTGCCTCCGACAACGCGCCACGGTCTGCCGCCGACACCCGCTCGGCAAGCGAGGCGGCGAATCGGGTCGCCGATGACCCTCGACGTCACCACCGACAGCGAGCCCGTGCGCACCGATCCAAGGAGACGACATGACCAACCCTCCGCTTTCTCGCCTGTTGGTAGCGGACTTCTCGCGAGTCCTCGCCGGACCGTTTTGCACGATGACGCTGGGCGATCTGGGTGCCGACATCATCAAGGTGGAACGCCCCGAAGGGGACGACACCCGGGCCTGGGGCCCTCCGTTCATCGACGAAGAGAGCACCTACCACCTCGGCGTCAACCGGAACAAGCGCAGCATCGTTCTCGATCTGCACGACCCGGACGATCTGCAGGCCGCCAGGACCCTCGCCGAGCACGCAGATGTGCTCGTGGAGAATTTCCGGCCCGGCACCATGGCGCGGTTCGGACTGGACGACACCACCGTTCGCCAGGCCAACCCCGAATTGGTGTACTGCAGCATCTCGGCATTCGGTCCCGGAGCCGGCCGCGAACTCGCCGGCTACGACCTCCTCGTCCAAGCACTCGGCGGATTGATGAGCATCACCGGACCCGACCAGAAGTCCCCGACCAAGACCGGCGTCGCTCTCGTCGATGTTCTAGCCGGTCTCTTTGCCACGGTCGGCATATTGTCTGCGCTCCACGAACGCGACAGGTCCGGAGTGGGCCAGCGCGTGGAAGTGAGCCTCATGTCGGCACTTCTGAGCGCACTGGCGAATCAGTCGTCGGGATACGTTCTGGCGGAGACGATTCCCCACGACATTGGCAACGGCCACCCCAGCATCGCCCCCTACGACACCTATGCCACCGGCGACGGTGCCCTAGCGGGAGTTTCCTAGATAGCTGTGGCGTCGGTGCGATTAGCGCTGGTGGGAGCTGGTTTTGGTGTGGTCGGGGTGTATTACC